>CAYJWH010000053.1:0-2647 GCA_964373875.1 uncultured Candidatus Saccharibacteria bacterium | reverse complement strand
GGCCTCGCGGGGCTTATCCGTCTTTGCCTGACGGGATGGATAATGTATTCAAAAAATATTTTGACGAATATCGCGTTCGCGGAGAGCTGCCGCCGGAAATAGACGGAAAAGTAGATGGGAAACTATTTAATGACGGCAAACAATTGCATATGTGGCGCGAATTTAATTTTGGCAGAGGAGGGATAAGGGCAGAGTTTCCGGAGCTAAATATGGTTGTTGCCGGAGCCATTGATGATCTGGTAGTAGCACCTGACGGCAAGTTTGTCCCGTTTGATTTCAAGACCCGCGGCTATCCCACCAAAGAAGATACCCATGAGCACTATCGCTATCAGCTCGACCTGTACTCGCTCCTATTTCAAAAAAATGGCCATGAGCCGGCCGAGTACGGATATCTTTTGTTTTTCTGGCCAAGTTCCTATAGTCTCGGACAGGCCTCTTTCAAAACAGATCTTATAAGAATGGATGTTTCTCCAAGCCGCGGATATTCGGTGCTTGAAAAAGTGTACGCGATAGTGAACAGCCCGATCCCTGATACGCACGGTTCATGCGAGTATTGCCTATATAGAGGCGCTTGATAAAAAAGACCCCTACTGGGGTCGCTATCTTTCAATTTTGTCTTAGATGTTTTTTTCTTCTCCCATAACCCAGAGAAGGGTCCTGGATCGTGATAAGAGTAGCTGTCTGGCTGCTTGTTCATTACTAGGCAACGCTTGGTAGGCATCTCGTCCGACTTTCGGATGTGCGGATATTTCTTTCTGGAGCTCGAGAGTGATATCCACTATTTTTCGCGCTCCTTCAAGGATTGCTACTTCTTCTGTTTCTCCCCTTTTGATTTGAGTATCTATGGCGTCAAGGACTCTTCTAAAAATTGATATGCTCAAATCAAACGAAGTAGTTTTATTCCCGCACTCCTTTTGTGCTCTTTGTTCCATCTCTAATGTTCGCAGAAATGCTCTAATTTCTTCTGGTTTTCGCATCTTTTCGGCTATCACCCTTGCTTTTCCTGCCATTTAATTCTCCCATGGGTTTTTATGATCTACACCTATATAGTGCTATAATTTATGGATTGTCAAATAAATCCCACACATAACTTGCACTGTTAATATTTTGCGCTTTGCGCAGTGCAAGTTATGTGTGGGATAAAAATAAAAAATGTCTAATCAAGAAGATATTTACATCTTGGAAGTAAACAACTTAATCAAGGTTTACAGCGACGTTGAAGCGGTTCGCGGAGTTTCCTTTTCTATTAAAAAGGGAGAAGTTTTGGGGCTTCTCGGGCCCAATGGCGCGGGCAAGACGACTACTATCAGTATGGTTCTTGGATTGCTTGAGCCTACTTCGGGTTCCATAAAAATGTTCGGGAAAGATTTTAAAGAAAATCGGGCGGAAATTTTAAAAAGCGTTAATTTTGCCGCGGTCTACGCGCAACTTCCCGGCAATATGTCGGTCTGGCAGAATCTTTTTATTTTCGGAAAACTCTATGGCATTCCCAATGTCCGCGAGCGAGTGCGAGAGCTTCTGCAAGAGTTTGATCTGGAGCAATTCAGAAACGGCCGATCGGGCCATTTATCTTCTGGAGAGCAGTCGCGACTAAATCTTGCCAAGTCGTTGCTTAATAAGCCGGCGCTTTTATTGCTTGATGAGCCTACGGCATCTCTCGACCCATCAAGCGCGGACATCATCCGCCGCCGTATCATTGAATACGCCAAGCAAAGTCGAGCGGGGATTTTGTGGACCTCGCATGACATGAAAGAAATTACTGAAGTATGCCACCGGGTGCTTTTTATATCGCACGGAAAAATCCTTCTCGAGGGAGATCCGAAACTTCTGCCGGGACAGCACGGCAAAAAAGACCTTGAGGAGTTATTTATCGCGGTTGCCCGCGAGCCGCTTTCATTAAATCAGGGATAGTTATGGATTTTTGGCGTTCCTATACAATATTTCTCCGTCAGCTATTTCTTCTCTATCGGAGCAAGTATCGTCTTTTTGGTCTGTTTTATTGGTCTACTATAGATCTTCTCTTGTGGGGAGTTTTAACAATATTTCTTGCTCAAGCGGGAGGAAGCAGATTGAGTTTTATCAGTGTTCTTTTGGGGTCAGTTGTCCTTTTGAACTTTTTTACCAGAGTGCATCACGGCATCACCATTTCATATCTTGAAGACATCTGGGTCAGAAATTTTATGAATCTCTTCGCCTCTCCGCTTTCCATAAACGAATATGTTTTGGGGCTTTTGATGACCAGTCTTTTTCAGACGGTTGTCTCCATGATATTTATGATAGCGCTCGCCTGGATTCTTTTCGCCTATAACATTTTTCAGTTCGGGCTTCTCTTGATTCCTTTTGTGGCTATTCTTTTAATTTTTGGCTGGACGCTTGGAATATTTACTACTTCGATTATTTTGCGCCTGGGTCCCTCTTCAGAAATTATGGCCTGGTCTATTCCTACTCTTTTGACCCCACTTGCCGGAGTTTTTTATCCGGTATCTTCGCTTCCGGCATTTTTGGAACCAATTGTCCGCCTTCTGCCGATTTCTTATGTTTTTGAAGGAATGCGCTCGGTAGTACTTACCGGAACATTTAACTCATCAGATCTTTGGTGGGCTTTGGGACTCGCGGCCCTATTTTTTGTGCTGGCATATTGGTTTCT
>CAYJWH010000052.1:0-2903 GCA_964373875.1 uncultured Candidatus Saccharibacteria bacterium | reverse complement strand
TAAAAATCTTCAAGCCATGGTCGGTTGCATGCTTTTGATTGCTTTATGGGTGGCACGGGCGGAGTTGTCGTCGAAACTTTCGCCGTCGATGTCGCAATCAAACCGTCAAAGAAGTCTCGGGCGTAGCGCAACGAACGCTCTACGATAACACCGGGATTCAGGCGCGCTTGATGTACGTTAAAATTTATTTCCGGAATATTTTTTTCCGGCACCGCCTTGAGGAAAAATCCGCTGTAGTAGTGAGACGGATAAACCATGAAAGAAACGTGCTCGAAGTTGTCGCCTATCGACTGGATGCACTGCCCGATTCCGGTGTCGATACCGACCGCCGCGTAACCAAAAAGATCCGCGGATAAAATAATTTCCGGCTTATGCGCCTTCAAATTTTTACTTAAATATTCAAAATAACTTTGCATTACCTCGCAACGATCCGGTTTGCCGGTCCAGACGGGGTAGATAATATTTTGCACGTCTCCGTCCGATGGAAAGCGGATATAGTCGAATTGCAACTCGTCAAAACCAAGATCAATTATTTTTTTTGAAAATTCAAGTGTATATTTTCGCGCGTCCTCCGATGCCGGATCAAGCCAGTACCCGCCGCGTTTGTCCTGCCAAAGAATATAGTTACTGGTTACCGGTAACTGGTTACTCGCGGGCCTCAATCGCAGATGTTTTTTGCGATAGCACTCATCTTTACTTCCGAGGGGAGTTTTTCTTTGCAAGTACCATTCTGGATGCGCGTTGAATTGCGAAGCGTCTTTGGATATGGCGATACGCGCTATAGTCCAGATATTTTTTTGTTTGAGTTCCTCCAAAAGTTTTTTTAAACTTTTCTCGTCGTAGTCCGGCCCGCATACTTCTTTGACATCAATGACTAGGCCATTAATTTCCGTATTCTCTGCCAAGCGGATTAAATTTTGGCGCAAGCGAGTTCCGGCCGCTCCTTGGTCATTGGCCACATCCGCGGTCATATACAGACCTTTGATATGTTTTGACTTCTCGAGCGCCTCAATAATTCTTTCCTCTTGTGTCTTTTGCAGGATCACGTTCCCAATGGCCCCTTCGAGCAGACTGATTTCCTCTGGAGGAAAAATAAAATTCCAGCCGAAAACAGCCGCAATTCCAAGCGCAATTATTCCGGACCCGAAGATGGCGGCAAGTCTCATGACCCTACTCTACGAGAAAAAAAATAAAAGGCCAAGAAGGCCTTTACCGATTTTTCTTTGGAAGAAAGTTTTTGGGATTATAGTAAGCGGCGGAATTCCAGACGATCCAGTTCTCTTTAAGTTTGAGATCCCGGAATTCCGGCTGTACCAGGACATCACCGATTGCCCTGATTTGCTGACGAAAACGCGCCGGATCGTCAGCGTATGCGACTTCTTTTCCGCAACGATAGTTACTTGCGAGATCAAACCCCTGAACCCAGGAAATTACCCGCGCATTACCATAACCGCGTGCCTTGAGATAGCGAAGTTGAGCTTCAAGCGATTTAAACAGCACCAGATAAGGTTGGGCATTTGGATCCGGAAGCACCGCACCGTTGAAAGATTTGCACTTGTAATGAGACGGGTAAAACATTCCGTACACGCCAAAACCAAATTCGGCAAAGTCTTCGACATACTGGCCAATACCGACTTCACCCGACATAGCGGCATATCCAAAGAGGTCTGCCGAATAAACGATACCCGTGTCCTTTTTGCGTATACCTTCGGAAACAGCCGCGAGAAAAATACGCATTGCCTGCCGCAAATAAGGCCACTTGATTTTGGAGTCGTTGGAAACAGGAAGTAAAATATTTGAGATGCCTTCGCCATCCGGAAAACGGATATAGTCAAAATTAAGTTCATCGCATCCGTCGTCAGAAGCTTTCTCCGCAACTGAAACAATGAACTCCTTTACCTTGGGCAAAGCGGGAACAAGATACACACTGTAAGAAATAACCTCCTCTTTCTTGTTTTTCCGAATATCGCCCTTCCATATCTCTCGTCCGTCAGGCCTGGACTTCAAAAGTAATTCCGTGCTAACCGGAATCTGGTGGTCTTTTCGGATTACCATCTTGAAGGTCACGATGCGACAGATGATAAAGGCCTTCTCCGCTCTAAACGGGTTTACGATGCGCTTGAATTTCTCACCACTAAATATTTCTCCGTAATCGTCTTTATAATCCACTACCACTGTGTTTACTTCCGTATTTCGCAGCATATTCACGATATTGGAAATCTTTTCTGCTACCCCATAAGCATTTGACCCAAAGTAAACTCCCTTCGTCGATTCCGCGTACGCCGGAGAAACCGCTTTTATAGTAAGGCCGTCTTGTAATTGAGCCCCAACCGCAAATGCGATCAATACCGCAAACAGCAAACCCTTTAGCATATATATACCTTGTAGAGTTCTACCCTCTTTCTACTCTTAAAAGCATTCAGTTACAATCCACAAGATCTAACCCAAAAATCTTCCCTAGGGAAGATTTTTGGGTTAGAAAAATGTGAGTGACGGGAATCGAATGGCTAGGCGCTTTGCGCCGCCATCCCGGCCTGAAAGGCCTAGGGACTCGTGCCCCCTGCTTGCCCTCCCACCTTTTTATATAAAGTATATCTACGACTGCGCTCGAACCTACTTTACCCCCAGACCAAATTTTGGTGTGGGGGTTTATCAAAAATTCCTAACCAATGGAAGCCGCCCCGCCGCCGCGAGCTGTCGCTCGCCCTAAGTTTCTAAAGTTTCTGAAAATGAAAACGGTTTGGATTAGCCAAAAGTAAAGGTAAACGCCTTGAGTCCTGATTTTTGAATTATAAATTTAAGATTATGGGTCTCCGATTTGCTTCCTTGAATAATTTTGTAGAGTCGTGCTTCTTTTATTTTCACAACGGTTTTCCCGTCAGCAGTTTTTACAATATCCGCTC
>CAYJWH010000051.1:0-3107 GCA_964373875.1 uncultured Candidatus Saccharibacteria bacterium | reverse complement strand
CGGCTGGCTGAATATCAGAAAATCCGGGAGCTTGCCCGAGAACTGAAAAAACTTGAGATGCGAGGAAATCATATTTTAGTTCGCGAAGCTTTCTGGGACCAAGATCCGATATTTTACCCTCCGCCTAAATTCAGTATTGAAAATTTAAAAGCTTCGTTCGCGGCTTTTCTCGCGGCTTTGCCAAAGATCGAGAAACTCGTCGAGGAAAAAATTAGAAAAATAATTTCTCTGGAGGAGAAAATTTCCTATATTAGAAGCTTTCTCTCCGACAAACTCGAGCAAGCTTTTTCTGAAATCATAAAAGGGTCGAAGGGTAAGGTAGACGTCATTGTAAGTTTCCTGGCGATTCTTGAGCTGGCTAAGCAGAAATTTATCGATCTTGACCAGGAAAAATTATTTGAAGATATAAGGATAAGAAGGGTAGATTAGCTTACAAAGCGCATTTTGAAATCAAAATTACACCTTGCTCTCCAAAAGCGGGCGAGAAGGGATTTAAAAAACTATGAATCCCGTTAGAGATACTGTCCGTTTCTCTATACGGGGCTACGAGGTATTCGAAAGGGGCTGTTGCCTTTATCAGGGATTAAACATTTAAAATCTCTAACGGGATGAATTTAAAATCCGTAATTGAATCTATACTTTTTGTCTACGGCGATCCGGTCTCGCTAAAAAAACTTGGCAAAGCCGTCGGAGCAGAAGAAAAAAAAGTCAAGACAATCCTGGAAGAGCTAAGGGGAGATTATCAAGATCGGGGCCTTTCTTTGGTTGAGAAGGATGGAGAATGGCAAATTGGTTCAAATCCGGACAACGCAAAATACATCGAGGAGCTTGTAAAAAGCGAGTTTAGCGAAGAACTTTCGCGAGTAGCACTCGAAACTTTGGCCGTGATCGCCTACAAGGGACCGCTAACCCGGATTGAGATAGAATACGTGCGCGGAGTAAACTCCTCCTTCACTCTCCGCAATCTTTTAATGCGCGGGTTGGTTGAAAGAATAGATAATCCTAAAGACGCCCGTTCTTATTTATATCGGGTGAGTTTCCAGTTTCTGGAGCATTTGGGGCTAAAGTCGGTAGAGGATCTGCCCGCCTTTGACGAATTTAAAAAAGAAAAAATTGAATTTCCGGAGGAGAAACCGGAGGCGGCATAGCTTATGGGTGAACGAATAGGCCTTTTAACTCTCTCCGTTCTCCTCTTCGCTAGCATTTTGGTGCTGATTTCAGTAACCAGAGAAAGCGGGATGAAGGAGATACCACTAGAGGCAACTATATTGGTTGCAAACTCCGTTTATCCCAAACCGGAGTTGAGCGCGCATGCTTATTTGGTAAAGTTCCTGGAAGAAAAAGAGATACTCATAAAACGGCGAGAGTGGAAACCGCTCGCCCCGGCAAGTTTGAGCAAATTGCTCACCGCGGTAATCGCCAAAGAATATTTGCCGCCGGATGAACTTATAAATTTTTCTCCATCAGCAAAAAAATCTAAAGAGGATGGTGAAAAACTAAGCGCGGTCAAGGCGGGGGAGGCCCTAACCAAAGAAGATACTTTAAAACTTCTGCTTATCAGTTCGGCTAACGACGCGGGAGAGGCACTTCGAGAAAGACTTGGCGGAGAAGAGTTATTTAAAGAATTTGCCAAAGAAAAATCGCGCTCCATCGGACTTATAGATTCTAATTTCTTAAATCCAACGGGTCTTGACCAAGCAGGTCATAAATCATCCGCAGAAGACCTCGCTCGCCTTGCTGAATATATATGGCGTCGACACCCGGATCTTTGGAAAATAACCAGGACTATTGAGACAAATATATATACTGAATCCGGAGAAAAGAAATTGGAAAATACCAACAAACTCCTTCGTGAGTTCCCGGCGATTCTGGGGGGGAAAACCGGATTTACGGATAACGCAAAGGAATCTTTGATCCTGCTTTACCCTGTTCGGCCCGATAAACCCCCACACCAAGGGGCTACGGACATAAGCCGCTGTATGGGAGGAGCAATCCTATGGTGTGGGGGTAAAGTTGCCGTGATAGTTATACTCGGTTCAGGCGATCGCTTTGAAGACGGGCGAAAAATCATTAACTGGTTGGAAAATGGAATCGGAAATTAACAACGTTGTAAATATTATCAAAGTTTTCGGGCTTTCGGCTTTTGCTTTCGCTACCGCGATTCTTCTGACCCCGCTTTTGACCCGCTACATGTATAAGTATAAGCTGTGGCGCAAGAGTGTCAGGGAGTTTTCCCCCGACGGCAGCAAAACACCGCTTTTTGCCGAGCTTCATAAAGAGCGGGAAACCGCGGTACCCAGATTCGGCGGAGTTTTAATTTGGGTGACAACTATTTCGACCGCCCTAATTCTTTGGGGAATTGCTCAAGTTACGGATAGCTCTTTTTGGGACAAAGCTAATTTTCTTTCGCGAAATCAAACTTGGCTTCCATTGTTTGTTCTGCTTGCCGCGTCCCTTCTTGGATTTGTCGACGATTTGATACAAGTTATAGCGCCCAACAGAAAAAATGGATACGTGGCCGGAGGCATTAAATTCTGGCATCGCCTTGCAATCGTATTTTTAATCGCGCTAATCGGCGCCTGGTGGTTTTATACGAAACTCGGCTGGGAGACAATTTATATCCCCGGAATGGGGGAAATATTTATCAATGGATGGTATATCCCGCTTTTTGTAATAACCATGATCATTCTTTTTTCTTCCGGCGTGGTGGACGGCATTGACGGACTTTCCGGAGGAGTTTTTGCCTCCGCTTTTGCCGCCTATGCGGGCATTGCTTTCTTCCGAGGACAGATTGACTTGGCGGCATTTTCCGCGGTTATTCTTGGATCACTTTTGGCGTTTTTGTGGTTCAATATTCCTCCGGCGCGATTTTACATGGGGGAGTCGGGAATCCTGGGCCTTACGACTTCGCTAACGGTTGTTGCCTTTCTTACCGACTCGGTTGTGGCTCTCCCGATTATTGGAATCGTCTTAATGGGTGAAGTTGCTTCAGTTGTAATCCAGCTTGCTTCAAAAAAATTCCGCGGCAAAAAAGTGTTTTTAATCGCGCCCATTCATCATCATTTTGAGGCCTTAGGCTGGCCTCCGTATAAAGTAACCATGAGATT
>CAYJWH010000050.1:0-3185 GCA_964373875.1 uncultured Candidatus Saccharibacteria bacterium | reverse complement strand
GGCAACGTCGGCATCGGGACGACGAATCCCAGCGCCCAAAAACTTGTTGTTGCCGGGAACGTGCGTGTTGGCACCGGCACCACCGGCTGCGTGGAAGATGCCGACGGCACCCTGCTGGCCGGAACCTGCTCTTCCGATATCCGGCTCAAGACAAACATCGCGCCTTTTGCCCCGGTGCTTGACCGCCTGGTTAAACTCACCCCGGTCACCTATAACTGGCGCTCTGATGAGTTCCCGGACAGACGCCTCGGCACTTCCACCCAAACCGGCCTCATTGCCCAGGATGTTATGGCGCAATTCCCGGAATTGGTCGCGCAAGACGATAATGGGTTTGAACAGATCGCTTTCCAATACCTTCCTTTTTATCTGCTTCAAGGAATCAAGGATCTTAATCTAAAAATTGAGGATCTGACGGGACTTGTCTCAACGCAAGGCAACGTCGGCACAGGGACGGCAAATACTTCCCTATTTAGGCAGTTTTTAGAGTTTCTGCAGGGGATTGGGATTTTAATTGAGCAGGGGATTGTAAGGGCAAAAGAGTTTGTCGCGGAGAAAATTTCCGCAGAGAAAGCAGTCCTTGGAAAAATTGAGTTGCGCGATGAAGATACCGGAGAGGTGTATTGCGTGAGAATGAAAAGCGGAGCGCTCCTTTCAACTCCCGGCGAATGCCAATCCGTTCCGCCGCCGCAAGCCCCCGCACCCCCTCCCCAAAATTTGCAGCCCCAAAGCGAATCTACTACAGTGCCGTTTGAAGAACCTACAGCAACTTCAGCGACTCCAGACGGCGATAATGTCGTTACAGAACCGCCAATGGTAGAAGAAGATCCCGCCTCGACTCCGGCGGAAACCCCATAATCTTATGCCGAATCTTCAGAAAAAATTCCTTTCTTTCATATCACGAATGGCGGGCTGGAAGTCGAAAATCAAAGAAAGTCGTGAGATTTCAGTACCGGAGAGTCGTGAGATGGCTGACCGTCCCAGTGCCGATGTTGAAGTTCCTGTTGAAGCTACCCCCCTCAACGCCATCGGCGAAAGCCGAGCGGCGGAGACATGCCCCTACTGCGAATCCAAAAACTTCGTCAAGCGCGGCGTACGAAGAAACAAACATCAAGCCGTTCAACTCTACCTCTGTAAAAATCTTCCCGACTGCGGCCGCACGTTCACCGCGCAAGATGTGAAGGGCAAGCATTTCCCGCTCAATGTCGTGATTGAAGCCATGAGTTACTATAATCTCGGCTTCACGTTTGAGGAATCATGCGCGATCATCGGCAAAAAGTTCGGTGTGAACCCCGGACCCGCGACGCTCTCAGCATGGGTGGAGGAATACAAAGGTCTTTGCCGTTATGAACGCATGCGCCCGTATGCCGTGAAGATATATAAACCGAAGGATACCGTTGAAGTTGTTACCATGGCGCACCGCCAGCTGTATCGTTTTCGCTACCACCGCGCCAAAACGGCACTGATGCTGGAGGAGTTCGGAAACCGCAATCTGCGCCGACTCAAGGAATATCTGGACGCGGTCTCCTCGGAGACACCGCATCAATATTTCCAAGACGGCGAGCGCATGAGTGAAGTGCGGAGCAAGTTTGATACGGCTGATATGATCGTGAAATCGAAGACGAACTTCGCGAATCGCCTCGCGGCATTCGTCCTGCAGGCAGTTTCCGAGAACAAGGCGCGGCACGAGGCGCTCCAGCGATTCTTTTTGGCGAACGATTCGGTTACCGTTGCTACCGAAGTGCCCGTCTACATCCGCCGCGAGGACGTGGAGCATATGGAGAATATCCTGCAATTTAAGATTACTGACCGTCCCGATGCCGATATTGCCGGTCTTAAAGCCGTCCCCGACGGGACATCCGGAACTTCGGCTCAACGCAAAGGCAATCTCGGCACGGGGACGGTGCAATTCAAAGGTCGAAAACAAGCGGAGCAATTGCCGAAACTGTTGACGGGACATATTGACCTTGTGCAGATACGAAACGGACAGGTTCATATTCTTGATTATAAGCCGAATGCCGCAAAAGAGCGCCCCATTGAACAGCTCACCTGGTACGCGCTCGCGCTTTCGCGTCTCACCGGCTTGCGACTGTTTGAATTCACCTGCGCGTGGTTCGACGAAAAAGATTATTACCAATTTTTCCCGCTCCACGTTGTCAAGAAATTGCGGCCAAGCAAAGCCAAACGGCCGCGTAAACGCATCGTGCGCTTCAAGGACGGCGCAACAATCGAAGTGCCAAGGAAGAATCCCGGAAAAGTCGTAATTGCTTAGCGTATGGCATATTACAAAAAACCATTTATTCCAAAAAAGCCGGTGCGGACGTTCCGCGATCTTGAAATTTATCAAAAAACAATTGAGTGCGCGGTTCTCATATCAAAACATATTGCGCCCCCGCTCATAAAACAAAAGTATCCGTTCGCAGAGCGCCTTGCCGAATGCGCCCTTGCCGTGCCGCTTCTTGTCGCTGAATCACATTCGCTCCGTTTCGCCGATTTTGCGCTTGGCGTCGGCTTTTTGGAGAAGGCGATGTCGGCCTCAAACAAGATGATCGTGTATCTTGAGCACGCGCGAGGGCTCTACGGTTCAAAGCTTGACCCGGATCTCATTGAAGATATTATCGGAAGGTACGTGGCGTGCCGCGTGAAAATGTTCCATCTCGAAAAGTCATGGCAGCGCTTCCGCGGCGAATACGGAGACGACAAAGATAAAAAGGGCGCGGGCGAATTTAAGTATTGAGCGTGCCGGTGAAGGTTTCCACCCCGATTAGAACAAGTTCTAACGGGGCAAGCCGAATCCGGGCCGATCGCTATCGGCGACAGGATAACTTCGTCATCTCTCCCAGGAACAGGAATGAAAGCCGTGAAAGATGGGGTAACGGTAGGAATTGCCCTTCAGGATTTTGACGGAACCACCGCTACCACCTCGGCTCCCCTAAACGGCACTGAAGTGAAAACGGGAAAGATTCTTGTTTTTGTGAATCTTGGCTATTCCAAACTAGATTCCGGCACTGCGCAACTTGCTCAAGGTAGTCCCTCGACTTCACTCGGGACCTCCGCTTGGTTGGTAGACCAAGCTTCGGGCAAAGTGAATGTCAACTTCTTCGGCGACCTCAACCTCAACGGCAACTCCATCTTGAATGTTTCCAAAATCATCGGCATGGACGGGAAGTGGAAGATTGATGAGAGCG
>CAYJWH010000049.1:2048-3441 GCA_964373875.1 uncultured Candidatus Saccharibacteria bacterium | reverse complement strand
AAGGCGCGCGAAATGCGCTATACAAAAGAAGCACAATCGCCATCAAGGCCACCAGCATCCCGCTTGAAGGGATTTTTTTTACAAATCTTACCCCAAGCGCCAAGATCAAAGCCGTAATGGCAATCTCCGGCACCAAATCCAAAAAGTACTTGGTATCGTGAATTCTTGCAACATAGGCAAGCAACGGAAAAGCTGCAACAAGTGCGGCAATAGCCGCCACACGCACCCAGGAAAGCGGTATTTTTAAATAAGTCCCGGCACTGGTTCGCATCCAGAGCCATAAAGTTATCTGCAGGGGCAGAAAAACAAACATTATTTTTTCACTGACTATGAAGGAGGCAACTATCCCTATCAAGGAGAAATTGTAGAGAAGGTCTTTTGGGTGTTCCCGAATATACCGATAGGCGTAGTACGCGAAAAGCGGATTTAAAATAAGCTTCCAGAGCATTAAGGTCCGGCCAAGTTGAAGTTGAGCCACAAAAGCAGATCCCAGAAAGTCGCCCACCACTATGGAAAAAAGTGCTAATCCGACGGGAACGAAAAAGATAAACTTTAAAAACCTTCCTCTATCGGGATCAGAAAAGATGTCGGGCAGCTCGCGACGAAGGAGGAAATAGAAAAATATGCTTACTGCGATATATAGAGGCGAGCTATTGGGATAGTACCAGGTGCTGACAAAAATAACCGAAACCCTGCGCAGAAGAATATCTTTCCAGTCGGAATCTATTATGTTGAAAAGACCTCCGGCGCTTTCAGGAGCTAGAAGCCATAAAGCAACCACAGGAAACGCAGGCAGGATAAGAGAAATTACTTCAAAAAAATTCGGCCTTATCTTATCCACCAGATATTTATATAGATAGATTCCGTAGTGGATGACGGCAAAGGGTACTACCGTACTCACATTAAATAAAGCCGCAACACCAAGAAACAAAGAGGCCGGAAAAACTTTCTTCTCCAATAGAAATGATAGTGAAAAAAGAGAAAACGCCAGAGCCATGTCCCGTGCGATAAGCATGGGGGCCATTGTTCTCATCCCCGTGCCATAAATGACAAATCCATAAAGCACGACCGAAAGCGATAGAATACTAAATAGGGTGTTTTTAGTGAAATAATTTATTATCCGGTAGATCGAATAGAAAAAGGCAAACCTCGTAATTAAAGCAAGCAAAAACAAAATCCAATATAGATCAAAACCGGTTGAGCTCACGATACCGGCAATCGTCTCATCAAAGAAGGAATATAAAGCCGGCGTTAGTTGAGCCATAAAATCCTGCTCAAGCGCCCCGGGGAAGAGTGACCGAAACATATACGGAAAATACAAAAGCTGGTCGGACCTAAAGACGGAATAGGCTGGGCTCACGAAAAAAGAATACGCTGTCGCCAAAGCGGTCAT
>CAYJWH010000049.1:0-1948 GCA_964373875.1 uncultured Candidatus Saccharibacteria bacterium | reverse complement strand
CACATCGGCAGCTCTCATAAGTAAGGGCGCTCGCTCTGCGTCCTCGTAGGGCAATGGCAGAAGCGAAATCCCGGATAGTTTGTTATCCCCGATAAATTTCTTAAAATTTTCCCGGTCGTTTTCATTCCCCCCGGCGAAAATAATTTCAATATTTTCCGGAAGGTACCGCGCGGCAAAAGCAAGAGTATGTATCCCCTTCCAGGCAAAAAGACTGCCCGTATATATGACAAGCTTTTTATCGAGCGGAAGCGATAGCTTTTTTCGCGCCTCATCTTTGGTTAACGGAGAGTTAAAATGCGCGTTATCCACGGCATTCGGCAAATTCAACATACGCTCTTCGGGTACGTGATATTTTTTTTCAATGTGTCGCATTTTGACTTTATTGGTCACAACAAGACCGCGCGCTCTCGCCAGTACGTTTGTGTTTAGAAAATTTAACCTACTTTCATAAAAATCATGGATCTCCACAAATAAATTTTTCTTTTTTAAAAAAATAATATCGCGAAGATCGTGCGAGTACCAGATGACATTGTCCGGTACAAAACGTCCGCTCCACCACACCGATAGCGCAAAGGAGAAGGTCATCAGAAGAAAGCTCAAACTTCCTCCGGTGTGTTCCATCAGATCGAGAACCGGCAATTTACGAATCCTAAATACGGCTTTGACGCCATAATGCGCAAACGGATCTTTCTCCGGGTACTGGGAATTTATCCGGCGTGGAACCCAAAGTTCGACCTCGATCCCTTGTAAAGCCAGACCCTCGCAGGTTCGCATTATTAAAGGCGACATGGTCTTATCGGAAGGGAACCTCCAGTGCGAAATGTATATAAGCTTTCTCATCCCGTTAGAAGCCTAGAGTTTAAAAATTTTCGTGAAAATTTTTAAACTGCGGCTGAAGTTGATTTTTATGGATGACTATCGACATGCAATTTGTTTGATTTTTATGATAAATACGGCTTCTAACGGGACTCATGGGACTTTTTTAAACACGGCGGCAAGCGGCACTCCGTACCACTTCATAGTGGGGAGCCAGCGAATTATCTTTCTCCAACTCTCAAGAGGACGCTCCTCCCAAAAATACTCGAGACTAAAACCCCGACCCTCCAGATACTTTATGACCTCCCATGATGAAACTATATGCCAGAGATCATCGTCTTTTTTCTCATATTTCCCCGTCTTTGAAGTAAAGTTCTCGCGCAAAATTCGAAACGAATATATGCCAAAAATCCTCTTCAAATAATCAAAAAGTCTTATAAAAAATAAGTAAATCCGGTACCGCGTCGATCTATGGCGCAAGGCATTGGGATACGCAAAAGGAAATTCCAGGTTTGGCGCGGCGACTATAAGCACTCCTCCCCCGCGCAAAACTCTTTTGCACTCAACGAGTATTTCCCGGGGCTTTTTAAAATGTTCGAGAGAATAAAAAAGAAGAATCGCGTCAAAACTTTCATCTCCAAAAGAAAATTCGTCTTGATCATGCAGGAGAAAAGAAGCAGAAACGCGTGAGGCCCATTTTTTCTTGGCTCCGTCGACGGCCCAAGCGCAAGACTCAAGTCCTACATAAGAAATATCCAGGGGCAACGCGAAGAGGATTTCCGACGTTCCGCTTCCTACGTCCAGCACTCTGGAACCTCGTTTCAACGAAACAATGCGCCGGATTACGCGGTCTCCTGGAAAAGAATTCCAGCGCTTTTCATCTCCGGTCATCTCATAATAACGCTTTTGGAATGTCATTTTTCAGCGTAACTAACTTATAAGCTAGAATAAGTAAATACTTATGCCTGGTCCATTCGAAAGATAACGGCATGCGTCTCCCCCAGCACATAGAAAGATCTCTTAGATAGCGCAGGAGATACAAACCAAACAGCAGAAAATTACGCAAAGCCAGGGCAAACAATTTGCCGCGCGACCGGCCGGCGTTCATCTTTATCTCCGTGTCCATATAACG
>CAYJWH010000048.1:0-3472 GCA_964373875.1 uncultured Candidatus Saccharibacteria bacterium | reverse complement strand
AGAGACATATGTGTTGGAGAGACGATGTCGTAGAGATGCGTCAATGTTCATTCTGTGATCAGAAATATTACGGCGATCTCGGCCATAGAAATTGTCCTGCCAACGTGCAACGTTCCAATCCGCCGAAGACTGACGGCAAATAGTTAGGGTCATCCTTGCCCAACATAGATCACTAGCCATGCTCGACACCCAGTGTCGAGCATTTTATATTTAGAGTAGCCGCGCGATAAGCAGAGCAACTATATTCACAATTTTAATCATCGGATTGATGGCTGGGCCCACCGTGTCTTTATAGGGATCTCCAACAGTATCGCCGGTAACCGCGGCCTGATGCGCCAGAGATTTCTTACCGCCGTAATTTCCCTCCTCAATATATTTTTTGGCGTTGTCCCACGCGGCCCCGCCCGATGTCATGGAAAGCGCCATAAAAAGTCCGGTAACGATTGATCCAACCAAAAGTCCGCCCAGCGCCTGCGCGGCGTTTGATCCGAGAATTACTACAAGAAGAATGGGGATAACCACCGGGATCAGAGCCGGAAGAATCATTTGGCGAAGAGCCGCTTTGGTTACAATATCTACGGCCTTGTCGTATTGGGGTTTGGCCGTTCCCTCCATGATCCCTTTTATTTCTCTAAATTGTCTTCTTACTTCTTCCACAACCCCTTGAGCCGCCTTGCCTACCGCGCGCATGGCAATGGATCCGAAAAGATACGGCATCATCCCGCCAATAAAAAGCCCCACTAAAACATACGGATCAGAGAGGTCAAAAAATACTCCTTTGCCAAAATTTCGCAGTTCTTCGGTGTAGGATGCAAAAAGTACAAGAGCGGCAAGACCGGCCGAGGCAATGGCATATCCTTTAGTGATTGCCTTAGTGGTGTTTCCAACCGCATCCAAGGGGTCGGTAACCTTTCGTACGCTTTCTGGCAAGCCGGCCATTTCAGCAATACCTCCCGCGTTATCGGTAATAGGTCCAAAAGAATCTATAGCCACGATTATACCGGCCATAGCCAGCATGGTCATCGCGGCCAGAGCCACTCCGTAAAGCCCGGCAAAAAGAAAGGCAACAAGCATTCCCGCGGAAATAATGATAATGGGGAAAACCGTGGCCTCAAGCGAGAAGGCCAATCCAATAATAATATTGGTGCCGTGACCCGTTAGCGAGGCCCTGGCAATTTGCTTTACCGGCCTGAATCTCTTGGAAGTGTAATATTCGGTGGCCATAACAATGAGGGCAGTAACTAATATGCCGGACAAAGCCGCTATAAAATATTGATTTACCAAATTTCTCTCAAGCACAACAGAAAATACCGGCCAAAGAGCTATCAACGCCAAAATTGAAGAAGCTACGAGGCCCTTGTACAATCCGCCCATTATATATCCGCCCTCTTTTATCCGCACGGCAAAACTTCCGGCAATAGAGGCCAGGGTCCCTACTCCTCCGATAACCAAAGGTAAAAGTATGGCCACTTGATTTCCCGGAAAAAATAGAGAGCCAAGAAGCATGGCGGCAATCGCCGTTACCGCATAAGTTTCAAAAAGATCAGCGGCCATGCCCGCGCAGTCTCCGACATTGTCACCGACATTGTCGGCAATTACCGCCGGGTTTCTTGGATCGTCTTCCGGAATTCCGGCCTCCAATTTGCCAACCAAGTCGGCCCCCACATCAGCGCCCTTGGTAAAGATTCCCCCCCCGAGCCGAGCAAATACGGAAATTAACGACCCGCCAAAGGCGAGGCCAATGAGAGAAGTTATATCCTGAGCAATGTAATAAAAAAGACTCACCGAAAGAAGCCCAAGTCCAACTACCAAAAACCCGGTTACTGATCCGCCAAGAAAAGCCACCCTAAAGGCCTTGGGAAGTCCTGATTTGGCCGCTTCGGTGGTACGCACGTTGGCGTCAACCGCCGTCATCATCCCAAAATATCCGGCAAGGCCGGACGCAAACGCGCCCACCAAAAAACCAACAGCCACCGACGATTCAAAAACATACCATAAAACCGCGGCCACGATAACCGCCACTACTCCGACCGTATAATTCTGCCTTTTCAAATACGCTTGCGATCCGTCCTTGATGGCTTCCCAAATTTCAATTTGCTTTCCGGAACCGGTCGGATATTTTTTTATAAAATAAATTAAAACCAAAGCAAAAATTATGGATATAAGGGAAGATATGATGGGGAAAAGTATCATATATTAGGCATTAGGCATTAGGCATTAGGCATTAGAAAAATCTAGCGCCCGACCGCTAACACCCAATCACTCTTTTAATTTTTCGTCTTTCGAAATTTCTTTGGTCACAGATTCCACTTCTTCTGAAGTTTCTTCAGCTTGAATTTCTGCTTCTTCGGCCGGCTCTACTACTTTATTCGAGCGGACATCAATTTTCCAGCCGGTTAGTTTCGCGGCCAGGCGCACATTTTGCCCTCCCTTGCCAATGGCCAGACTCAACTGCTCATGCGGCACAATCGCCCTGGCTTCTCTTCTTTGTTCATCCGCTTGAACGTCAAGAACCTTGGCCGGAGAAAGAGAATTGGCGATAAATTCTCCGGGATTTTCTGACCATTCAATTACATCTATTTTCTCTCCACCAAGTTCCTGAATTACCGTGGACACACGGATGCCCTTTTGCCCCACAAGGGATCCCACCGGATCAATCCCGTCTTCATGAGAAATAACGGCTACTTTGGATCGAGAGCCCTGTTCTCGGGCAACTGCTTTTATCTCCACAACTCCCGAGGCAATTTCCGGTACTTCAATTTCAAAAAGTTTCTTCAAAAACCGCGGATGAGAGCGAGAAAGGAAAATCCCCGGACCTCGCGGATTTTTTTCGACGAGAATGATGAGCGCCTTGAGCCGATCGCTAACGCCGTACCGCTCATAGGGAATCTGCTCCTCCGGAGGAAGCACGCCGACGGTTCGGCCGATATCCACAAATACGTTTCTACCTTCAACTCTTTGTACGATTCCGGAAACCAATTCTCCCTCTTTGCTTTTGTATTCATCAAATACCGCCTCTCGTTCGGCTTCGCGGACTCGCTGGATTATCACCTGCTTGGCGGTTTGGGCCGCGATGCGTCCGTATTCCTCATGATATTCCAAAGGAAATTCCAGTTCATCTCCGGGTTTTACGTCTTTCTTGATTTTTTTGGCCTCATCAAGCATAAGATGCTTTTCCGGGCTAAAACGTACTTTTTTTTCACCCAAAAGTTCATCTTCATTATCTGTAGCCCGCGTAAATGAGCGCTTCTCCTCTCTTTCGCCTTTTGCCAGCTTTACTTCGCGCTCGGCCTCCTCGACTAGAACTTCTTCTTCGCTTTTTATCATTGACTCATCAACTGCTATCTTTATTTGACGTACCTCAACTTTGCCGGTGTCCGGATTAAGGCGAGCGCGCACGATTTGTCCGCGTTTGCCGTAGTCGCGTTTATAGGCGGCCGCAAGCGCCAATTCGATAGTCTCCAATATTTTT
>CAYJWH010000047.1:0-3510 GCA_964373875.1 uncultured Candidatus Saccharibacteria bacterium | reverse complement strand
AGCGACTTTTCTCTAACGGGATAAATCCAAATTTCATCCGAACTTTTTCGGCGCGGTTTTAAAAATTATGCCGGTTAAGCTTTAATAATTTTCTATTTTGTTTCTTGGCGCAAATGATAAGCTATAACTTGGCGTTTGCGCCGAACAAAATTGCTTGTTAGGGTGGGTAAATAACTATCGAGGTTTAACCTTTGTAAATATATCTTATATGCTCAAAAAAGAACTTAAATCCGAAAAGCGGCAACAAAAAAAGAAACGGCGCAAGCATGCTGTAAGCGGAAGAAGTGTGTTTTTACTGCAGAAAATAAGAATCAAGAACAAAAAATGAAAGTTACAAACGCCACGCTATAGCGTGGCGTTTGTAACTTCGACGAATCTATAAAAAAAGTTTACATAATTGAGCCTTTGCGCTAGCATCTACCAGAAATTCGTCATCAATAAGAATCTTTATCCCAGCCAGAAGGTCGGGGTTTATTTTTTCTTTAAGAATAATATTTTTGCCAAGAATTTCTTCTATTCCCTTTTTTATTTTAGATGGTACCGGATCAGCTGACTCCAGAAACACTTTTTTTAATCCTTTTTTCCTTAAATATTGCTTTTCCACCTCCTGCGCAACCAATCCAAGCCGAACACTATCTCCTCGTCTGCTTACCAAAGATAGAAATTGGTGAAAAGTTTTCTTTTTCTCCGCAACTGTTTTGCGGTCAAGCGCGAGTAGTAAAGCGGCGGCATATTGTTTAGGGGAATGCTTCATTACTTGGCAGCTTTAAGTTCTTTAAGCGCCTCTTCAATCAAATGCTGATCTCGCTCCCCTGCCGGCATCTTGCCCAGTATCTTAATAATACCTGACTTGAGAAACTCCCGCGCGTTTTTATGCACTACTTCTCCCATTTTGGCTTTTTCTTCCTCAATAGCGCGTTTGGCATCGGCCACCACCGACTCGACTTTTTTATTTGCCTCTCTGACCATTTCCCCCTTTCGTTCTTTACCAAGATTTTCGGCTTGACTCACTATTGATAGCGCCTCACCTCTTGCTTTTCGCAAGGTTTCCTCACGAAGTTCATTGGTTCTTTTCAACTCTTCCTCCGCTTTTTTGGTAAACTCAAGGCCTTTTTCTATTTCTCGCCTGCGCGCTTTTAGGGTCTTTAAAATCGGCCCATAAGCAAATCTCCAGAGAACAAAAAGAAGAATAAAAAAGTTAACTGCTTGCGCAAGCAGTAACCTTAAGTCAATACCGAAGTTACGAATAAGTTCGTCCATGCCAAGCCCTACACAAACTTGATCATGAGTGCTACTACCAGAGCGTAAATCGCGATGGCTTCGGCAAAGGCGATCGACAAGATCATGGCCGTCTGGATTTTACCCGAAGCTTCGGGGTTTCGGCCGATAGCCTCTAACCCTTTGGCCGCAAGCAACCCAATCGCGAGGGCGGGGCCTACCGTTCCGAGTCCCATGACTCCGGCGGTAGCCAGCATACGAATTGATTCTGATTCCATAGTACTAATAATTAATTATTAATAACTGATAAGCAAATTAGTGATGTTCGGCGACGGCTATACTTATAAATACCATGGTCAGCATCGAAAAAACAAGGGCTTGGATAAATCCTACGAAAATCTCAAGCACGAGAAAGGGCACGGGAATAAAATATGGAGTTAGAAAAGCGGTGATTACCAGCAATACCTCTCCGGCAAAGATATTTCCGAACAACCGGAAGGCAAAACTGATCATTTTGGCAATTTCTGATACCAATTCTAGTATCCCTACAAAAAAGTCAATCGGCCCTTTGAACGAAACAAATTTGCCAATATGTTTCCAAATCCCCAAAGCCGCGACACCGAAAATGTTTACTAAAAGAACTGAAGAAATAGCGAGGGCCAGCGTGAAATTTAAATCGCTTGCCGCCGAACGAAAAAATGGGACGAAGATCATTTCCCCATGGTTTTCTTCGTAAAACCCAATGGATCCAATGCCGGGAAAGATACCAAGCCAGTTGGAAAGAAGTACAAAAAGAAAAATAGTTGCCACCACCGGAAAGTACTTTTCGGCTTTTTCCTTTGATCCAAAGAGCCCCTCCATGGTGTCCACAAATTTTTCTATTACTATCTCCAGAATATTTTGCAAAAAAGTGGGGACAAGCGAGACTCTTTTATATATCGAGATCGAGATAAAAACTAAAATCCCTACCACAATCCACCCGATAAGCAGAGTATTGGTTACTGGAAATCCGTATATATAAAATAACTTTTCCGCGGCAAGTTCAATGTGGGGCATTTCAATTCCTTATTGTAAGCCAAAAAGTCCGCAAAAGCAACATAAACGTTTCCTCATCTGCAAAAAACGCGCCGCGTTATTTATCAAGAACTACTTGAGAATTACTCCAGCAGGACCTGCTCCACTTCCAAGGAGCAGTTCCATATCCCTCGAAAATCGCAAGCGCCATGGCTTCGTTCCCTTCCTCTGTAAAGAGATCATGCCCAAGCTCTTTGGCTTTACGCCCCCAGTAGAGAGTATTTATCTGGTATTTTCCAATGTCATAATAATTATATTCGCCGCGAAGTACTTTGCCGTTTTTATCAAAATGTCTATTACGAGATTCGCACCAGGCGATGTCTTCAAGCACCCTTGGAATAGGGGGCGCCTTGGAAGCTTCTAACGCGAATCTACCGGCCTCTGCGGGCAGGCTCGTCATGGCTTTTTCATTGATAACAAGCGCCACGGTTTTTTCGTAGTCCGGCGAGGCGGATCCTTGGGCAACAATGGCGAGTGTAACTATAATAGCTTGAAAGTAAGTACCAATGGGCGGTTAATTTATCTAAAAATCGCCTAGGTTGGCGACAAAATTCATAATATCATATTATACGGGATTTGTCAACAGCGCACCGCCAAGCCTAATTAGACAGTGTATTCCCCCACCCTGGTGCGCTCGAGATCGGCCAGATATCCTCCCGTGCCAAGTTTTTCCCCTAAATCTCGCGCAAGCGATCTCACATATACTCCCGGACCGGTAACCATCCGCAGTTTTAGGAATGGCCAGGCATATTCAAGCACTTTAATTTCTTTGATAAATACTTTACGGGGTTTAAGTTCAATGCTTTTTCCTTCACGGGCATATTTATAAGCCGCTTTGCCCTTTATTTTTATCGCGCTATAAATTGGAGGAATCTGCGAAATTTCCCCGAGAAATAAGCCCAAAGCCGTATTTATTCTTTCGAGTTTTGGAATTTCTTCCGCAACATTTTCTTTTTTCTCCCCTTCCTCGTCATCAGTGGTGCTCGACATTCCCAGACGCACTACGGCCACATATTCTTTTTCCTGTTTTTCTATAAGCCCTAGCTTTTGGGTAGCTTCGCGTCCGATAGCGACTACCAGAACACCCCTAGCCAGAGGGTCCAAAGTTCCCGCGTGCCCTACTTTTCGTTCGCCGGTTTCTTTGCGTATCAGATTGATTGCGTCGTGAGAAGTAATCCCTTTTGGTTTATAGAACGCGAATATCTCTCCCTTTTTCAT
>CAYJWH010000046.1:0-3513 GCA_964373875.1 uncultured Candidatus Saccharibacteria bacterium | reverse complement strand
TATGCCATTCTATTGTAAAAACCAAAGTCTGGCACGAGATACTTGCTCGAGGAGTTAAGACCATAACCGGGTATGCTTGTACCCGACAATTAAAGACTATACAAAAGGGTATAGGAAACACCTATCAGCACTTACTTTGGCATAAACTCGCCTTCGGGTTCCTCCCGCCGGCGGATCTCAAAATTTACTCCCGACGCCCCTTTTAAATCTGATAAGGAAGTCGGGATCCCGACTTTACGTCGGGACTTATCTAAGCTCTTTTTTAAAAAGAGTGGTTTTGCCTGTTTCTTACAAATTATTTTTACGGCTTCTCTTCTTTTCTATGCCAGTCCTGCCCATGCCGGTCTTTTTTCTGATATCTGGAAATTTATTGCCAGGGCTGACGCGGAATCAAAAATAGAGTCATCTGCCGCGGCAATTTCCCTGCCGTTGCTTGGCAGCCGGTCCACGACTCAAGTCCTGGGAATGGGTGGGCCTAGCGAAAGCGCGGGGTCTGCTCTTTCCACGGTACAGGACAGCGCTTTAGTTGCCTCCAGGAATCCCGCGGGAACTCTTCCGGTCTCACACAACAACCAGATTTTGATTTATACGGTGCAGGAAAAAGACACCCCAAGCGGTATCGTGAAGAAATTTAATCTCTCTTTAAACACTCTACTTTGGGCCAACAATATCAGGAACGCGAATCTGATCAAAACCGGAGATGAGCTTCTTATACTTCCGATAGACGGCATCCCCTATGAAGTGAATAAAGACGATACTCTTGGGTCCATTGCCAAAAAGTTTAACGGGGACGAGAACGAAATTAGGGATTTTAACGGTTTGGCTATCGGCGAATCTATCAAAAAGGGAACCATTTTGATTATTCCCAGCGTCGAGATGGTGTTGCCCACCGCGTCGCCTTTTAGCCAGACGCCACAACCCTCAACTCTCCAGACTGCTCCCTTGGGATACTATCTAAGGCCAATTATTGGCGGACGAAACGTGCGCGCGACTCGGGCAAATCCCCACGGGATTCATGGGAGGGATAACGCGGTTGATCTTGCAAGCTCTTGCGGACTGCCTGTTTTTGCCGCGGTCAAGGGAAAAGTCGTAATTGCGCGAGCGAACGGATGGAACGGCGGACTCGGGGAGTTTGTTACTATTGAACATCCGAGAGGAACGGTACTCTTCGCGCACATGTCAACTGTCGAGGTGGTGCCCGGACAGCTAGTCGAGCAGGGCCAGAAAATAGGTACAATCGGAAGCACGGGAAATTCAACCGGATGCCACGTGCATTTTGGGATTCTCGGGGGGGATGCGAATTTGTTTTAAACGTTTTTTAATTCTCTAGTTTCGGCCGGTAGCGCAGAGCTTCGAAAAGATGATTTTGTTCAATATCTTCCGCTCCGGCCAGATCGGCAATGGTGCGCGAAAGCTTTAGCACGCGATGATAGGCCCGGGCCGAAAGATTGTACTTTTCATGAGCAAGCTTGAGTGATGAGCGAAGCGGATTGCCTATTTTTATAAATTTCTTAATCTCCCGCACCCCCATCTCGGCATTGGTGGTGATGGTTAAACCCCGAAATCTTTTTTGCTGAATAGCGCGCGCCTGCTCTATGCGTTTTTTTATTTCTGCCGAAGATTCACCTTCCGCTCCTTCGAGTTTTTCAAAGGAAACAGCGGGCACTTCAATATGAAGATCAATCCGGTCAAGTATTGGTCCGGATATCTTTTTTTTGTATTTTAAAACCGCGCCGGGCGTGCAGATACAATCCTGAATCGTATTGCCGGAATAGCCGCAGGGACAGGGATTCATGGCCGCGACTAACATAAATTGGGCGGGAAAAGTTTCCACTCCCTGCATTCGCGCGACAGTAATGACTCGTTCTTCAAGGGGTTGTCGTAAAGACTCTACTACTCGGCGGTCAAATTCAGGAAACTCGTCAAGAAATAGCACTCCCCGATGGGCCAGAGTGGCTTCTCCGGGCTTGGGGTAAGTCCCTCCGCCGATCACGGCCGTGTACGAAGAAGTGTTATGTGGATTGCGATATGGTCTCTCCCTAATGAAGGGGCGTTTGTCGTCAAGTGCTCCGGCCACACTATGAATTTTATTTACTTCAAGCGCTTCCTCAAAAGATAAAGGAGGGAGAATAGAGGGAAGGGCCGAGGCAAGAATCGACTTTCCGGACCCCGGGGGGCCGAACATTAAAATATTGTGTCCTCCGGCCGCGGCTATTTCCAAGGCCCGTTTGGCCGTCTCCTGCCCCTTGATGTCTTTAAAATCAAGCAAATATTCAGAGGCGATACTCTCAAACTTGGTTGGTTGCATGGGAGTCAAATCTTTTCTTCCGGCCAGGTACTCTATAACTTCCGTAAGATTTTCTACCTCCAAAATTCTAATCCCGTCAAGAAATACCGCCTCCTTTCCGTTGCCTTTGGGAAGAATAATTTCCTTAAATCCGGCCGCCCGCGCTACGAGAGCGCAAGGCATGACTCCGGTGACGCGCCGTAGCGAGCCGTCAAGGCCGAGTTCTCCCAGAAAAAGTTTTCCTTCTGATGGAAATGAAATTTGTCCGGAAGCCAGCAAATACCCGAGCGCTATGGGCAAATCAAAAGCCGACCCCTCTTTTCGTACATCGGTCGGCGCCAGATTCACGATAACTCTTTGGCTTTTTTTATGGGGAGCGAGCGCTCCCAAATTTTTTATGGCCGCTCCGATCCGCTCTCTGGATTCCTGCACCTCTTTATCGGCAAGCCCGACAATGGTGAAAGTGTGAAGCCCTGGTGTTATGTCTACTTCAACCGATATCGGTCTCGCGTTAATTCCTACTACCTGCGCTGAATAAATAGTTACGGACATTTCATGGTGCACATATCACGTAGCACGATACACGAGAACTTCGCATATTCGCTTGTGATGTGTGTTGCGTGCTTCGTGTTATGTGTCGTGTTACGTGTTACGTGTTACGTGTTACGTGTTGTACGTGAGCATCGGCGGCCGGATTGGCCCGCATTCTTTCCAGAGGAATATCTTTTTTACAAACATGGCAGCTTCCGTAGGTTCCCGCCTTCATCCGCTCAAGGGCCTTATTTACTTCAAGCAGACGCGACTCTAGAGAATGTTCGGCTTCCAGACGCACCTCGTATTCTTCCACCTCGTCGGCCTCTTCTTCCAATTTTCCGTGAGAGCCGTACTCGCCGGTTTGTCCTGTCTCAAATTGGGGGAAACGCGCGTCCCAATTACCCGCCATTTTTGGATCCGGTTTGGCAATGGATTTTAATTCCCCGACCAGTACGCGGTGTTCTTCCTCAAGGGCCTTTTTTAGTTCTTGTTTTGTGAACTCATCCATGATGGGCTTATTGTAGCCAAGTATAATAAAAAGTCAATTTACTTGTCCCTCCTGAACGAAATCCGAACTTTTTACCAAATGAATCCCGACGAATGAAGCCGCCCCGTCGCCACTCGCTAACGCTCACCGCACCACAGAAAAATACTCTTTACTCTTTTCATTTTGCGCGCGCCGGATTTCTTTT
>CAYJWH010000045.1:0-3678 GCA_964373875.1 uncultured Candidatus Saccharibacteria bacterium | reverse complement strand
GATCTTTTTTTGATCTCTTCAATAACATTTTGCACCTGATTTTTAGTCGGGCGGACTTCTATTTCCGGATCAAGGATTCCCGTAGGACGAATAAGTTGTTCCACAACATGCGGACGTGATTTTTCAACTTCGTACGGCGCGGGGGTGGCCGAAACATATATGAACTGATTTACCCGTTTATTAAATTCTTCAAATGTTAGCGGACGGTTATCCATGGCGGATTTCAGGCGAAATCCATAATTGACTAGCGTATCTTTTCGGGATTTATCCCCAAAGTACATCCCGCGCACCTGGGGAATCGTAGCGTGTGATTCGTCAATAAACACCAAAAAGTTTTCTCCGTTAGTGTAACGAAAATAGTCAAGAAGAGTGTGCGGGGGACTGCCCGGCTCGCGAAAATCAAGCTGTCGCGAATAGTTCTCAACCCCACTCACATACCCGGTTTGTTTCAGTATGGCCAAATCAAATTCGGTTCGCTGTTTGAGGCGCGCCGCCTCCAAAATTTTTTCTTGCGATTTAAACTCCTCCAGGCGGTCTTTAAGTTCTTGGCGGATATTTAACATAGCAATGCCAAGTTTATCCTTGGGGGTGACGAAATGCTTGGCTGGAAATATTCTTATAGCGTTTAGGGTAGAGGGTTTAGGGTTTAGGGGATTTGCTGTTTTCTTGGTGATTGAATAAATATTACTTTTATTAAATTCGATGGAAATGATTTCTTCCCCTGAAGGCAGATATATTTCCACGATATTCTCTCGGGTGCGAAAATGTCCCTGACGCGGATCAAGAGGGTTGCGGGTGTACTGAAGAAGGACGAGTTGGCCGATAAGAATCTTTTGGCTAAGCATTTGTCCCACGCGAAGCTCCATGGAAACTTTTTCGTATTGTTCCGGATTTCCGATGCCGTAAACACAAGAAACCGAGGCGACAATAATTACGTCTTTCCGGGTAAGTAGAGAAGCAGTTGAGGCATGACGTAGAGCGTCAATCACCTCATTGATTTTGGCGTCCTTCTCAATATATGTATCTGTTTGCGGAATATAGGCCTCCGGCTGATAGTAGTCGTAATACGATACAAAATAATGCACGGCATTTTCAGGAAAAAATTCTTTGAATTCCTGATAAAGTTGGAGGGCCAAGGTTTTATTGTGAGAGATGATCAAAGTCGGCTTTTGTATTTTTCCAATGACATTGGCCATGGTAAATGTCTTGCCGGATCCGGTAACACCGAGCAGGGTTTGCTCCTTAACTCCTCTACGCAAATTACCCGCAAGTTTTGCGATTGCTTCTGGTTGGTCTCCGGCAGGTTTGAATTTTGAATGTAAACGGAAAATCATTTTTAGCGAGTAACTATTATAGCATATTATTATCTTATTTTTCAATTGACTTTTATCGGCAGCTGCCGTAGCGTGATTAAAGATCATCAAAAAGGAAAACCGTGAAAAAGAAAGTAGCCGCTCTGACAGCGTTTTTACTCATGCCTATCTTTGTTTTTGCGGATGTCGCATTTGCCGAAAAAGAGAAGAGCGTGTGTCCCGCCGAATTCGATCCGTATGACTCCAGTTGGGTGCTTGTCCGCGCCGAACTCGACGAAGAGTATTTCTTCTGGGGTCGTTACTTTCTCTATCAGCCTGATCTTGTTCTCCGGATACAACGCAAAATCATAGAAACATGCAGAGGGTTTACCATTTCTTTTTTGGTAGACGGCAGGGAACAATTGACTTGGAAGGTTCTCTTCAATGGAGAGCAGGAGACGCATTTTCTGCAGAACGAAGATGGAAGTTGGATAGCCGGTACGGCGATATTGCACACCAATGCGGAAAATCTCGTTGCCGGTGGAAAGCTAGAGATCGATTTGTATCAAGGCGATAAGATTGTTCAGGTCCGTGCCGTTCCCGTCCCAAAAGATTATAACGGGAAGGCCGCCAAAGCCGCAAAGGAGAAGAGAGAAAAAGAAAACAAAGAGAATGAAGAAGACGAAGACAGGAAGGAAAAATAGTCCAGCTTCAGGCTGGCTTTTTTAATACTTAAAAATTCGATATGATAGTGGCATGATAGCAAGTATTGAGGGAACAATAGAGCTAAAAGGAGAGAAATTTCTTGTGGTGAAGGCGGGAGGTATCGGCTATAAAATTTTTGTTGGCCCCGAAACAATACGTAAGTCTCCTGAGAAAGGGGAGACTGTAAAACTCTGGACGCACCAATATGTACGCGAAGACGCTTTGGAATTATACGGATTTTTACATTACGCGGAACTTGGGCTTTTTGAACTTTTGATTTCGATTTCAGGTATCGGGCCGAAAGGCGGTCTCGGGGTTCTCGCCATCGCACCCGTCGATACGCTGAAAAAAGCAATAGCGGCGGGGGATACCTCTTATCTTACCCGGGTTTCCGGCATCGGTAAAAAAATGGCCGAGAAAATTGTCCTTGAGCTAAAAGAAAAATTGGCCGGAAAAGGAGTTTTGGTTGAGGCTCCGGAATTAAAAGACGAGGCGGACGCGCTTGATGCCATGGTGGCTCTTGGGTACACCCAGCGAGAGGCCCGGGAAGCGCTGGGACAAGTTTCTTCTGAAGTACAAAGCGTTGAAAAAAGAGTGCGCGCGGCTCTTAAAAAGATCGGAGAGAAATGAAGGAGTCGTTTTTACAATCAATAGAATGGGAAGAAATCCAGCAAAAATTAGGGAGGAAAATATGGCGGGTAGAAAGTAGCCTCATTATTCGCCACGATCTTCCCGGCGGATTTAACTACTTGTATGCCCCCGAATTAAATGTTTCGGAAGGGAGTGAGAATTTTTTGAGGCGCGCGGCGGAGATCGCCCGAAAAGAGAAGTCTATTTTTTTAAAGATTGAGCCGTTAAAATTTTTTTCACAAAAAGTTTTTGACGCGCGTGAATCGAGTCGGCTTCAGCCAAGAAAAATAGTTTTTCTTGCCCTTGCTCGAACAGAAGAAGAGCTTCTGCGAGCCATGCATGAAAAAACCAGATATAATGTGCGCCTCGCCGAGAAGAAAGGAGTCTTGGTTAAAGGCTCAAATAATTTTGAAAATTTTTGGAATATACTGCGGGAGACGTCGACGAGAGACAAGTTTTATTTACATGAAAAACCACATTACGAAAAGCTGATCCAGGTTCGTTCCGAAGATTTTTCTAACGAACTATTTTTTGCGGAATACCAAGGAGAGATCGTCGCGGCCGCCATGATAAATTTTTATGGGCCTTCTAGGACCGCAACCTATCTTCATGGAGCTTCCTCCAATAAAAATAGGGAAGTTATGGGGCCGAGTCTCCTACATTGGCGGATAATTCAGGAGGCGAAGAGCCGGGGGTGTCTGCGATATGATTTTGGAGGGGTAGACGCTAAAAAGTGGCCGGGTATAACTCGTTTTAAAACCGGGTTTGGGGGTGACTTTATAGAATACCCCCAAGCGAGCGATATCGTTTATCGGCCGTTTTTATATACAATGTATGAAGTGAGCCGGAAAATTTTTTAGATATGAGCAATTTTTTATATCAGATTAAAAAAATAATTCCCCGAAGAGTCTTTTCTCTGCTGCAGCCGATATATCATTTTCTGCTTGCCTTTTTTGCCGCTCTATTTTATGGATTTCCTTCGCGGCGTCTGTATGTCGTCGGAGTGACCGGGACCAAAGGCAAGACTACGGCGGTGGAGCTTTTGCATTCG
>CAYJWH010000044.1:0-3893 GCA_964373875.1 uncultured Candidatus Saccharibacteria bacterium | reverse complement strand
TCTACCACTTGGACACTCCGTGTCCAAGTGGTAGAATGTAGCGACTTTTCTCTAATCGAGTAAAAAATCCCCGCGTTAAATTTTGATGTGGGGGAAGAATTATCGAGGTTTAACCTCCATAATATAAAAATAAGAAGGTTTGGGCCTTCTTTATCTGGGATATACAACTCGGGGTTCTTTCAGGATCTCCTCAATTGCTTTTCTGTCTGCCTCGTTCTGTCTTTCTTGTCTTGCAAGTTCTTCTTTTACCTCAAAAAATCTCCTTCGATAACTTTGCATCTTTCCTTCTGCAGTATCGTTCCAAAGTTTCCGATCCTCTTCACTCGGAACAATGAGGAGTAACTTATGAGGCCAATTGGTATTGAAAGGTTGCGTATAGGAAATGGTCATCCCTTTTTGATTGGTATCGACCTCAATGGTTACGTTTCCCCAGTCAGCGAAAAGTACGTACCTCGGCTTATTGTCAGGGTCCCGGTCCTTTGCTATTCGGAAAAACTCGACTCTAAGAGTTCCAGGAGGATTATCATGAGTTCGGGCATCTATTAGAATTTTGTCTACTTCTACTCCTCTTGAAATATAAAGCCTCGCTTCGTAAAATGGGGACCGATCGACAGAAACCAGAGGTGTTTTTTCTTGTCCGTAAGCAGGAAGCGCAAGTATTGCACCAAGGGCAACGATTGCTGCGATAATTTTCACAAAGACCTCCTATTTGGTGGAACCATCATTATAGTATCACCAGCGGAAAAAGCGTCAACTTAGCAAAACTTAAGATATTACTAATGTTACATTGGCTGTCTCATTTGTGTTACATAATGTAGTCAACGCCTTGAGGACGGAGATGCAAAGAATCTCCTTTTTACACACCTCTCTTGCTGGGATTATTACTCACTATGACTGGGATCGTGTGTCATCAAGAGAACAAATGGCACAGGTCATCGCATTACTTCGGGCTGCTAAAGCTGAGGATCTCTGGGGTCCAGACACTGAAGTTGATCACATGGTGGCATATGTCAAGGGTGAACTTGAGAACCAGACTAAGCAGGGGCTTAATGTTGTCGTGCTCGTAATCCGAGGGGAAATTGCTGCGGTTATGGGGTATTGGATTGGGACTCCATCGTTTTATGCAAGTCACACTAGGCTTGATTTTCTCGCCGTAGGTGTAGGACTGCACCCCTTCGTCAAAGAGTATGCCGGGATATTGATGTTTGATCAACTGAGGGAGATTCATGCGGACAACGAGTCTTAAAACCGGAGTTATCCGGTTATTTTTTGCCTGCCACACTATTAATTATCGTAGATATTTCGCTTTTGCTTCGTTATGTTCCTCAAGGGTTTTTGAGAAAATCGTCTGGCCGTCAGGGGCAGAGAGATAGTAGAGATAAGGAGAAGGTTTTGGATAGATGGCCGCTTTTATAGCCGAAAGGCCGGGGTTAGAGATGGGGCCAATAGGCAAGCCGCGGTTTCGGTACGTGTTGTACGGAGATTTTGCCTGCAGATCGTTTAGAGAAACTTTTTTGTTGCCGGTTATATAGACGATAGAGGCGTCGACTTGAAGCGCTATGCCGAGATTAAGCCGCTTCCAAAGGATTCCCGAAACAATCGCGCGATCTTCGTCAGATACCACCTCTTTTTCAATGAGCGAGGCCATAGTTACTATTTCAAAAATGCTTTTTTTCTGGCGAGCGATTTCCGCGCGAAGTGATGGATTGAGTTTTCTGCCAAAATTTTCAAGCATTTTCCCCGCAATTTCTTCGGGTTTTGCGTCTTTGAAGATTCTGTAGGTATCGGGGAAGAGAAATCCTTCAAGACCGGCTCCCGCGGGACGCTCTTTCAAGAAAGAGAATTTTTCTTCAAAAATTTTTGCTTGCGAGACGTGTGTTGCCTTTTGGAAATCTAACAAAGTGATGATCTTTTCTTTTTCTAGATAAGCGCCTATATCGGCAGAAGACCATCCCTCGGGAATAGTAATCAGTTTCTCCCGGGCTTCTCCGGCTACCAGATCCTGGGCAATTTTGGGAATTGTCGCCTCAAAAAAAGTATATGTCCCGGGCTTCAAAGCCGAAGCTTTGCCGCTAAGCGATATGTAGACGATGAATGCCCATTTGGAGCGTATAACCCCTTTGTCTGTTAGTAGTTCTCCGATTTTTCGTGAGCCAAGGCCTTGGCTAATTTGCACTTCTCTTTTTTCCTTGCTTTTCGGGTGCGGAACATAAATCTCGTACACAAAAGCGGAAAAGAATATGAAAAAAGAGACGGTAATTATAATTATGGCTTGTCTTGGCATATTTTAATGGTCTCTGATAAGTATTACAAAAGCAAGCAAGGTGTTTTATACTGGTAGCAGATACTTTGTAAAAGAGGGGATATGTCCATATCAGGGGTTTTGACAGAACTTGAGGGCCGGCTCGAGAAGAGGCGTGAAACCAGAAAAACGCGCCGACAGCCGACAGGGGAGATGAATCTTCTTAATCTTGCTTCGGGAATGCAAAAACCGCGAAGCACCACCATTGTTGCCATTAGGTATAAAGACGGCGTAGTAATGGCCGGGGATCGGCTAACCATTGAAGGCTGGGGTTCAGTCTTTTCCCGTACTTCGGTAAAACTTGACGATATACAGGATAATGCAGTAATCGGGACATGTGGTTTGGTAGCCCTCGCGCAGGGCATAATCGAAGATCTTCAATTCATGTGCGGGGTGATTTCAGGCAAGATTAAACGCCAGATATCGCTTGAAGGAAAGTGCAATCTTCTTAAAGAAGTTGTAATCGCCAATGCCCTTGAAGAACAATGGCTGCTATATTTCGGCGTATCTTTCGGCGCCATCATGGGAGGGTTTGATCTTCTTTCAGGACCGGCTATCGCCTCGTTTGATACGGAAGGGGGAGTTTACAGGCATGAGGATTTCTTTACCGATGGCTCGGGACGCCGGCTTGCCCAGTCCTATATAGACCATCGCTACCAGTATGGTATGAGTTTTGAAAAAACAGTACCGCTGGCGGTGGGAGCTGTTCTTCAGGCGGGGAAGTACGAGACTTCCGTATCTCATCCGCTCGACCCTCCGCCTACCGTCAAGGTCATTTCGGAAAACGGCATCTATACCATGCCGGAAAAAGTGGTAAAGGAATGCCGTGATAAAATCCAGGAAGAAAACAAAGAATTTCTGGGTCGCTTAAGAAAAAGAGGTGCCAGATGAATTCGATTTTGCTTGATCCCGTCGAAGTGCTGGCAAGAAAAGAAGCGTATGCGATCGCGGAATTGCAAAAGGATACTCCCTTGATAGCGTTGAGTTCACCCAAGGGAGTTTATCTCGCTTCTTATTCGGGTTCTAATGCTCACCAAAAAGTAAGGGAGCTTTGCAAATATCCGGGAGTAGCCATTGTCCTTGGGGGAGTCGGGAATCAGTCTGATTTAGCGGTTCTCAAGGGTCAGCTGCGTCAATTTATCACCGCTTTCGAACAGCTTGTTCACGGAAAAGACCTCTCGGGGCGGCTCGCCGCAACCACTGTTGCCGCGATACTGCGCAAACAATTTCTGGAAAGCCCAAGGCCTTTGTGCGTCCGCATAGTTGTAGTTGACCCTTATGATCAGGAAAATCCTATATGCGCGATAGCTTTCAACGGCGAGGAGAAAGTCGGTAGAAATCTTTGCATTGACGGCAAGGGAGCGCATTTCATCACTGTTCGTCCTGATTCAGTGGAGAAGATGAAGCAGTTTGCCAAAAAATATCTGAAAAGGCCGCGTTACGGGAGATTCCAGTCATATTCATTTGAACTTCCGACTAGGGCGTCGGAGAAAAATAAAAAGAAGAAGAGCAAAAATTAAAAAAGCCGAGGCTTATGCCTCGGTTTTATATGCTAGCGAGTGAGTGAAATACAAACTTGTTTGTATTTTCG
>CAYJWH010000043.1:0-4090 GCA_964373875.1 uncultured Candidatus Saccharibacteria bacterium | reverse complement strand
CTTTTTGCCCGCCTGCTGGAAACCTCCAGCGATTTTTTCGGATGGCGGCGGGGCCGAAATACTAAAAGAAGAAAGCAAAGAGGTAAAAACGCTTGCCCCACCCTCCCGTGCGCGCTTTTTTGGATTTCTGCTCCCAATTTCCTTTACCATTTTCAAATAATTTGGTAATATTATATTGTTGATAGTTGGTAAGCTTATATAACGTTATTATACTACAATATAATGTTACTAACAAATTATGGCAGAGTCAAGCAAAACTAATTTAGCAAGAAAAGTAAAACAACTTCGGGAGAGGTTGGGTTTATCGCAGGAAAAACTAGCACGGCTAGCGGATGTTTCCAACAACACAATTGTCAACATTGAAGCAGGCAAGCAGGATAATCCGACTATTGATACACTAAAGAAAGTGGCAAAGGCCTTGGATGTGTCCGTGGAGGAGTTAATTTAAGAGAAAATTTATGGACCAATTTGAAAAACAACAACCTTCGACCCCAGAAATGCAAATCGAAAAGCCCGAGGAGTCGGAAGCTAAACAACGGGAACGGCAGAGACAGACTATCGTCCGAAGCGTTGCAGACGATAAAAGAAATATTGACTCTACGATAGAGTCCAGAACTTGGACAGTACAACAGATTTTTAGTACGCTCGAAAGACGGCCAGTTGGAAGAATAGAAGTGTCAAGTGAAAGAGTGACGGAGCACCCCGAAGAAGTTATGGGGAAAATTAAAGCCGATATTTCGCGGTTGGAACACCCTACCATTGACGATATTTCTAGGGTTTTAATTGTTTCTGGGCTAGAAGTGCGAGATATTGAGTCTTGGCTAGCGGCAAATAAAAGTGAGGTTCAGGCTCTTGTTTCGAGAAAAGAAAGTTTGGAAACTAGAAGCAGTGAACTATCAGCACAATTATCAGAAGAGGAGCAGAAAAATTTTTTTACAAAACTCTTTCGCAGGAAGGAACGACAAACAACTTCTGCGCAACTAAGAGATACATCCGATAACATCGCTCAATTAGACACCTTACTTGCAGAACGTCAATTTCGCGGCGGCCAAATAGAGGCGAGTTTGCAGGAACTTTCTGCAAGACAGCAAGAACTTGCTCTTAATGCGGCAGAGCAGTTATTCCTAAGTGTTTTAGAAAGACACCGACAACTAAAAGAAAAATTAACTTCTCCTGCTGTTAAGCAGGAATTGAACGATGATTTAATAACAAAAAGAATTTTGCCCGAATTGGAGCGGCTACAAGCAGAAGAAAAAATTACAAAAGAGGACGCTGAAGAATACATTGGACTATTGAAGACGCAATTAGCAGAAGGCAGTCAATTAAATTGGAATGATCCAATTGAGAAGAAAGAAGCTATTGAAGCGCGAAGGAAAAGATTAGACGAACTTAATCAAAAATCAAAATACAGCCTAAGAGATATTGGCTATCGGGTAGGTAGCGAAGGAAACGAGCCTGCGGATAGCCACTACGATAAGATTCTTGATTTTTTGATAAGAGAAGCAACAAGAGAACGGGTAGAACAGTTGCGCAATACGCTTGGTGGCTCATTAAATCCGGAATTGCAAGCAAGGCTCGGGAAAATAACCGAAGGGATAATCAATCCATATTCCGATTGGCGGACACCGAGAGAACAAAGACGAGAAGTTTTGGATTTGAGCGAGATCCCAATTGATGATTTTAAGCGGCTCGACGGACTGGAGAGGTGGCAGGTGGTCAAGGATTTTGCGGAGTCGTCTGGTGTGATACCGAAAGAAGTTTTTGCGCGAGTGGAAAAAGTAATCGTTCAAAGATTGTTCGAAGAGCAATTGTTCCCCGGCGGGCGTGAATCTTGGGACGGCACTGCGGCCGCTGGAAAAATGGGCGAACTTGGTAACCCCGAAGCATTACCGCTCATGTTGCGCCACATTGAAGCTTCCGGCTCGGGCCATACGAATAACGCCGTCGTTTATGCAATGGAGCGATTGTTAAAAGAAAGCAATCCGGCAGAACTTCAACAAGTTTTGGAATCTTTGCCTAGGAGCAAGAGGATTTTACTGGAAACTTTGGCTGACGAAAACTCATACATGAGTCGATTCGGCAGAGTCAATTCTCGCTATTACACTTGTTATCTTTTGCAGAACGGCGATCTTACGGTGGCACGAGAGCAACTGACAAAAATCTTGGATAATGGCGGCGAACTTGATGAGGAAAGGTTGAGAGGTTTTTATTTGGGGCATACAGAGGACGCGCCCGAAACTTTGGAGCCGCTTTTGAGAGCGCGGCCAGAAGTTGAAAAAGTGATAATTGAAAGCAAGCTGGGAATTTGGACGCAATCGGCAGACAAACTTCTTGCCGCACTCGTAAATCCGCGCAACGGAGAAAGTGTCGCGTTTCCAAAAAGAATTGCGCAAGAAGGATTGGGCATCTCCGACGAGAAAATGCTGGCGATTTTGGATAAAATTTTTGAGGCCAAGACCTTCAGGGGAAGTGGTTTTGAAAGAGAAGCATTTTTAGACGGCCTAGTATTACTTAATTCAAAAGAAAATGGTAAAGCCGTTTTGGAAACGCTTTTAGGCGCGTATAGAGGCGCAAGAAACGACCCGGCAAGAATGAGACGGGTTTTTCAACTTCTCTCCACACTTGACGGTTTTGGAGAGTACGATTTCGTAATGCCAGATCAAGCCAAGGCAAGCAACATTAGCCAAGAAATTGCCGATTTGCAGAATCAATACTCGCAAACACAAGATAAGGCCGAACGCAAAAAAATTAAAAACAGAATTGAAACGCTGAACGGCGATTTGCAAAATTTGACTGGCCTAAAGGGAATTGAGGACGCGATGACGCAAAAAGTCGTAGAAGCGGCATGCAGACGATTGGAGTTGCCGCAAGAGTATAAAGACAAGATAGAAAATAATTTGGAAGAATTACTAAAAAGTGGAGTATTTGAAATTGTCCCTTCGCTGGCTGGCAAATACGAGGGGAGGAATGAAACAGAAGTCAAAAATCTTTTGCGGACAATAACGGCTCATATTATCGAGGGCGATTTCAAGTCGTGGCGGTATTCGCACGAAAGAAGCGAAGCACAATTAGCAGGACTTACGGAAGAACAGAAAGAGTTTTGGAAAGGAACGTTAGAGCCGATCACTATTGATATCGAGCTCCCCGAGGATGAAAAAGGCAGACGCGCGGACGAGTTGAAAGCGGCTCAGGAAATAATCAGAAACGCCAAAGAGCATATCCTTGATTCACAGCCGAATTTTGATTTTTCAAAAGAAAGAGCGCAAGCGCTTGCCGCTAAAATTAGTGAGTTAACCGAGAAAATAAAATCAGCGACATCCGAGGACGAGAAAAAACGGCTTGCTCTTGAAAAAAGAGTTGTGCAAGCCGAGGCAACTTTGATTAACGGGGTTTTGGAAATCGAAAACGCGACTCCGCGATCTTTTACCCGAGAGAGAATGCTTACTCAAGCAAGGGAGTTGCGCGAAAGAATTGCCGAGCTTAACCTTCCGCTCGCCGGATTAGATATAGAGCAGATAGAAAAAGTTTTTACCGTCGGCGACATAAAGAGCGTAACGGCTTTTGAGTCAGATGACGCGCTAACGCTGTTAAAAGTTGGCGTTGAACCGCAAGAGACTTGCCAATCGTGGAGAAACGGAGGATTCAACGAATGTTTATTGGCATATGTGGCAGATAGCAATAAGAAAGTTCTCAATGTCGCCGACGGGGAAGGCAGAATTGTGGCAAGAAGCATTATTAAACTAACAAATCAAAGAAATCAAGATGACTTCGAGTCAAAAACACAAAGAAAAACCTTACTTGTTGAAAAACCGTACTCTTTGCTTCCAAACAGTGAAGTATATCGAGCTTTTGTGCGAGTGTTACTAACGAAGGCGCAAGGGCTTGAAGCTTCCATAACTTTTGGCAAAGGATTTGACGAGGCCACCTTGCAAATGTTTGCAGAAGAAGCCCGCGCGGTCGGTTATGGAATGAACGAAGGCAGTTTGGATGTGTTCATACCGCACAGTTTGAATAAATACGAGTATAGCGATACACTTGGTGGTAAAATAAGTTGGTTCGATAGGTATCAGCAGTTAGAAGCAGTAACTTT
>CAYJWH010000042.1:2965-4413 GCA_964373875.1 uncultured Candidatus Saccharibacteria bacterium | reverse complement strand
GAACTAGGAACCCTGATTGAGCTTGATGGTGCGCCCTATCAGGTTCTTGAGGTTGCCCACCAGCATATCGGCCGAGGCGGGTCTTCGGTTCAGACCAAAATCCGGCATTTGAAGACCGGACAAGTTCTTTCCCGTAATTTCAAACCCGCGGATCAATTTATCGAAGCAGACGTTGAAAAGCGACCGTTAAAGTTCTTATTCAGCCACCGAGGTGAGTATGTCTTTGTTGATTCTAGCAATCCGAAAATCAGATTTACACTTACAGAAAAACAAGTTGGAGACAAGAAAAAATGGCTTAGCCCCGTTAGAAGTCCGATGCCAAAGGCATCGGCAGACGCCCAAAGGCGTCTTACTTCTAACGGGGTAAAGCCAAATACTGAAGTTACCGCCGTATTTTTTAATAACACGCTATTGACGATAACCTTGCCTATTAAAATGGACTTTGAAGTTACGGAAGCCCCACCCGGACTTCAGGGAGACAGGTCGCAAACCGGAAATAAATCGGTAACCATAGAGACCGGAGCCGTGGTTCAGGCACCTCTATTTATAAATGCGGGGGACGTGATTCGTATCAATACCGAAAAAGGAGAGTACGCGGAAAGAGTAAAAAAGGGATAGAAATTATCTATTTTCGGTACTTTCCGGCCACTCCTCCGGGGGCCGCATAGTCCTGTATCCTCCGGTGGAAATATGTCCGTATGCCCGATTTAGTCCTTTATTTTCCTTTAAAGATAAAGGATCACGGCGTTCACGTTCTGGCATATACATATCGCGTCGCCGGCCAGCAACCTCAAGGGCAATATCTCCAATCTTAGTCCTTAGCAGGCTACTTAATTCTTCCGGTAAGCTACCGCGCCTGCCATGAACCCCCCTAATATCTGTTTCCGCTGCCCAAGCACTTCTGATGACTGCTTCATATTGTCCGTCTAGTTCTTCTCCTTTTTTACCAAGTTCTTGAAGCTGATCTTCCAACTCTTTGTACCTTATTTCTGTATTTTCTACATCTGCCATCACGGTTTCAACTTCATGGAAAAGCCGACCCACCAATGCTTTCTCATCTCTTTGATAAAACCAAAGTTTGTCACGGATATTTTTTATGTCAGGCACCATCGCATTAAATTTTTTGCGTCCTATTACATCTAGCGCGTCCGCTGTTTTATCTTTGCGCCTATGCCTCAACTCTTTTGCAGTTTGGCTTATGTTTGCCTGTACTCTTGCCCTTAACTCCCTAAGGCGAGTTTCTGTATCATTATGGCTGTATTCCACACGCTCAAAGTCTGCTCCTAACCGAACGATAGCCTGCACAATGCCCTCAATTCTAGGCAAAAGTTCTGCTTTTTTGGCGTCAAGTACTTCCTTAATTCTGGCTATCTCCTTATCTCGGTAATGTTTCTCCCCTTCCTTTTCCGCCTCTTCATGAAGCCGATCTCGTATTTTTTCCTGCGGAG
>CAYJWH010000042.1:0-2865 GCA_964373875.1 uncultured Candidatus Saccharibacteria bacterium | reverse complement strand
TCAGCGTCTTTCGCGCTACATCAAGTTTCTCTTGTAACTTTTTTGCCTCTCCAATAAGAGATTCTCTATCTTTAAGACTTTGGACAAGTCGCCTTTCCTCTTCAAACTCTTGCTTCTGTATATTGCGCTCGAGATCTGCCACCATTTGGTGTAGATCCTCAACCGAGATATCTGCAGCCGATGGTGTTCCTTCTGATCTTATGAATGCCATAATACTTATTTAAAAAATAAACACTTTCATTATACATCCTTAAAGTCATGTGGCAAGTGTTTTTTACATATTTTAAAATTTAATCGTTTCTCCCGGATTCACGACGTTTCCTCCGCCAACTGGCGTATTCTTGTCTTTCTTGCCTTGATCCCTTGGAATGATTTCTTTTTCTTCCACCGGCTCTTTTTTACCCGGCACTGCCTCCGGTTTCAAAACTTCGGCGAGCACATCTTTTAGCGAGGATAGCGAAATTGGTTTTTCTCCCTGGGCTCGCACCACCGGATGAGAGCGAATTACGCTTGGCGCGGGCTTCCGTTCCTCAACCCATGGTCTTTGGTCGGAGTTGAACCCGCGATCTCGCGAGTTCCTAAAGCCTTGCGGATTTTGTTGCCTGTCCTGAGCTTGCCTGCCCTGAGCGGCTTGTCCTGAGCTTTGTCGAAGGAAGCCGAAGGGTCGAGCAGGTTCCTTTGGCCTTTCTCCGCCGATTGGTCTTGGAGATGAGACGTTGACGGGTAACTGGGTCCTTGATCCTCCGCCCATGGCGGATCCCTGCCTGCCGGCTGGCATGGCGCCTCGGGCGGAAAATTCAATTCCCAGCGTATCTAGAGATTGTCCGAATTTTTCGCGGCCGATCCTCGGCATACGCTCTGGAATGGGAATTAGTTTCCCCTCCTCTATCTGCTTCAGGCAGGACATGCAATAAACCGGCCGTTTGCCATCGGGCTTGAAAGGCACAGTCGCGGTTTTGCCGCAATTCCAACAAGGAGTTTCAATAAGCTGCCCGGAAGGCAATGCTTGAGAACCACTTCCCTCTCCTTCTCCCATCATCCCGCTCCAGCGGGAAATTTTATTCTCAACTTCCGCTCGCGGACGAGCATAGCGCTCCCGCGAGGCCAGGGTAACCTTCTCGCGTATTTGGGGGTCTACTTCAAATTGCAGAGGAGGCAGGGTCGCGGCAGAAAAAGGTCTTGAAGTTACCCCGTCTACCATAAGCTTTAGATACACACAATAATTTGGCAAATTCACCAAATCCTGCTGTACAAACTCCGGCGTAAATTCTTGCTCAAGAAACTCGGCATCAGTCCCTCCCACCCGAAAAACAATCATGGTTCCCACGTTTCCAAACACCGCGTCTCTTACTTTAGTAGAGACATCCGTAACCAGTTGCCCTACATATTGATGAGCAATGATGATGTTGAGACGGTATTTGCGGGCCTCGGAAAGGATTGAAGCAAAAGAATCGGTGGCAAAGTTTTGGAACTCATCTACATATAGATAAAAGTCTTTGCGCTCATCTTCGGGGATTCGCACGCGCTCCATGGACGCCAGCTGAATCTTAGTGATGATCATCGCCCCCAGAAGTTGCGAGTTGTCCTCGCCGATTCTTCCCTTAGAAACGTTTACCAAAAGAATTTTCCCGCTATTCATAATTTCCGGGATATTCATACTGGACTTTTCCTGTCCGACAATGTTGCGGATAAAAGACGTATTTAAAAACTGATTTACTTTGTTCTGTATTGGCACTATAGCTTCGTTTCTAAACTGGTCTCTCCAGTTTTCATACTCATGTATCCAGAAAGATTTAACTACTGGGTCTTTAACGTTGTTTACGATTTTTTGGCGATAGTCTTTGTCCACCAGAAGCCGCGGAATGCCGAGAAGCGTTGTCCCCGGAGTGTCCAAAAGCGCCATAATGCAGTTTTGCAGTATGTATTCCATGCGAGCCGACCAGACGTTGGCCCAAATTTTGGTAAAAATTCCCAAAAGGTCGGATACTACGAGATGCTTGTACTTAGTGTCGGGAACTTCGAGGACATTGAATCCAATCGGAAATTCGCTATCAACCGGGTTGAAATAAATGACGTCATTGACACGCTCCGGAGGAATATGCTCCAAAACATCCTCAACAAACTCACCGTGAGGATCGATAATCGCCACTCCCTTGCCGGCCCTGATGTCTTGCAAGGCAAGGTTTTTCAAAAGCACCGATTTCCCTACTCCGGTTTTTCCGACCACATACATGTGCTGGCGGCGGTCTTTGGATTTAATCCCAAATACCCGGTCATTGCCCCGGAAGTTGCACCTTCCTATAAAAGTTACGCCGTTGTCCCCTATTTTCTTTTCTGCCATTTTCTAAATTATACCATGAATTTAGACCGATCTCAAATGTCAAATTACCCTAGTTCCCGATAGTAGCAACCCTCGCACCAGATATTTTTTTCCGGGCGCTCTGACCCGTAGGTAGTCTCCACTTCTATGCCGCACCGCGCACATTTTCTCCGATAGAAGCGAACCACAATATTAAAATCTTTCCGCCACACATTCATTCGGGTATAGGGATTGACTCTCGGCAATGGAAGATTATATTTTCTATAAAATTCTAATTCCGGTTTTATAATCCTAAATTTCTTATTATTTTGGCTGTCAACAATTATTTTTTTCAAGATATCATCCCTAACCTCTTTAATATCAACCGGCAATTCACTTGCATCGATGAACTCACCGGCAATTTCTTCTTGAGATTCTTCTATTGGCGAGACATCGTATCCGTATTTGCCTGCATTTTCATAATCATCTAGACCCGGGTAGTAAGCATTCTGTGTCGTCCGGTATGGAAATTGCATAAATTCCGGCGGAAAGAATTCTCCGTACTC
>CAYJWH010000041.1:0-4438 GCA_964373875.1 uncultured Candidatus Saccharibacteria bacterium | reverse complement strand
AAGGTTGAAGAAGGAGAAACTATTGAAGAAGCGGCAAGACGAGAAGTATTTGAAGAGGCGGGAGTTGTTGTGAGTGACATGGAGAAAGTGGGAACAATGGAGTTTTCTTTTAAAGATAAGCCTGAAGTTCTTGAGGTACATCTTTTTCGGGCGTTTGATTTTGACGGAGAGCCGGTTGAGGGAGAAGAAATGAGGCCGCGGTGGTTCCATGTCGATAAACTTCCTTTTGATAAAATGTGGTCGGACGACAGATATTGGTATCCGCTGTTTTTACAAAATAAAAAATTTGAAGGTAGATTCTTTTTTAAAGATTTAAACAGCCTTATCGAATACAAACTTGTCCCTTTAGAATCATGACACAAGAGAAAGACAACCGCACCCAACTCCTGCGCCAAATCAAGGATGAGGTGGCGGGCTTGCCAAATTAATTAGAGGGTAGTAGGGTAATTAAAATAGCTCTCTAAAAAAGGGAGTAAGGGCATGAGACATACTCCTGGAAAGGTGTATAGATATACCAAGTCACCTCCCCCAAAGATGGGATCAGCCGAGTATAAATTCAGAGAAGCGTTAGTAAAAGATGGGATACTCAACGCGGTAGATGATGATTTAGTCCGCAAAGACAGACAACCAAGTCATTTCCGTATTTCCGAAGTATTTGCAAAAAACGGCGATACAAAGGAAAATATTGATCGACCCGAGTGGCCAAAGTGGAAAAAGTCAGTTTTTATAACTTTTAAAGTTGTCGGGTGGCTTGTCTGGCTTGGAGTTCTTATCTTTCTTGTTTATACATTTGTAAAAGGTACATATTTTTAGAGAAGAACTTGCGGGTCTCACCCGCTTTTTTGTGAATAACCTCACAGGTATCCCCTGACCGCATAACTGCTATATCTATCCGTGCTATAGCACGGATAGATTATGATGACGAAGCCACTTATGTTGTAATGGGATAGGTGTGAATAACCTTTCTTGCAATTCTCAAGTTACATCTGTATAGTGATTTAATTAAAACTAAATATTATTTATCAAGAAAGCCGGGTAGAGTTTTGGCTCGCAGATCCGGCTAGCAACCGGTTTAGTTACCAGTAATCCCTAAGTCGCTTTGCGACCGGGATCCCGGTCCTTCGGGCCCAGGGACTAGTTACCAGTAACCTAAACACGGTGCTCCATCCAACCCCTTGGGGAAGATAAGTCTATCTGCGATTCTTTCCTGACGGAAAGCTTTTTTAATTTTATGCCCCGTGCCACAACTAACGTGAACCGGGTATAAGCGATAGATTATAAAAATAAATAAATAACACAACCTAGTAAATTTGTTTTACGAAGGTTGTGGCACGGGGTATGCCCCAAAATACTTACACAGTAGAGAGCGTTACCGCTTCTCACCCAGATAAAATGTGCGATCAAATTTCTGACGCCATTTTAGACGCGTACATCAGCCAAGACGCATCGGCGCGAGTGGCCATGGAGACTTTTGGGGCGCACGATATTTTGGTGATCGGCGGAGAAGTGACTTCAAACGCGGAAGTAGACGCTCAAAAAATCGCGCGCAAAATTTATTCGGAAGAAATAGGCTACGAAGATCCGCTTACCATTACTACCAATATAATTCGCCAATCTCCGGATATTGCCCAAGGAGTAGATACCGGTGGCGCGGGGGATCAGGGAATCATGTACGGGTACGCGACAGATGAGACTCCTGAATTTATGCCAAAAGGCGTGGTTCTTGTGCATAAACTTGCCCAAAAACTTGAGGAGCTTGGGAAGAACGACCCGGAATGCTCGTGGTTAAGACCAAAAGGGCGGGCGCATGGCAAAACCCAGGTAACTATAAAAGATGGCAAGGTGGTTAGTGCTTTAGTTTCCTGCCAACACAAGGACGAAGCAAATCAAGCTGAAATCAAAAAAGTTCTTATTGAAAAACTTTTCAGGCCAGTACTTGGAAACCTTAATGGAGTAGAAATTTTGGTAAATCCTACCGGAAAATTTGTTATCGGAGGGTTTGTCGCCGATACCGGGTTAACCGGAAGAAAAATAATGGTAGATACTTATGGCGGATTTATCCCGCATGGGGGAGGCGCTTTTTCTGGCAAAGATTCTACAAAAGTAGACCGATCAGCTGCTTATATGGCGAGGTTCACTGCCAAAAATATCGTAGCCAACGGTTTTGCCCGAGATTGTCTAGTGTCTGTCGCCTACGCAATCGGCAGGGCCGAACCTTTGATGGTTCACGCTGAGACGAGCGACGGTAAAGATTTAAAAGAGGTGGTTCAAAAGCATTTTGATTTTCGGCCCGCGGCAATTATTGAGCGTCTGGGACTGTGCCGACCTATTTATAAAGCCACGGCGGTTTTCGGCCACTTTGGAAGAGACGGCTTTCCCTGGGAAGAAGTAATTCCACTATAGAGGTTTAGCCTCTATAGTGGATAACTGTTCTTGCCGAAAGTTACCTCTCTGATACTATTGGCTTATGGATGGAATGATCCAATTCCCTGGTCAAACACCAGAGCCAGAACCAACTCCAATTGTATCGCCAGCCCCAACTCCAGAGTTGAGGCCGGAACCAAGCCCGATAATCCCATCTGGTCCGACTTTGCCCCTCATGCTTCCTGAACCCAGGAAAAGAATTTGGCTTAAGGTACTTTTTTGGACGATAGTGGTGATTGTGCTCATTGTCGGCTTTCTAGTGTATTATGGGGCACCGGGACCGACTGATGCCCTACTTATCAACTGACAGAATGGTATGGATCCCGTTAGCGATAAAGGTCATATTTCTAACTGGATTTAAGAGGTATTCGTAGAGAAGAGTTACAAATTAAAGTTAATTATTATTAAATCTCTAACGGGATGAAAAAAACATCAATTATCGCGGTTTCTGTAGTCGCGATGCAATTTATTCCTTTTGCGGCATTTGCCCAAACTGAAGCTACGGAGAATAAAAGAGAACCGGTAAGACAAGAAATTGAGCAAAAGAGGGAACAACTTAAAAAAGAGGTAGAGCAAAAGCGGGAAGTATTTAAGAAAGAAGTACAGGAGAAAAAAGATGCTCTACAGAATGTCATAAAAGACAAACGGGAAGGGGGGAAAGAGGAAGTTAAAGCACAGCGTGAAGCGGTAAGGACAGAAATTCAGGCAAAGCGCGAAGAGGTTAAGAAAGAGATTGGAAAGAAGAGGGAAGAATTTAAGGCAGAGGCCGAAAAGCGTAAAGAAGAGCTAAAGAAAAAACTCGGAGAGAAGCGGGCGGAAAACATAGAAAGATTCTTCCAGAATATGGTTCAGAAGTTTGAGAACGCCATTGATCGGCTAAATGAGTTTGCTCAAAAAATAGAGGATCGTCTGGCAAAAGCCACGGAAAACGGCAAAGATGTTTCTGGTTCGAAAGCCAAATTGGAGGTAGCCAAAGTAAAGATTGCTGATGCCCAAAAAGCTCTTGACGAGGCTAAGGTAAAGTACGCGGAGGTGGCCAAAGATCCTGATTTCAAAGTTGCGTTCAAGAAAGTTAAAGAGGTCGTCAAGGGGGTGGCCCAGAAGGTTAGGGAGGCGCATAAAGCACTGGTTGACGTAATAAACTCGACAAAAGGTCTTGGCAGGGAGAACACCGTGACTACCACGCCGTCACAATAATTCTCAATAATAATCTAATTATTTCACTATGGAACAAAAAAATACAATGAAGTGGGTGGTAGTTGGGGCAGTCATACTAATAGCGCTCGCTCTTGGCTACTACTTCTACGCGCCGGATTACAGGTCTCCGGCAGGGGATCAAGCGGAGGAGAGCGGCGACCTATCTGATATGTCGGCAGGAGTAGGGGCGGTAAGCCTTGAGGGGCTGGACTCCGAACTTGCGGATATCGACGCGGAACTTAAATAAGTATTTAAAAATCGGGCCGTAAGGCCCGATTTGTTTTTCACCTAAATTTTTAGTATCCTGACTTCATGGGCTTGCCGGACAGAATATATACTTGGACTCATCACTCCCGAGATAAAATGAAATATTACCGGCTGACCGAGTCGCGCGTCAAGCGGACCATCCGGCACCCGGCACGCATTGAGGAGGGGATATTTGAAGGCGCGATAGCCGTGATGCAGCCGGCTGGAGGAAAGAAGTACTCGGAAATTTGGGCGCTTTATATATTAGAAAAGATAAAAGATAAAAGTAAAAAGATAAAAGTAATAACAGCTTGGAGATATCCTAGGTTGAGCCCCGAACGCGACCCGGTGCCCGCGGAAATTTTGCGGGAAATCAGGAAAATATTTTTTTAATGAAATCAACTGCCGCAAATTCAAAAGTAGAGAATAAACTCATCAAGGTTTCTCCTTCGGGGGTAAGTTTTCTTTTAGAATGTCCGCGTTGTCTCTGGCTTCATTTTAACGAGGAAGTTAAAAGGCCTCGCGGGGCTTATCCGTCTTTGCCTGACGGGATGGATAATGTATTCAAAAA
>CAYJWH010000040.1:0-5019 GCA_964373875.1 uncultured Candidatus Saccharibacteria bacterium | reverse complement strand
GCCTCGGTTTTATATGCTAGCGAGTGAGTGAAATACAAACTTGTTTGTATTTTCGCAGACGGGAGCTCCCGCTTAGCGGGAAGCTCTCGCGTCTCGCAGCGAGCGGCGCATATACAGGATCACCTTTATTAGTTCATAGGTTGTCCTTCGGTAAATCCGGAAATGGTCTGTCGGCGGAATTTTGCCTTTTTCCGGTATTCTTCTAGTGTCCAGGCGCCGACATAACTCATAGAGGAGCGGAGATAACTCATTAGATCGTTGACCACAAGTGAAACTTCGCCTTTGTAATGCACTCGGCGAGGGACGCCCTCGGGCGCGCGCACACGTTCAAATTCATCGCGGTCAAGACGCGATACCTGAAACTCTATAGAGGCCGAACCTCTATAGAGTTTCCATTTTTCTCCATCTTCATAAAAAGGTTGCCCGGGAGTCTCTTCGGTTCCCGAAAGCATCCAGCCAAGCATTATGGACGAGGCGCCCGCGGCAAGCGCTTTGCAGAAATGCGCTCCTCCTCGAATTCCGCCGTCTCCTATAACTGGAATATTGTATTTGCGCGCAATGGCTACAGACTCGGCTATAGCGGTAATTTGCGGAATGCCTACTCCCGGGCCCTCTCTGGTTTTGCAAACTGCTCCCGGCCCTATACCTACTTTCACGCAGTCTGCTCCTGCTTCGATAAGCATCAAAGTTCCTTCCGGCGTATCGACATTTCCCGCGACAATAGGAAAGTGGTCGCCCAAAGTCCTTCGGAGCGATTTTACAGATTCTTCAAGACGAGTTGAAAATCCGCGCGCGGTATCAATCAAGATTACGTCTGCCCCTGCCTCGGCCAGCGCTTCTGCTTCTATGGTAAAATCTTTGCCGATACCTACAGTAGCTCCAACTCGTAGCCGTCCTTTATCGTCGCGAAGAGCGTTCGGATATTGTTCGATTTTTAAAATATCTTTCGCGGTGATAAGGCCGACAATCCGATCATTCTCATCAACGAGAGGTAGTTTTTCAATTTTATTTTTCTTTAAAATTATGCGTGCTTGCTCGAGTGTTGTGCCGCGCGGCGCGGTAATAAGCGGGGAGTGGGTCATGGCTTCCGTTACTCGTTTGTCGAGTATATTTTCAAAGCGAATATCGCGCGCGGTTAGAATACCGGATAGTTTTCCTTCATGATCCATAACCAGAAGTCCCGAAATTTGGTTCGTATCCATGACTCCTTTTGCCTCCCGAAGAGTTGCTTCCGAATTTATGGTCATGGGCTTTTCAATAACCCCGCTGTCTGCCCGTTTTACTTTCTTTATTTCCTGAATGCGGCGATCAAGCGGAAGAAACTGATGCACAAAACCAAGACCGCCAAGGCGAGCCAGCGCCACGGCCATGTGGGACTCGGTAATTGTATCCATATTCGCGGAAACGATTGGAGTATTTAAGTAAATATCTTTGGCTAGTCGCGAGCGGGTATCGGTAATGGAACTTCGAGAAGGGATATTTGATTTAAAATCCAAAATAGTAACGTCCTCGAATGTCACCCCCATATCGGCGGGGAGCCCTTTTTCTCTTAGGTATGTCAAAACTTCATCCGGTATAATTTCTTCGGATTTTTTGGCGACTTGTAAAACTTTGTCGATATTCAGTTCCAAAACTTCATCTTCCATCCTCTTCCAGTATATAGCCTTTATAAGAGCGGCACAAAAGCAAATCCCGGAAATTCTTTTTCTTCCCAGCCGGTGGGTTTCTTTATAAAAAGCCAAATTGATCCTTCAACCGGCGCGACTATCCGGCCGCCGATTTTTAACTGATCTCGCCAGGCCTGGGGGATTTCTTTGGAGGCTGCCGCTCCGGCCAGGATTTTATCAAAAGGGGCTTTGGTGGGAAGGCCTTTAGTTCCATCGGCACAGGTAATCTTTGCTTGCGACTCGCCGAAATATTTTGCTAGATTTTTTCTCCCAAATTCGCAAATATTTTGTATGCGCTCAATTCCGAAAACTTTACCTTCCCCGCCGGTTATATTAGCAAGTAATGCCGTAGTCCAGCCGGACCCCGAACCTATATCTAAAATTTTTTCTCCTGCCCGGGGTTCAAGAAGTTCAAGCAAAAAAGCAATGGTAAGCGGCTGGGAAATAGTTTGTCCCTCACCTATAGGCAGGGGATAGTTTCCGTACGCTTCATGGCGCAATTCCTCGGGCACAAAATCACGCCGATCAACGGCGCGCATGGCCTCAATAATCTCCGGAGTTTTTAAATATCCGTCTTTAGTTAAGGACTTAATAAGCGATTCTTTTGGGTCCATTATTGTTGGTAAAGAAATACTTTATTTTTTTCCTTGATAGGAACCCACCTTAGTATGGGAAAGGCGTTTGAAATTATACGTGTATCCGGTTTCAGCTCTTGGACGAGTTTCTGTTTGAGCGACTCAATGGTGCTTGGCCAAAGGTAAATAAAAATAACATCAAATTCTCCCAGATGAACATCGCGAAAATTCTTGCGGATAAAATTTACTTTGCTCATAAGATGATTTTGCTTGGCGCAAAATCTTGAGTACCAGACTAAAAATGGATTGACTTCAATCCCGGTTGCTTTAGCTCCGAGTCGCGCGCATTCAAAAACAATAATTCCGTCACCGGACCCAAGATCAACGACCTTATCTCCGGGCTTTATATCGGCAAGCTCAAGCATGGTTTTAATTTTTTCTTTTCGCGAACGAACAAAAGGAGCTCCTTTATAGTGGTTGATTATTATTACTGAAAACTCTAAAATAACAAAAAGAGCCGCAAAAACTACGACGAGCAGGGCCAATAAGGAAAAAAGAATTGTCATGCGGGGGATGAGGGAATCGCCCGCCTAAATTTTTGCGGGGGCACAAGGACTTGAACCTTGATTACTGGTTTTGGAGACCAGCGTTCTGCCATTGAACTATACCCCCATACGCCCGCAAAAACTTGGGCGGGTTGGAGACCGCTACATTATTTTTTTGTTTCTTTGTGTCCGGTATGTTTGCGACACCATTTACAATACTTACGCAGATCAAGTTTCCTTTCAACAAGTTTTTTGTTTTTTCGAGTCCAGTAATTTATCCGCTTGCAGGCGCTGCACTGCATTTTTACTAAATTTGGTTGGGGCATTTTATTTTCTTAACAATTTTAATAACTCTTTTACTGAAATCTTTGCCTGTTTAAGTATTTCTCCTAAAAGCCATCAGGGTATGTCAGGGTTATGATAAGGAATTGTAGTCTGGCGGGATGAATCCCTAAGGTGTTGCAGTCGAATATGGCTTCCGCTCTGCCTTACAATTTTAAACCCCGCCTTTAGCAGGGCCTTCAACAAATATTTCGACTTCAAAATTGGAATTATACTCATACAACCGGCGCAAGCACACGGCTGGATTTTGACACTTTCCCAATTATATGCTGTTTATCATCAATGATGATTTTTTTATCATCCATCAAACATGCGCAATGAAGTTCGATAGCGTCTTTTGCCATTTTTTTTGCGTCTTTTAGTGTTTTCCCAAACGTCACTACACCAGGAAGAGACGGAACTCTAACTAGATACGCGCGATCTCTTTTGCCAAACCAAATATGCGTGGTGTATGCTCCAGTTCTTGTTTGTATAATAAATTTTTTCTCCTGCTTTCCCACAGTATGGATTATATCAAAAATACGCCTTTATAGCAAACATTCCTTAAAAGCCAACGGTGAGAATTGAACTCACGACCTACTCCTTCATTTATGCTCCTGTTTATGAATTATCAGGAGATTAGACTGTATCTTCGGCCCAGCATTCGCCGGGTCGCTCTTGTCAGTCGTTCGAGCGCCCTAGGCGCTACGGTCTGAACCTCATAAAGGCCTTTAACCGTTATTCGAGATTCATCAAAAAAATTGCTTTATTGATGGGCAGACTTCTACCATGGAGTTGCTCTGCCGCTGAGCTACGTTGGCAACTCGATTATTATTCCATATTTTTTGCATTTCGACAAATGCCCCCGAGAGGATTCGAACCTCTACGCCTTGCGGCACCAGCTCCTAAAGCTGGCGTGTCTGCCATTTCACCACGAGGGCAATCCTAAAATCTTACCAGAAAATTACTGATTTTTCCAGTAATATCCAAGTAGTAATCTATAGTTGCTATAGCAATTATAGATTACTATTACTCGATTATTAAATCTGTGCTGGTTGAAATTTGAGCTTGGGGTGTGGTTTAAGTCTTTAGTGAACCATTTGTAAGTAAAATCAAAATCGCCCTTGAGGCGATTTTGATTTGTCCGCTGATTACTATTTACAAGTTCCGAAGAATTGGCAGATAATGGCGACAATTCCCCAAGCTGAAGCCATGACGGCCATGCCGACAATCCCCCAAATCATAACCTGCTTTCCTTTCTCAAGTTTGGCCGTATCTCCCTGACTTCCAATCACATATTGTATCACTCCCCAGAGGAAAATTACGGTGGCGAGCACAAACAATATACTGATGATCGGGTTAAGGATGGCTGTTTCTATGTCTTTGATTAATTTCTCAAGCATGCCTTTTAAATTAGCAGGAAGTTAAGGTTTAGGCGGTTCTACGAATGTTGGAGCTTGGCCCCCGGCTCCAAAGAAAGTTATAAGTATATTTGCCACTCCCCAGGCCGCGGCCATTACAGCCAATCCGATGATTCCCCAAGTCATTATACCCTTGGCTTTCTTTCGTCCTTCCTCGCTTCCGGAGGAGGCAATGAACTGAATCACTCCCCAGAGAAAGATTACGGTAGCTAGGACAAAGAGGATACCAATGATGGTGTTTAAGACGCCTCCGATAGCTTCAAACACTCCATTTATATCTTTCTTACCAAATTGCTCTAAGGCGGCATAAGCGGCCAAAGGCAGAAATGAGTAGCTAATCATTCCAGTGAAGATCGTTTTTTTTATTTTTTTTATTGCCATATTAAATTCTATCTAAATTTATTTAGGAAACTGAGGCAGTGTCTTCAATCCGCTCCCGGCTCCAAAGAAAGTTATAAGTATATTTGCCACTCCCCAGGCCGCGGCCATT
>CAYJWH010000039.1:0-5278 GCA_964373875.1 uncultured Candidatus Saccharibacteria bacterium | reverse complement strand
CAGAATTTATTCGTCGCGGTAATCTGGTTCACCAGTAATTCACGATCTTGAACGGAGAAATGTTGCCGGGGATTTGTCAAACCCCGCACTAGAGCAAAGCACAGTGCGGGGCAGGTTGCGGTTCCCTGCCTGCCGGCAGGCAGGGAAATAACTCGAGCGCGCGGAGATCTGGAAAACACCACGTAGTATAGGGGTGTTTTTAGTTGGGGTCGGAGGGGAATCTAATCTTTTCTAGCTTGACCAGATATTCAGGTTGTGGTAAGCTTAATGTCATCAAATAGGGGTGAGTAAATGATGTCGAGTTTTACTTTGCTCTATAATTGAAAATTATTTAACTATTCTTTTACAGCATGCAAGAAGGCACCATTGCCAGACTTACCGACCGAGGATTCGGATTTATTAAGCGCGAGGGAGAGGAAAAAGATCTCTTTTTTCACTCAAATGAGCTTAAAAACGTAGAATTCAAGGACCTTCGGGAAGGAGACAGAGTGACGTTTGAAGTTGGTGAAAGCCCAAAGGGGCCGAACGCCACGAATGTCAATCGGGCATAACAACAAAGAAAAAGCTCCCTGCTGAAGGGAGTTTTTCTTTGTTGCCTAATATTCCATAACGTGCTATCATGCGTACATGGCAAGGATTAACTTAGGAATCATATTGGAGAATCTGGAATCGGAGCTCCGTAAATCTTTCAGAGCGGTTGTTACCGAAGATCACACCAACTCTATTTTTAAGCAATTCCGAAAGCAAATCGCCAGTTCTAAGACTTGGTATACCGTTCCCGATCATCTGGTGGAAAAGGACTAAAAATAGCACGCTCGTGCTATTTTTATGTTTTCTAAAATATGAAATAATTTGCGGATCTTTCTTGCCGGTCATAAAGGCGATCCTATTACCCTCGACAAGGTTATGGTACCGGAGTAGCTTAAAGGTAGAAACTTTTATGCGAGGAAGGCCATGTCAGACTCTGTGGTTATTCGTCCCTATTGCCCAGGATGCGAACCGGAAACCGACCCAACAAGGGATCTTGTGGAAGTACGATGGTGCATCAATATTCACCCGGCGCCGTCTATGGCAGGAGCAGACGATCTACTTGTCACAGCAAACGCCCTGCCCGGCGGAAGCGCAGAAGCGGGCGGATACGACAATCGCCGGTGGGGCGAACTAGTTCACAGAGAAATACCCGCCGAAAAGGAAAGAGAGAAAAAGAAAGAAGAGAGAAAAAGAAGGAAAGAAAATAACCCGAGCGAGTAATTCGCCGGGTATTTTTAATTCTCCATAAACAAGCATTTGCCCGGCGTCTTTTTTTAGGTATGATAAATATCAATGGCCACCATTTTTTACACCTTGATTGTTTTTACTGCTTTCTGCGGCTTTTTGCTGGCCTTTTATATCAGGCACAAAAAGAGCTCAAGCGAAAAGCTGGTATGTCCCATCGGTTCTGACTGTGACGCGGTAGTACATAGTGAATACTCTCGCTTCTTTGGAATTCCGGTTGAACTTCTGGGTGTTTTGTATTATGGTCTCGCGGCTATAAGCTATGGGATTTTCCTTTCCGCTCCATATCTTGTTTCTCCATTTATACTTTTCGCCGTTTTGGTGGTAACTACTACTGCCCTTCTTTTCTCCCTATATCTAACTTTCATACAGGCGTTTGTCCTAAGGCAATGGTGTACGTGGTGCCTTACTTCCGCGGGTTTTTGCTTGATAATTTTCGGATCGGCGATTGCCGGATCGCAGTTCGGATTTCTTCCCATACTTTCTGAATATTCGGGACTGATTCTTATTCTGCATATACTGGGGGCCGCCCTAGGCCTTGGCAGTGCCACTATCTCCGATGTCTTATTTTTTAAATTTTTACGGGATTCCAAAATTTCAGAATGGGAAGCTGATGTACTCGGCACTCTTTCCCAAGTAATTTGGTTATGCCTGGCGATTATCATAGTTACGGGCATAGGATTATACTTGCCGGATAGCGCTAGACTAAACGAAAGCCCTAAATTTTTGGTGAAGATGTTTATCGTAGCGGTTATCATTATTAACGGCGCTTTTCTCAACCTTTGGATTACTCCGCGACTGGTTAAAATTTCTTTCGCCGGAGGTTTTCATACGCATGAAGAGGGCAAACTTCATTACGCGCGCCGATTTTCTTTCGCGCTTGGAGCAGTTTCTACAATTTCCTGGTATTCGGCATTTATACTTGGGTCTTTGCGCGAGTCGCCCGGGGGATTCTTGACCATATTGGGGGCGTACCTCTTGCTTTTGGCGGTTGGAATTATGGCAAGTCAGATTATGGAGCGTTTATACACTAAGAAGGGGGGCCAAGCATAGGCAACATGCACCTTATTGCTTGTGCTAGTTAGTTTCTTGGTATATATTAGAAGTTAGTGTCAGAAGTCGATTAATAATATTATAAATTTTTTGTAAAGTATGGAAATATTATTTTTAGTAGGTAGGATTATTTTGGGGATGTTCCTTTTGATGAACGCCAGCAATCACTTTATGAAGACAGATATGCTTGCCGGATATGCCGCCTCGAAGGGGATACATTCACCCAAACTTGCCGTATATATTTCAGGACTTTTTCTGCTCATTGGGGGTTTAGGGATAATCCTTGGGGTATTTATTGAATGGACGGTGCTCGCTATTGCCCTGTTCTTTATTCCGGTAACATTCAAAATGCATAACTTCTGGGCGGATACGGATCCAAGTATAAGAATGGGAAACCAAGTGAACTTTATGAAAAATATGGCGATTTTTGGCGCCTCACTCATGTTTTTAGCAATCCCACAACCTTGGCCATTTGGTTTGTAGAAGGTGAGTATATTAAAAAAGTAGGCTTTGAAGCGTACATTTAAAGTGCTATACTGGTATTAGAAAAGGGGAGATCTTTTTATGCCGGATCCTCCGAATAAACCCCAGTACGAATTCAAGTCGCTTTTTTGCGTAAATTGCAAAGCGGGATGTAATCACGCGTTTGGCCCTGTCCTAAAAAAATGGATTTGTACTTTTTGCGGAGAAACCAGAGATGATGACCTCAAAAACTAGAGACGAAAAACTCGTAACGGCACTAAGCCGTTTTCATTTTTAATTTACCCCCACACCAGAAAGCCACGGGTGTAAGTCCGTGGATGAATGGAGTTCGTCCGCAAAGCGAATAAATAAAAGCCATGGGCGTAAGCCCATGGTGTGGGGGTTTACCGTCTTTCGCGCGCTTTTTCCGTATTTAGTCATAAATAATAACTTAAAGCCGCAGATGGTGAAATATAAGTGGAGTTTTTAGTACTACTATAGTATGCTTGCATAAGCTATTTCTATCGGAGAAAGAGAATGCTTCCAGAAATTCCAGCACTATTTCCAAATTTGCCTTGGTGGTTTCAGTCGCTATATTATCTAGTTTCCGCCCATCTCACCGTGACTAGTGTCTCTCTTTACTTACACCGGCATCAGACCCACCAAAGCATTAGGTCCATGCACCCCATATTAAGCCATTTTTTTCGTTTAGCGCTATTTCTTACAACCGGAATGAAAAGAAAAGAATGGAGAGCCGTGCATCGAAAACATCATGCTCATGTTGAAACAGCAGAAGATCCGCACAGTCCTCGTATATTCGGTCGGGGAAGAGTATTTTGGCTCGGGACGTTTCTTTACCGCGATGCGGCAAAAGATCCGGAGACGATCCGAGTTCACGGTTGGGGAGATCCAGATGATTGGATAGAGCGAAATTTATACGAAAAGTGGAGCTATATCGGTGTTGTTATCTTACTTCTTGCTGAAAGTTTGCTTTTGGGCTGGCCTGGTCTTTATATATGGACCGCACAAATGCTTACTATGTCTGTTTTCGGCCAAGGATTCATAAACGGCATCGGCCATGCTTGGGGATATCGCAACTACGATACGCCGGACCAATCAAGAAACATTTTGCCTTTGGGTATTTTTGCCGTTGGAGAAGAGTTGCACAATAATCACCACCGCCATCAACGTTCAGCCAAATTTTCTTGCGGGGTGTTTGTGTTTACGGTTGGTCGGATCCGCGTAAAAATTCCGGAAATTGACATCGGCTGGCTCTATATTCGAGCTTTCCAAAAAGTGGGCTTGATCGGAAAAGTTCATGTGTATTCATAAGATTAATTCCGCGACCGCGGAATTATTTTATACTAAAAATCAGCAAATACGCCGTTATAACGGCGCATTTGCTGGAATCTGGCTAGTTGCTTTTGAAAGTCATAAAAATCGGTATAATAGCATCAGTGACCAACTCCTTGCTAAAACTCTACGAAAAGTATGAGCGTTATCTGTCTCCGATAGCATTGCTCACGGGATTTATCTGGGACAACTTTACTCTTCGCCGTGTTGATCTGTGGCTTGACAATTTGGTGCTTCTCGGATATTTATTTATTGCCGGCTCGGCCATTGCCATACTAAATACCAGGCAGTCCGGCTGGTTCAATAAAGTAGCCCCCTTTTTATTGCAGTTCGCTTTTGGCGGTCTTTTTAGCGCCTTTGTGATTTTTTATTCGCGAAGCGCGTCCCTTGTAACAAGCTGGCCATTTCTTACAATACTCACGGTATTGCTTGTTGGAAACGAAGTATTTCGCAAGCATTATGGAAGATTTGTTTTCCATACCGCGATCTTTTTTGTCGCGATTTTTTCATACTCCATACTTATCGTACCGATAGTGCTTGGGACCATGGGTCCTTCCACATTTTTACTGGGAGGGCTGGTGAGCGTGTTTCTTATGGGGTCTGTAATAGTCGGGCTTTCTATCGTGTCCCCCTTGAGAGTACGCGAACGCAAGGGAACGATTCTTTTGACTATCCTTGGAATTTATGCTTTTTTTAATCTGCTGTATTTTACCAATGTCATTCCTCCCATCCCGCTATCGCTGAAGGACGGCGGGATTTATCATTCAATTGTCAGGGTGGAAAAGGGTTATGAAGTCAGCTTTGAACCCTCTCTCCGATTTTTATTTTTTGGAGAGGTAAGCAATATTTTTCACCAAAGGTCTGGAGAAGCAGTTTATGTTTATAGCTCGATATTCGCGCCGACCAGACTCAATACTAGAATTTTTCATCGCTGGTCTTATTTTGATGAAAAAAAGAAAGAGTGGATTACTGCCGATCGTCTGGGATTTGCAATTGCCGGAGGACGGGATGGGGGGTACCGCGGTTATACTTTCAAGACTTCCATATTTCCGGCTCGTTGGCGGGTGGAGGTGATTACCGAACGCGAGCAGCTTTTGGGGAGAATAAATTTTGAAGTAGTTGAGGCCTCGGGCGA
>CAYJWH010000038.1:0-5479 GCA_964373875.1 uncultured Candidatus Saccharibacteria bacterium | reverse complement strand
GTCGTAGTGGCTGAAGAAAACGCCGGGTTAAACAGAGCGCCTGCGGGGTCAAAGATTACCTGCATGGTTTGACCTGCGGTTACCGCAGTGACCAGCGTGAAACTCAAAACGTGCTTCGTAGCCACGCTAATATCCGAATCAGTGAGGGTGTCTTTGAAGCTCGTCACAGTGGCTGCGCGTGCGTTTTGGATCCAAGCAGGAAGACCGAGAGTCCAAGCGAGCAAACTTACAATAACGATCAAAGCCACCGCCTGATATGCACTTCTTTCAACTAGAAATAGTTTAAACATATCTACTTTCATTATATAATTTTTTGAGAATTATATATATAGTTTGTCAATAGTTTCGGACCGTTCTTCGAAAACCGCTTAGGTAAGCCATTTTGTGGTAGTATGTCAACACTTTATCCACCTTTATCCACACTTTACAATTTAGACATGGCCCTCCTAATGTAAGTTCGGATGAGAAACATCACTGCCAGAATAAAAAATGCTATTACCCCGATCGTCCAACCAAGAGGTATCACTGGAATAACCCAAAATGCAGCGGCGCTTGATGCGCTATGCCGCGCCTCTTTTCCATAAATGAGATTGGAAACGGCCTTATGCCGTCCCATCTCTTTAAATCCCCCTTCTCCCTTCCAGCTAAAAACGAATTTTTCAGTGCTTTTGGGAGGAACCATAAGAGACCTTTTTTTCTCTTCCTTTATTAAAATTTTTCCCCGCTCCTTGCCCCACATGTTGTAAATTGTAATCTCGCCTTGAGGCCTTAAATATACATTGCCTTTATTTTCAAATCGCAGGATAAAAGAAGCTTCTTGCCGCTCGTAACGTTTTTTATCTGTTCTAAACTCCCGGATAAATCCTTCTTCTCTGACCTCTCCCAGAATACGAAGGGAAAGAATTGAAGTCACCGCGCCGGAAACCGAAATCGCCGAACCAATCAGTATATTTTCTGAAGGTTGAGTGCTAATGATTATCGCCGCGTAATAACTTCCCGGGGCAGCGTCTTCTGGTACGCGGATGGTAAAAGGAATCTCAACACTTTTCTCTTTGGCCACAGTAATCGGGTCTGTAGAAATTTCAATCCAACCGGCTAAGGTAGCGAGCCGGCTTTCTTCGCTCTCTTCAAAAAGCGGCAAGAATTTGGGGCCAGATCCATTTTCTGCTCCTTCAAAATTCACCGCGGTCGCGAATACGGTGAGATCGTCGGGGTTGGAATTCGCCACCTTAAGAGAACTCATCCAAAATTCTCCGGGCGCGATTTTTAATTGAAAAAGCGGCGGGGTTACTTTCAGCGTGAGTTGTTCTGCGCCTATCGTTGCTAACGGCGCCGCAAGCAGTAGTGTGCCCAAAATTACGACAAGATATGGAATTCTGTTCATACTATTCTCTCTCGTTATAAAAATTTTCGTCATCGCGATAGCGCCGTCGGTGTAAAACCGTGGCAAGAACTATAAGTATGATGGAAATTACTCCGAAAATTCCAAAAATTTCTTTCCACGGAAAAATCCAGAAAAATACCGTATCCTGAACCGTTGCTCTCTGCTTGGATCCGTATTCAAGATCAAGGAATGCTTTGTATTGACCGATCGCGCTAAGCCCCCCCGACACAAAAGCTAAAAATGCGTTCTCCTGCGCCCCGTCATCTTTACCTTTCCACACGCTCGCGAGAGACATTTCGGCGTTTGCTTGAAGCGTCTCGCTCTCTTCATTTATTTTTATAGACCCAATTTCCTCGCCTCCGCGATTATATATCCTGATTTCCCCTCTCGGGGTGAGGGGTTTATTGCCAATATTTGCTAATTCATAAGTGAAAGAAACAGGGAAGCGCGGGAAAAATGTTTTCGCAGGCACAAAACGGCGCAGTTCAAGGATCTCTTTTATGTCTTCCAACACCTCAAGATTAACTATTGTTGAAGGCGCTCCTTCTGCCCTCGCCTCCGCGTCGTAGCGCGTCGGCGCTTCCACAAAAGAAATGCGGGCATGATACATCCCGGGTTTGGCTCTAAGATTTACCTCTATATCAAAATCAATCTTTTTCTTCTCGCCCGGTAAAAGTTCCGATGCCGACGGGAACATAATCCAATTGGCAAGAGAGGAAGAAAGGTCGGCCCTGGAAGGGTCTCTGAATTCCTGTTTTCCCTCGTATAGCGCGATATTATTTACGAAAGTATAAATTACTACTTTTCTTTCAAGGTTGTTCTCAAGCGTCACCGATGCCTTGAGGATTTCCCTGGCCTTGGCCTTTTCATTCATTATTGCCGGAGTAACCACAAGTGGCGTTTCGGCTTGGACATGAGCAAAAGGCAATAGAAAAAATAAGGATATGTTTATTCCTATGAATATCCGGGCCCAGATTTCTCTATTGATTGCGATACCCATTCAAGGATTCATTAATTTTAACGCGTTCAATGGCTTTTATCTCCATCTTTTTATCTACGCTTACAGAAAGTATGTAGAAAAGAAGCAGTGAAAATCCCACGGCAAGCGCGATCATGAGGTAGAGCGCGATTCTCGCAAATCTAAAAATGCTAAGCTCAAGAAAGAGCTGATGTCGGAACTCCCCAAATTTTTCCGCCAACTTCCTTTGCCAAGATCGCGCGCCCACTCCCTGCTTTTGTTTTTCCATGTACTTACGCACCGCCTCTTCACTCGTCATCCAGGCAACCGCGTTATAAATCTGTTTTCCGGGAAGCTTGCCTTTGCGGATGAGTTGTCCGATATAATCCGGCGCGTATCCGGAAATTTTCGCCGCCTCTTTTAGGGTTATATAGTTTCCCTTCTTTTTAGTTTCCATGGTCTAAATTATTCTAATTGACCTAATTATCCTAATTATTCTAATTGACCTAATTACTCTAATTATTCTAATTATTTTTTCTTAACTTTTCTTGAAATTGCGTTCAAAATTAAGTGCAGCTCTTTTGCTTCTTGCCATAAAATCCGTGCTTCTTTCGTGAGGTCGGGAACTGCCACCGCGATCATTCTTAGCCAGTATTTCGTTTCTCTCGCTTCTTTCTTGGCGATGCCAATTTTGTGTACAAAGTCCTTGGACGACTCGGCATCATCGGCTTCGCAGTAATTTGCGCCAATGGCCGTGCCTGCTGCTACCACTTGAGGTATAAGTCTTTGGGTAACCGAGTTCAAGGGAATTTTCTTTGCGAATCCAACAATCTCCTCTCCAAACTTTGCGGTTCGCTCTTCGAGATCGTACTTTTTAGAATTTTGGTTATTGCTAGACATTAGGATTTCCTTAGGTCAATTAGACCAATTAGAATAATTAGAATAATTAGAATAATTAGAATTTAGAATGTTGGCACCGCAATATACACTACCGTGCTTGAATAATCCCCTGCTTCTTGCTGATTTGTGATTTTGGTTTTAAAAATAATATCCGTTACTTCGCTGGTAACCGGACCGGAATTAAACGCAATCTCTTCCGAGCTTCCTATGAACTTTGCGTAGGTGTCGTTCGGAGCAAACCTTGTTGACCCTCCCGAAAGAGCATCGTCTCCCGCGTGATACCCATAACATCCGGCCGCGGTACCAATGCAACCAGTTGCCCAGCTTGTGGGGCTTAGATTAGTACCCGTTACCTCACTTATTGCTATTCCCCCGTAAGATACATGGTTAAGTCCCTGGCGCTGATAGACAAAAATTTGATACCCTTCCGTGGCGTTCGTGGTCAAAGTAAGGCGCTGGGCCGCTTCGATTTCCGCGTCAAATGCCAATGATCCAAATCCCACACTCGTCGCCGTTGTTGTAGCATCGGTAGTAACTCCCTCGGTAGTAGTCCCTGCGGCAAGCCCGGCAATGGTGAAAGTAAGCGTTGCGCCTTCGGTAGAAAGACTGGGGAAAGTTTCTCCCGTGTTGAGCGCTACTGCCTTATTGCTCGTTACGTCAAATACGCGGAAAAAATAGGTGGCATTAGCGCGCGCGCCGGCATGCTTAATCGTGAATTCAAATTCTGTTGCCGCGTCTTTTTTTTGATCAAAGGTAGTGGTCGAAGTTGCCGATTCGTTATGAGTTCCGCATCCATCTCCTACTCCCCCGGAACAGGCATCAGGATCTGTTAAAACCTTGGAAGGAATTACCGCGTTATCCACTCCTCCTCCGTCAGCATAACACCAAAGAGAGCTTGTCGTGCAGGGACCTTGCTCAACAACGGTTGTGACTCCTTGGGAAAAATCCGAATATTCAGAAAATTGGAGTTTGTATTTAATATCTATCCCGCCGATGCTTGCGGTTTCTTTTACGGTAACCCGCAATTTAATAATATTTTGGTTCACAATACTTGCGGGCGCCGTATTTTCCGCGGCAAGAGGAGTTACGGGCGTCACGTTTGTTTCATCGTCATACCAGCGCCAGTTTTGGGATTTGGGAGAGAATTCATCAAAATAGAGAAATCCGGAGCGCACAATAAAGTTCGTGCTGGTGCTCTCCCCCACCGAAATCTGTCCTCCGGCGCTGAAATTTTCAAAATTGGTGGAGGTTGAGTTAGCGCCAAAATCGCTTAAAATCGGAGCGCGCAAAATAAAATTGGTGCTTGAGAAATCATCAGCCCTAACGGGCGTTGAATACAGAAAAACGCTGATACCAAGCAGAACAGCGTAGAATCTTATTTTATTTTTGGCGTTATATTTTATCCACAACCTTAGGGTTGACATAGATTGTAGGTTTGCTATACTAAAATCACTAGACTTGGGGCGGATATTTCGTATGTCCGCCTCATTTATTTTCTATAAATTTAATCCTGCTTTCTAGACGCGTGAAGTCCCTAAAATTACTGCCGGCAAATTGTCGGATTTCTTTTGCCGTCCGGGGCCCGCGAGCCAAAATTATTACTTCTTTTCCGATATCGCGTAAATATTTCAAAACCGGCAGAAAATCGCCGTCTCCCGAAAGCACTATCGCCCGATCAAAATTATCTTTTACTTTCATTAAATAAAAAGTCATCTCTACGTCGCAATTTGCCTTTCTTCTTGTGCCACCGCCTTCTTGTTCGTAAAGTTTTACTGGCTTGAGATAAAGTGTGTAACCAAACTCCTTTAATTTAAGATAAAAAACGCGCTCTTTGCAGATGACGGCTGACGAGAACCAGCATCGCCTCATCCAAAACTTTACCTTTTTTCTCAATAAAAGCAACGAGATATTTCTCAAGCCCTTCTATAGAAACCGTATCTTGATTCAGATAATCATATTCAAAACCGTGAGTTTCTACGCCCCCGAAATAAAACGCGGTGCTCACTCCATATTTATTCTGCAGATAATTCAATAATTTTTGATAATCTATTTTCCAACCCAAACTTTTCTCTCCGCCATAAAAGAGGTTAGAGGCGTCTATAAACGCAGATGACCTTATTTTTAATTTTTCGTTTTCCATATACTCGTCACTGGCTTCCAATATTAAGCGGAGCGACCTCAATAATTTTATTCTGCGCGGGATCATACAGGATTGCTTTTCTGGCATTGGTATAAAT
>CAYJWH010000037.1:0-6238 GCA_964373875.1 uncultured Candidatus Saccharibacteria bacterium | reverse complement strand
GTATGCCGAGAATAATCGCACATTTGGATATGGATGCTTTCTTTGCGGCTATAGAGGAGCGAGATCACGAGTGGCTAAAAGGAAAGCCGGTAGTTGTGGGTGCTGATCCCGATAAAGGAAAAGGCAGGGGAGTAGTATCTACGGCCAATTACAAAGCACGAGAGTACGGTATAAAATCGGCTATGCCGATCTCGCACGCATGGGAACTTTCGGAAGAGGCAAGGAAAAAAGGAAAGCCGCCTGCTGAATTTTTAAGTACGAACTTCGGCCGTTACAAAGAAACCTCCGGACGCATCATGTCTCTAATTCGCGCGAATAAGAGAATAGTTGAGGAAGCCAGTATCGATGAAGCGTATATAGATTTAAGTCACCCCGGTTCTTATGAGCAGGCGATAAAAATATGTAAAGATTTAAAGAAGGAGATATTGGATAAAGAAAGATTGACCTGTTCGATTGGAATCGGTCCCAATAAGTTAATTGCTAAAATTGCCTCTGACCTAAAGAAACCTGACGGAATGACTATAGTTAAAGACGCAGATGCCACAGCCTTTTTAGAACCGCTGCCGATTCGCAAAATCCCGGGTATCGGGCCAAAATCAGAAAAAGAATTTTCTTTGTTGGGAATTAAGAGAGTGGTTGACTTAAAAAGACTCTCCCGCGAAGAATGCAAAAAGATCATGGGAAAATGGGGGCTGGATCTTTATGATAAAATACGCGGGGTTGATGAGTCGCCAGTTACGGAGGAATACGAAGCAAAGTCCATGAGCGAACAAGAGACTTTTGAAAAAGACGCGCTTGACAGCGGTTTTATCCTGGAGCGCTTAAGGGAATTATGCGAAGGGGTTGTGGACAGATTTGAGGCTTCGGAATTTGCAAGTTTCCGGGCGGTCGCGATAACCGTAAGGTTTGGGGATTTTCAGACGGTATCGCGGGCCAAGACCCTGGAGAAGCCCGCGCGCGATTTTAACCGCCTGTATTTTGAGGCACTGCGTCTTATAGCCCCATTTCTTGATAAAAGGGGGAACCCCCGAAAAAAGCCGGTTCGGCTCATCGGGGTGAGAATAGAAAAACTCGCCCCGTGCCACAACTTCACTTTAAGCAGAGATAAAACAATTACGTAAAACCCGGTAGTTTTAAGTTGTGGCACGGGGCTCGTTGCTTAATAAATCGATTTTGAGTATACTTTGGACATGGAAAAAATTCCTAGACCCGAAGGGCCGGGATCCTGGTCGCAAAGCGGCCTAGGGACCGGACCTAAAGACGTATTTTTGCATCTGCTTGCCATTCTGACGCTTTATGCCAGCGCCATAGCTTTTATTTCTCTCATTTTTCAATATATAAATGTACTTCTTCCCGATCCGCTGGAAATGCAAGGAAGTTATGCTTATGCCTCCTCGTATCAGGCCATACGCTGGGCAATTGCCTCGCTCATTGTGATTTTCCCCGTATATATTTTCTCTGTCTGGTATCTCAATAAAAACTATATCGTATCTCCGGAGAAGCGTAATTTGCGGATCCGCAAATGGCTGATTTATTTTACGCTATTTGCGGCAGCGCTCATAATAATTGGAGATTTAGTGGCTCTCATCTTTAATTTGCTTGGAGGTGAACTGACGACTAGATTTTTACTAAAAGTACTCACGGTTTTCTTTGTAGCCGGCTCGGTGTTTTATTATTATCTATGGGACTTACGGAGGCATAACATAGAATGAGATACTTTACCTATGCAATTATTGCGATTGTAGCCATCGCGGTTGTCGGCGGATTTTTTGTGGTTGGTTCTCCGCGAGAAGAAAGAGCTCGAAGATTTGACGAGCAAAGGATACAACATTTGCAGTTTATCCAGGGACAGATAGGTGAATTTTACCGCGCCAAAGAGAAGCTTCCTAAAAATCTGGTTGATTTGAATGACGATTTCAGGGGAATTGTAGTTCCTCAAGATCCGGAGCATCGCATATCTTATGAGTATGAGGTTAAGAACGGTTTGGCCTTTGCGCTTTGCGCCAACTTCAATCGTCCGAGCTTGCTCCAGGATCAAAATCCAAGAACTCCCAAATTGACCATGCCGGCGGAACTCTTTGGAGGAGGACCGTTTGGTGCGGAAACCTGGGAGCATACCATGGGTAGAGTTTGCTTTGAACGAACCATTGATAAAGATTTCTTCGTCCCGCTGGAGAAAAGCCGTCTCTAGGCGGCTCAAGCCGCTGCCTCCGAGGGTCTCTGGCGGGATTCAATCCTTTAAACAAAATGGCTAATAGCAAGTTTTTCATTACTATTGCCGCCGTAATCATTGTTGCCGGGGCTGTTTTTTTGTGGAGCAAATATGTTGAGGCACCTGCATCCTTATATGAGGAGCAAAAGATTAATGCCGGCGACTCCGGATCAAATTCCGTCAAAATTATCGATGGCCAAGAAACAGAGGAAGTTGTCAGATATCAAGACGGAAGTTTTAGTATTAATAAAATAAAAATCAACGGAAGCTCTAATTGCGTCTTGGCTATAGCAAACGCCGGTAAGGAGACTCTCAAGTTAGGTTTGAGTCCGCACAATGAAAAAGGAGATCCCGGAGTAATATATAATGAGACTCCGCCTGGCGAGAAGATTTTAGTGGATCCGCGCTATCGCATCGAGCGGATAGCATATCACGACCATAATCGTCCGGCCAAGGAACTCGTAGTTGAATTGGAAGGAGTCTGCAAAGACTTTTAGTAAATATCCAGGCCGGACTATATAAACGTCGTGCCCAAAAGGCGGGAATATCCCCGAAGAAAAGACGGCGCGTCCAAAGTTTTTTTCCCCTCCAGAGTAACTTCTTTGAGGGCAATGCTTCCGCGTCCGGTTTTAACCAGTGGGCGCTCACCCACGATTCTCAAATATCCCGGCGCCCCTTCAAGTATTTCGTCCTCAACGCTTTCTCCCTCTTCAATTTTTACGCGCAAAATTTTGTCTTTAGTCGGGAGCAGGGTCCAGGTTCCCGGCCAGGGATTAAATGCCCGGATCTGGCGCTCGATTTCGATTGATGGTTTTTTCCAGTCAATCCGGCCATCGTCTCTTTTCAAAATCTTTGAAAAAGTGGCTTCGGAGTCATCTTGCTCAATTGCAGAGATTTCTCCGTGAATCCACCTGGGTAGTGTTTTGATAAGGAGCTTGGTCCCGGTCTCCCATAATATGGGGTTAAGTTCAGAAAACGACTTGCGGTCAATTTTAAAAACTGCACTTTGGGCAACAATCGGTCCGTGATCCATAAGTTCGTCCATTTTCATTATAGTAACACCAGTTTCCACATCGCCATTCAGGATTGAGAATTGAACCGGCGAGGGTCCTCGCCATCGCGGGAGAAGAGAAGGATGCAGAACTAAGGCCCCCAATTTCGGAATTTCCAAAATTTGCTTGGGAATAATTTTCCCGTATGCGGCCACAATAAATAAATTCGCTTCCGGAAAATCAGATCTGGTGAGTGTTTTTAGAGTTTCCGGCTGGTACACATTGATTCCGAGATTTTGCGCAAATACTTTTACGGGCGGGGGAGTGAGTATTTGTTCTCGGCCGGCAGGTTCGTCAGGTTTGGTGACGATACCGGTTATTTCAAAATTGTTTTTCCGCAGAGCCTCAAGCACTGGAATAGCAAAGTCGGGAGTGCCCCAGAAGAGAATGGAGGGTTTGTAGTTATGTGCGGAATTCATTTTTCGACTGGAAATAGTTCCTCTGCCTTATCGATAAAAAGAGTTCCATTGAGGTGATCAAGTTCGTGCTGTATCACTCGCGCAAAAAATCCGGAAGAGCCACGGGTGAATTTTTTGCCATTTTCGTCGTAGGCCTCCAGCATGATTTTTTCGTGGCGCAAGACTCGACCAAATTTTCCATGTACGGAAAGACATCCTTCACTATCTTCAATTTTTCTCCTGGAGACACTTTTTGACGTAGGATTTATGAACACATAATATTTCCACTTGCGTTTTTCGTACGGCTCTTGATTTTTTTCTGTCAGATTTTTCCTATTTCTTCTTTCCCACCCACTCTTTTCAGCCCGGTCTATTTCTTCGGACTCTTCGGACACAATAAAAACCCGCAAAGACTCTCCGACCTGCGGAGCGGCAAGACCGACTCCTGAAGGAGTATTTTTCAAAGTTTCTTTCATGTCGGAAATAAGCCGCTGGATCCGCAGCTTTACAATATCTCGTATGGAAATCTCTCGGGCAATTTTACGAAGTACTTTTGCCGGTTCTTGGGTTATGGGTACGATTTTTGCCATTTTTACTCCTTATTTTTTTAATGCGTTTAAGTTTTGCTCCCGGCCTTTTGTGGAGATTTTTTACTGCCGCGAAAAAATATTTACCGCGGGCATCCGGGGGCAGGTCTGCTTTTTGTAAAATATATTTAGCAAGCGCTCTAAGGTCGGATTCATGGTAAAGCTTGGCAATGCCAAGATACGCGGCAAAGCGCTTTGGCTCAAGCAGGGCTCGCGACAAGTCATCCGCCAAGAGATGCTCTCTTGAATGAAGATGCTTGCCCCGCTCTTTTGCAACTTTTCGATATCGTTGCCAAACTTCTGTAGCCGAGATCCCGCTCTTTTTACTTGGGTTTGAAGATCCCGCAAGGGGGTGGGACTTGTCCGGTGGCAACTTCATCCCGTTAGAGATTTAGGATTGTACATGCAATCAATAATTCTCATAGTCTATATCTTTTTTTGAACTTCCGTTAGAGAACGAACCTTATCTCTAGCGGGATTCATCGCTTTTTATGTTAGCAAAAATAAGCTTTTCATTCAAGCAAATCTGTGTTATAGTGTATTCAGCTCAACAGGCACTTCTGAAAGCGTTTCAGAAATGCCTGTTGTCGCCTCATAGGAAATTTAAGTATGGAATCTAAATCAGTACATTTTATTGGCATCGGCGGAATCGGTGTTTCCGCTCTCGCTAAATATTATATTTCTTATGGGGCCAAAATAACCGGCTCGGATTTGGTCTCTACGGAAATTACTAAAGAGCTTGAAGGACTTGGCGCAAAAGTTCACGTCGGTTCTCATTATGCGACAAATATTCCCAAAGACGCAACTTTGGTCGTCTATACTTCGGCAACACCTAAAAATAACCCAGAGCTTGTAGCAGCAAAAAAGCGCCGGTCTGCACAAGCAGGCAAAGTTGAAGTAAAAAGCTATCCTGAAGCAGTAGGGGAGCTAACTAAAGATAGAGAAACCATCACCATCTCCGGGTCGCACGGCAAAAGCACCACTACCGCGCTTGTTTCTTTGGTTTTAGAAGAGGGATTCCTGGATCCGACTGTTATCATTGGTACAAAAGTAAAAGAATTCGGCAATTCAAATTTTCGCCATGGAAAAGGAACACATTTAGTTCTTGAAGCCGACGAATGGAATAGATCCTTTCTCAATTATTTTCCCAATATCGCGATTGTTACCAATATTGATGCCGAACATCTGGATACCTATAAAAATGCAAAAGGTGCAGAGAAAACCTTTGCCAAGTATTTGGGGCGAGTACCTAAAGACGGAGTGATTATTGCTAACAGAGACGATGAAGGATTATATCGGGTGGCTAATAAATTTGGAGGAAAAGTGCGATGGTATTCTCTAAAGAACCATCACGACGTCATGGCGGTGAAGCAAGTCCTAAAGATCCCCGGAGAGCATAATGTTTCCAATGCCCTGGCGGCTTTAACTCTTGGGCGAGTCCTTGGGATTCCAGAACCGGCAATTTTGCACGCTATTTCCCGTTTTAGCGGTACCTGGAGAAGGTTTGATTTTCGCGGCACTTTGAATGGCGCGAGTATTTTTGATGATTATGGTCATCATCCGCGTGAGATATATTCAACCATTCTTGCCGCCCGTGATCGTTTTCCCATGCGGAGAATCTGGTGCGTTTATCAGCCGCATCAATACCAGCGTCTGTCTTATCTATGGGATGACTTTATTTCCGCATTTGACATGGCTGACCGAGTGTGTCTCCTGCCGGTTTATGATGTTGCCGGGCGGAAAACCAAAAAGGCAAAAATAGCCGTAAATTCAAAAAAACTAGTCCGCGTTTTGCTTGAGCGAGGGAAAAATGCCTGCTATTTGGATAATTTTTCTGTGACCAAGAAATTCATTGGCGAAGAAGTGCGGCCGGGAGATATTGTTCTCATGATGGGAGCGGGGGATATATATAATCTTAGCGGCCAATTATTTTCCGCGTAGTTTTTCATGGTTTGTAATTTTGCAACTATTCTCTAATTCGCGCGAATT
>CAYJWH010000036.1:0-6490 GCA_964373875.1 uncultured Candidatus Saccharibacteria bacterium | reverse complement strand
GTAGTCGATTTGTATAATTGGTATCATTTGTATATTCGCATCGATACTTTATGACTAAACTCGTACTCAAGGTCAAAGGAATGCACTGCGCCTCCTGCTCAACGCTGATCGACAAACTCGTCGGCAGAGAGCAGGGCATTGTTTCCGTAAAAACAAACTACGGCGCGGAGCGTACAGCGATTGAGTTTGACGAAGCAAAGATTCCGCTCTCCAAAATTGACGAACTTATCAACAAACTGGGCTACGACCTAATCCGTCCTGATGAAGCGGGTACTGCCGAAGACGAGGTAGCAAAGGAAAAGAGGCAGATTACGGAGGCGCGAAAGCGCGTGGTTGCCAGTTTTGTTTTATCCGCTCCGATCATTGTCTACTACATGCTGATCCATATGTTCAACCTTCAGCATGTGCATGCGCTCTACGGCATTGATCTAAATTATTTTTATTGGATCCTTTCCACGCCGATCCAGTTTGTCATCGCCTGGCCGTTTTACCGCAATGCCATTACGGCCATGCGTGTCGGTTCGGCAAATATGGACGTACTGGTAGTACTCGGGACTACCGCGGCCTATTTGTATTCAATGTTCGGGTTTCTCTTCTTCAACATAGACCATCCTTTTTGGGAATCGTCTGCGGCACTTTTGTCTTTTATACTTCTCGGCAGATATTTTGAAATGGTGGCCAAAGGCCGGGCTTCCGTTGCCATCAAAGAACTTTTGAAACTTGAAGCAAAAGAGGCGCACGTCATCAGGAATGGCGAAGAAATAACGGTTCCCATCGACCAAATTCGGCTTGGAGAAACGGTGGTTGTCCGCCCGGGAGGAAAAATTCCGATCGACGGAGTCATCCTTGACGGCAAATCGCATATCGACGAAAAAGTGGTAACCGGCGAGTCGTTCCCGGTCGGAAAAACTGTCGGCGATGAAGTTATCGGGGCTACCATAAACCAGGAGGGACTTTTGAAAATCAAAGCGACCAAGGTCGGGAAAGACACGCTCCTCTATCAAATCATCCGCATGGTTGAAGAAGCGCAGGCAACGCGCGCTCCCATACAAAATCTCGTGGACAAAATCAGCGAATATTTTGTCCCGGCGGTGATTATCCTCTCTATTATCACCTTTGGCGTCTGGTACTTTATTTTTGCTTTTCCGTTCCGGGCCGGACTTCTGCGGATGATCGCGCTCCTGGTCATCTCCTGTCCCTGCGCCATGGGGCTCGCCACACCAACCGCGCTCATTGTCGGAATCGGGCGCGCGGCAAAATTCGGAATTATTTTAAAGGGCGGCGAGGCGCTTGAGAAAGCGTACAAAATAACCGCCATTGCCTTTGACAAAACGGGAACGCTCACGATCGGCAAGCCGGTGGTAACGGATTTCATTTCATTGCGGGGAATCTTGGAAAAAGACGCCCTGCGGCTCGCGGCATCTTTGGAAACAGGCTCGGAACATCCCTTGGCGCGGGCCATTGTTGAAAAAGGAAAAGCAGTCTGCGGAGTTCTTCCCGAAGTAAAAGACTTTGAAGCGGTCGCGGGACTTGGCGTGCGCGGAAAAGTGGAAGGACGAGAGGTGGCCGTGGGCAATGCCGCCTTTATGGAGTCGCTTGGAATTTCAATCGAATCTGAATTGTCATCAGTGGAAAGACTGCAAAATCAGGCCAAGACCGTTGTCCATGCCGCAGTGGATAAAAAATTGATTGCCTTGATCGCTATGGCCGATACGCTCAAACCCAGTGCCAAGGAAGCCATCCAGGAACTCAAAAAGATGAAAAAAGAAATCATTATGATTACCGGCGACAATCCTAAAACCGCGCAGGCCATTGCCCGCGAGCTTGGCATTGACCGGGTGCTTGCCCAGGTGCTTCCCCAGCAAAAAGTCGAGGTCATTAAACAACTGCAGAAAGAAGGAAAGAGTGTCGCCATGGTCGGGGACGGCATCAACGATTCTCCGGCCTTAGCACAGGCCGATGTGGGAATTGCCGTAGGGTCGGGGACTGACGTGGCGGTGCAAACCGGGCAGGTGATTTTGGTAAAAGATGATTTGCGCGACGTGGTGACCGCGATCCAGCTATCCGGAAAAACAATCCGCAAGGTCTGGCAAAATCTTTTTTGGGCGTTTATTTACAACGTGTTGGCCATTCCGATCGCGGGCGGCGCTATTTACCCGAATTACTCTTTTATCCACCCGATTCTCGGATATCTGCCTTCCGGCTTTACGCTCCGGCCGGAGATCGCCGGTTTTGCCATGGCCTTCAGCTCGGTTTCGGTGGTAACAAACTCCCTGCTTCTGCGGCGTTACGTTCCGCCCATGGTTCGGCACGGCTCACCACGAGATGATCTGAACCGAAGCCGGTAAATACCCCTTACTCCTGTTAAAGAATACTTGTCCCGAGCGAAGTCGAGGGATGGAGAAAAAAGCGGCGAATAATTAATATATAAATGTTATATTAAGTTTAATTTATACTTATGGAGAAAATAGAACTTAAAATCGAAGGAATGCATTGCGGGGCCTGTGCCACGGGGATCCAGATGCTGGTCTCGCAAATGGACGGAGTAAAGTCGGCGTTTGTCGGCTATGAAGACAAAAAGGGAACCTTTGAATTTGATCCCTCAAAGACGACAAAAGAGGAAATCGTAAAAGCGATTGCCGAACTCGGCTACCAGGCGTCCTAGCTTGATTTTATCGCTTCAAAGTGAGAGCTTGAGGGCATGGGAGAAATGCCATCACTATCCAATCCATCAGAGGAGCCGCCGGCCAAGCCCGAAAAACTCGAGGCGCTTCAACAGCAAATTATGGCCTTGCGTCCGCAAGTTTTTCGTTTTTGCCAGAAGATGCTGCATTACCAGGACGAAGCTCTTGCCGAAGACTTGGCTTAACAAACTATTATAAAAGGAGTGGAAGGCATAGATAAGTTCCGGGGAGACTCCAAACTTTCCTCATGGCTCTTTAGAATCGCGGTAAACGAGGTTCTCGGACATTTGCGCAAGATCAAATACCGGAGTAATTTGCTGAACGAAGCGGGCACCGAAGAAGGAAAAGTCGAGGGCGAAATTCTCGGTCGTTCCGAGGACGCAAGCAGGGAGAATGAGATGCTCTTTCGCATAGATCTCGAAAAAGCTCTCAAAGAACTTTCAGACGATGATGCCGATATTATTCTTTTACTGGCTGTTGGATATACTGCCCAGGAAATAGCTGATACCCGCAAGATTTCCTTAACGGCGGCGAAAACCCGCATTCATCGGGCGAGATTAGCGCTCAAGGAACTCATGGCGGATCACGCCGGAAAGAAGTGAATTGAACGAAAGTAAAATTCAAAACGGCTCAACGGTTAGCCGCCGTTGAAGTTTGCTAGGTCTAAGTTTTCCATTCTCTAATTCGCGCGAATTAGAGAATGGTTATACAATGGGTAATGGGCAAAGAAGGGCGATAAAATAAATTTACGAAAGAATATAAAAAAATATGAAAGAACTTGAACGCGTGCTGAAAGCGCTGGCGAATAAGCGAAGGCTCGCCATCGTTAAATATCTGAAGAAGGAGAAAGAAGCGAAGGTCGGCGAAATTGCTGGAGCGATAAGGTTGTCATTCAAGGCAACTTCAAAACACTTGGGTATTTTGTCCGCGGCGGATGTCGTGGAGAAGGAGCAGAGGAGTCTCGAGATGTGGTACAAACTCTCGCCCGGCCGGCACCATGTCGCCAAATATATCTCTAATTCGCGCGAATTAGAGAATGGTGGAGCGAATGGATAGTTTAGAAGTTTACCCCGCCTTTGAATACCTTGCGGTCTTGCCGCAGGATTACCGCCGTAGTTAGTCGTACTCGCCACAGAGTTTAATGCCCTGTGGCCAAGAGTGGGGTTTATGACTTGACGGGGGCAGAGTACTGTCATATAATTCCGCCTTTTTAAATTCTTGCAATTTTTTTCTGTATCTGCTATAATGGTTTATATAGCTCGAGTTAAAGCGTTTTAGGCCCATAGGTATCACATTTATTTGTTGATCCCGCACCTTTAGCGGGCAACAAAGTAATACTGCGCGAAAGCGTGCAGCCCGCAAAAGTTGCGGGATTGATGTTGAAAGGCCAATTAACCTTCCCAACTTTTTGCAGCAGGACTCTAGTTACGAAAGTAAAGACTCTAAAGTATACGAAATCTTTCAGAGCAATAGATATTCCTATGCAAAAAGTTGGGCGGGTAAGTCCCGGTACTGCAATATCCTTGAAGCACCGGGCAAGAGTTTTAAGAAGAGCGAGGTCGTTAATATAAGCAAGCGATTAGCTTATAGCTTCTAGCTTCTGGGGAATCCTAAAAGCTAGCGGCCTGAAAGCTGAAAGCTAGTAGAAGTGGCTTTTCAAGATAATCAAGGTGGCGGATTTGCAGATCGACAGATGTTCGACGTTACGTGTTCAAAGTGCGGCCAGGCATCACAAGTGCCTTTTCAGCCCACTGCGGGACGCGACGTCTACTGCCGAGACTGCTTCCGCGAAATGAATCCCCGACGCGACTCCCGTGGTGGAGGCGGAGGTGGAGGACGAGGAGGTTTCTCACGAAGATAATCTCCCTTGTCCCGCCAACCGGCGGTGGCAAATCAAAAACCGGATTTAAACCCGGTTTTTGATTTATGCTATAATGGATTCTATGGAATCACGGACATGCAAAATATGCGGTCGGGTGCTTTACTCAAGTTTTGAGAAAAGTTCAGGGGTTTGCGCGAATTGTAAAAATTCTTCCGCGGGGACGAAATGCGTGAAATGCCGCCGGATTTTGAATCTCTCTTCCGAGCAGTCTTTAAAAATGTGCGCATCGTGCCAGCGCGCCGAGCCGAAATGCTCCCGCTGTGGGGCAAAACTTTTTAGCACAACCGAGCGCCAGCGCGGAATATGCGGTAGATGTTCGAGGGGAAAATAGAAAAATGACGAAATACGACTATCTTATAATCGGCGGCGGAATTGCCGGAGTTACGGCGGCAGAAACTATCCGCGAAAAAAATCCGACGGGAACGATCGGCATTATCTCGGACGAGCCGCATCTCTTGTATTCGCGAGTGCTTATCCCTTCATATCTTAAGGGTCGCATCTCGCGCGAGCAGCTTTTTTTACGAAGGGCGGAAGATTTTACCCTCAAGGGAATTGATCTCCATCTTGGACAGATCGCGGTTTCTGTTGATACCAAGCCCAAAGCGGTCAGACTTGAGAATGGTCTTACTTTTCGATACAAAAAATTACTTATTGCCTCTGGCGGGATAGTAAAGCCCTGGGGAAAAAAAGACGAACAGGATTTTATATACCGGATGCAAAGTTTGGACGATGCGGACAGAATTGTATCAAAAATCCCCACCCTGAAGAACCCTTTGGTTGTCGGATCTTCTTTTATAAGTCTTGAGTTCTTGGAAGTTTTTTTCCTAAACAATATTGCGCCGACAGTTCTTGTCCGCGACCAATATTTTTTAGGAAACATATTTGATCGAAAAGGCGGAGAATTAATGCAGAGAAACTTTGAGCGTCACGGGATCAAAGGATATTTTGGCGATATCATAACCGAGATCAAAAAGCAGAATGAGGAACTTGTCATACATACCGAGCGTTTGCGTGAAATTAAAAGCGACGCGATCGGGATCGGAATCGGCATTGACCGAAGAGTAGAGTTTTTAAAAGATTCAGGTATTCTGCTTGGAGCGCATTCGGTCAAAACCGATGAATATCTGCGTACTAATATAGAAGATGTTTACGCGGCCGGAGACGTGGCTGAATATCACGACCTTATTTTTGGAAAATGGCGGCTTGCGGGCAACTGGACGAGCGCCTTCCTGCAGGGAAAAAGAGCGGGATTAAATATGGTCACGAACCCGGAGCCTTTTAAAAATGTGACTACTTACGCCATAACCAACCTTGGATTTCAGATAACCGCCCTCGGGGAATGCGACCGAAAACTTGAGACCGTTTCGCGTACGGACGAGTCGAGTGAGCAATATGAATGTTTTTTTATTAAAGACGGGGTGCTCGTTGGCGCCTCGCTTATCAATCGATTTGGCGACAAGCCGCATCTTGCCAAACTTATTGAAACTAAAACTTCAATAGAACAATATAAGGAAAAATTGCAAAGTTTTGAGTTTGACATTCAAGCGGTACCAATAGTAGGATAAACGTATGGAAGAAGAAATTAAAAGCCAAACTGAAGAAAGCAATTCGTATCTTGTACCAGGCGCGATTGTGCTTGCCGGCGTACTGATTGCCGGCGCGGTTTTGTACTCAAGCAATAAGCCCGCTGGAAACCCCGGACAAGCCAATCTGGGAGATTCTGTTGCCGAGGAGACGGCAAATGCCGGAGACCTGGCTGATGATGATCCGATTTTAGGAAATCCGGAGGCGCCGGTGACGGTAGTGGAGTTTAGCGACTTTCAATGTCCATTTTGCCGCCGTTTTTATTTATTGACACTTCCCGAAGTCAAAGAAAAATATGTAAAAACCGGAAAAGTGAAATTTGTATATAGAGATTTCCCTC
>CAYJWH010000035.1:0-6689 GCA_964373875.1 uncultured Candidatus Saccharibacteria bacterium | reverse complement strand
ATCCTCAAGCCGTTTCAAATAATTCTCAATGGAGTCCCGGCGGGCTCCCGGACGGGAGGCGGAAATGGCGTCCACTGTCTGCACGATGATAGATTCCAGAGTTTCGTAGGGATATTCTTCGTGGTGCGACTGCATGGCCTGGATTACTTTCTGGTCAACGCCGAATTTCTGCAAAATTCTCCGTCCGATTTCAACATGGGTTCCGGTAACTTCATGGTCAACCGCCTTGCCGATGTCATGCAGAAGCGCTCCTTTTTTGGCAATCGCGACGTTACCCCCGACTTCCTCGGCAAGCATAGCCGCCAAATGGGTCATTTCCACCGAATGCTGTAAAACATTCTGGCCGTAGCTTGTGCGGAATCTTAAGCGGCCTATCAGACTTATGAGCCGCGGATCAAGGTCAAAAATACCGACTTCATAGGCCGCTTGTTCTCCGGCCTCTTTGATCTTTTTATCAATTTCTTCTCGAGCCTTCTCAACGGTTTCTTCTATACGAGCCGGCTGAATTCGGCCGTCGCGGATAAGAATTTCAAGAGCGGTTTTGGCAATTTGCCTGCGCACCGAGTCAAAACCGGAAATTACTATAGACCCCGGAGTATCGTCGACAATGATTTCCACGCCGGCCGCGCGTTCCAAGGCCTTTATGTTTCTTCCTTCGCGCCCTATAATTTTCCCTTTGAGATCGTCGGAGGGAATAATGACGGTAGTGGTGGTAACTTCCGAAGTCGTGGCAGTCGCGAGGCGCTGGATCAATGCCGCCAATGTATTTTTTGCCTTGCGTTCAAGCTCCTCCATGCCAACTGTTTCTAGTTTTCGTATGCGAACCATTAGATCTTCCGAATGCTCTTTCTCCACATGCTTCATGAGTTCCCCCATGGCCTGTTCTTTCGTAAGCCCCGATACCCGTTCAAGCTCACTCAAAAGCCTGTCCCTGCTTGCCTCAATTTCTGCTTTGGCCGCCTTTACTTTTTCAACCTGCAGGGCGAGGTCATTTTCTTTTCGGCCGACTTCCTCCATCCGCTTATCAATAGTAGTCTCCCTTTCAATCACCCGCTCCTCAAGCTTGCGGATCTGTCCAAGCCGGTCTTTTTCCTCGCTTTTGGCCTCGTCAAGAATTTTGGCGGCTTTTTCTTTGGCCTCGAGCAGTGTCTCTTTGGCCTCGGTTTTTGAGTCCTCTATCAGTTTCTTGAGTTTGGCCTCGATTGACGATCTGCGGCTCGCGGCAATAAGTTGGCGTATAAGATAGCCGATACCTATGCCTATGCTGAAAGCAACAACCCCTCCGGCAATGATTAATAGATTTGTATCCATAAAAATAAAAGTCGCACGGCGCCTATCGTGTTTCAGCTAAAAATACGAGAAACTAACCTAAATTAACCCCTGTCCGCAGGAGTTATATAGGAGGATGATACAAAGAATTGGCTCAGGAATAGTTTATCGCGGTTCATGCTGAACAGTTGACGCGTCTAGACTTAATTTGATATTCGCAAGTTAAATTTCGATCCTAAAACTATAACGCTAATATAACAAAAAATGGTTAATTTTGTCAACAACGACATCCTCCCCGCACTTCGTGCGGGATTTCCTGGTAAGTAAAAACTCGTACGACACGTACGAGTTTCAGTTGAGAAGCTAGGTCTTCTTCCAGCGGACAATTCCCCAGAGGATCGGGAGTGTTCCTAGCGCGGTAAGGCCATTACCAAGAATCACGGTTTTATCGCCAATAAATACTCCGAATACGGTGAGTCCACAAAGACCGACAAAAAGTGAAGAAAATGCCGTAAGAGAGAGTCCAGTCGGATCCCTTTTAATAAAGAGCTGCGCGTTTTGCACAGGGTAGAACCCGACGACCCCCGCAAAACCTAACCATCCGGAAATACTTGTTGCGTACTCTTCAAGAAACAGATTTGCGCTAACGATGGTTGAAAATCCAACAGCCATTACTATAAGTCCTGCGGCACGTTCTTTTGTAGAGAGTGCGGGCGACCAAAACCATATGAGTAAAAGTAGAAGGATTTCGAAAAATAGATTGCTCGCATTAAGGCTCCAGAATATGGGTGTTCCAAGGCGAACGCCGAGCGCAAGATAGCCAGCAACGCCAACGGCAATAATCGAAAAGGCGAGAAACGAAAGCCCTATCGGTTTCCGGGTAACAAACGCTCTCCAATTCTGAATGGGATAGAAAAGCCCAATTCCGATTGCGCCAACAAGTTGCATCGTCTCAACTATAGTCATCCTAGTATCTCTCCACGCCTTATCAAAGATCACTCTTCATAATAGCAAAAGTTTCGTTTCTGTCAATTCGATATCTTTAGATGTTACAATGTTCATTATGGCTCGACCCCAACCGCTTATATTATTAATTCTCGACGGCTTCGGGATTTCTTTGGAAAAAGAAGGAAATCCGGTGCACGAGGCCAAAACTCCCACGCTCAACGAGATTGAGCGTAATTTTCCGTTTACCACCCTGCAGGCCTCGGGAGTCGCCGTCGGACTTCCGTGGGGAGAAGCGGGCAATTCGGAGGTGGGGCACTTGACGATCGGTTCCGGCCGCGCCATTTATCATCACCTGCCGCGAATTATCAACGCGATTTACGACGGATCTTTTTTCCAAAACGAAGCTTTGCTTAAAGCCGCCAATCATGTGCGAAAAAATAATTCCAATCTCCATATCGCGGGGCTTATTTCCTCCGGATCGGTGCATAGTTATATCGATCATCTCTACGCACTGACTGATTTCACGAAAAAAGAAAATCTGGACAAAGTTTACTTGCATATTTTCACCGATGGCAAAGACGCGCCGCCCAATGAAGGAGCAAAATTTTTGACCCAGCTTCTCGAGCATCTGCAAAAAACCGCTCCGCATGTGAAGTTCGCTTCCGTAATAGGGCGCTTTTTCGCCTTGGATCGGGACGAGCAATGGGAACATACGCGCCAAGCTTACGAACTTTTGACCGAGGGGAAAGGAGAAAAGATAAATTCTATTCCGGAGTATTTGCTAGTGTCATACGGAGAAGGAGTAACCGATGAATTTATAAAGCCCGCCATAGTTCAAGAATCAAGGACAATTAGAGAAAATGACGCCATTATTTTCTCGGACTTTAGAGAGGATTCTATGCGACAGATCGTCCACGCCTTTACCGACGAAACTTTCGACCATTTCGGGCGAAAGAAAATTTCAAACTTACTCGTGGTAACCATGACCGAGTATCAAAAAGGCATAAACGCCCTGGCCGCTTTCCCGCAGCTTGAAATCAACTGGCCTCTTTCAATGATTCTCGGAGAAACGGGGCTTAAGCACCTGCATATTGCCGAAACCCAAAAATACGCCCATACCACTTACTTTTTCAACGGAGGAAAGGAAAAACCTTTTACAGGAGAAGACAGAATTTTGATTCCTTCCGTAACCACGGCCCATTTTGATGAGGTTCCGCAAATGCGGGCGCCGGAAATTACCGCCAAAATTTTGGAAAATTTTGATAAATATGACGTTATCATCGCCAACTTTGCCAACGCCGACATGGTCGGGCATTCCGGAAATTTCTTGGCAGCAGTAAAAGCAGTGGAGATTTTGGATGAATCTTTGGGGAATATTATGAGCGCCGTTCTTAATCAAGACGCGGTTTTACTTATTACCGCCGATCACGGAAATATAGAACTTAAGCGAAATGCCATTACCGGAGAAAAACGTACCGAACATTCCATAAATCCGGTTCCGTTTTATGTCGTCGGAAGAAACTTCAAAAGGAAAAACGCGCGAAAAGAAAATGAGATCGAAAAACAAAAAAAGGAGGTCGGGGGAATTTTAACCGATGTGGCCCCCACCGTTCTCGAAATTCTGGGGCTTGAACAGCCGGAAGAAATGACCGGGAAAAGTTTATTATCGACGCTTAATAGTTGACTTTCTTGATCAAAGGAGTATAAAAAAGTAAGCACCCTATAGGAGATAAGGTAAGTGTCAGGACCGATAATTGGGCTGATTGCAGTTGGTGAAAGAGAACCTGGAACCCAGAGGTTAAGCGAAAACGGAAAAACTTATATCAAGGATTTATGCGATGGACTTGGATATAATTTTACTAAAATTTATTATGCCACTGCTTCGCAACTTGCCAAAGAAACTCTTTACGCCTACCTAAGATCTTTCAAGGAACTTGCGTGGAAAAGAAACCTGGTTGTCACCGCAAGCCCAGATATTCATACCAGCAGAATGGAAGAGTGGATAAGTCTCTTAGGCGGTCTTTGAGGGGATCGGAAACCCAGGAACCTTTTTGAGCTAAAAGAGGCAGAACTAAAAGCGGGGATTAGCGGTTTACTTTTCGAGGAAGGAGAACGAATCTTTAGGTTTATCGAGAGTATAGCAAAGGAGCTAACTGCCGATGACAAAGTGTTATTTTTCATGCATCAACCTTTTCCTGAAACCGTGCTTTTATAGTTTATAGAAACATTTGGGAACCCGGTGCTCAAAGAAGCAAAACCACTCACAGATTTCCCCGTGCTTGAACCCCTAGACAATATTCAATTTGAGTATTCTAAAAAGGACGGCGAACCGCCAATACTTGAGAACATACAAATAAACCGTCACTTGGAAGTCATTTTGGAACAACGGAAAAGAAAAGCTGCGCTATTTAGATAAAGCAGCCGTTAGGCTGCTTTTTATCTTCTTATTTATTTCGCTCCCGCCTTTCTCTTGATAATCTCGTCAATTAGTCCGTATTTTTTGGCCTCATCCGCAGACATATAAAAATCCCGGTCCGTATCTTTTTCTATGGTTGCCAGCGGCTGGCCGGTGTGTTTGGCGAGAATTTCATTGAGGCGATTTTTGATTTTGATAATGTGTCTCGCGGAAATTTCAATCTCAATGGCCTGCCCTCCGGCCTCGCCCATGACTTGGTGCAGGAGCACTTCGGAATTGGGGAGCGCAAAACGTTTGCCCTTGGTTCCTGAACCAAGAAGTACCGCGGCCATGGACGCGGCAATACCGACGCATACGGTAGACACATCCGGCTTTACGTACTGCATGGCATCATAAATCGCCATTCCGGCCGTAACCGATCCCCCCGGAGAATTGATATATAATTTGATATCCTTCTTGGGATCTTCTGATTCAAGAAACAAAAGCTGGGCGATAACGGCATTGGCTACCGGATCCACGACCGGTCCCGACAAAAAAATAATCCTATCTTTTAAAAGCCGCGAATAAATATCATAAGCGCGCTCTCCAAAGTGCGTTTTTTCAATTACGGTAGGGATTAGATACTGGTTGTGTAATTCTTTGTTCATAAAATACACTATACTATAAATTCTCCAGAAATTCAAAGACCTTTTCGTTTCTTATGATACTCCGCGTATGTTCTCTCAGTTCCGCCGGATCTATGGCGCGCGCGCCCTCCTCCGGCGTTCCGTACTGCCGTAAAAATTGGCTAGCCCTGGTTTCAACTTCCTCCGGCGTTACATTTATATTTTCTTTACCGGCGATATAGCGAAGAGCAAGGGCCGCCCGAACTCTTTTTTCAGCTTCAACCCTCCAGTCTTTTTTAAGCGCGCTTTCAGTTTTTTTAATATGCATGAGATAGTCCTCCCACTTAAGCCCCATGCCGTCCACTCCGGATTTAAGTTCTGTAAGCATCTTTTCCAGTTCAGATTCGACAAGTACTTCAGGCAGATCGGCTTTAATACCCGCGGCGATTTCTTCAACAAGCAAGCTTCGCACTCGCTGTCGTTCTTTTTCTTCTTTTTCCTGGGCAATTCCTTGTCTTATGTTTGTCTTTAAGGCCTCGAGATTTTCAAATTTCCCAAGCCCCTTGGCGAATTCATCATCTATCTTGGGAAGCTGACGTTCCTGTACAAGCTTCATCACGGTTTTGAAATCTAGAGATTTTCCGGCAAGATTTTTTTCAGGCCAGTCATGTGGCGCGGCCAAATTAAAACTTTTTTCGCTACCCGCTTTCATGCCGATAAGCTCCTCCTCAAATCCCGGCAAAAATTTTCCTTTTCCGATAACCAGCGGATGATTTTTTGACTCTCCTCCTTCGATTTTTACTCCGCCGTGCCTGACCTCGAAATCTATCTCCACCCGGTCGTCTTTTTTTGCTTCCCGGTCGACAGTCACCAGAGGCGAGCGCGATTCGCGGATCCATTCCAGAGTTTTAATTATTTCGGCCTCCTCCACCGCTACATTTTTTTGCCCGCCCTGAGTGGAGTCGAAGGGCTTGTCCTGAGCAGAGTCGAAGGGCTTGTCCTGAATCTGTCGAAGGATTTCTTTCTTCACGCGCCGGGCAGCATCTTTATAATCAGGGAGAGAGATTTTGGGGAGGAGGGCAATTTTAATCTTGTACTCTAGGTCGTTTCCGGGAGCAACTTTCAAAATCACTACCTCCGGTCTGCCAATCGGTAGAAACTCCTCTTCGGATTTATTTTCACGAGCTTTTTCAAGAACTTCCACGTAAGAACTCCTGACCGCCATATTTGCCGCCTTCTCGTAAATCGCCTGCTCTCCAAACTTATTTTTCACCACATCATACGGCGCTTTTCCTTTGCGAAATCCCTCAATTTCGTGTTCTTCCGAAATCAAAACCGCCGCCCGTTTTACATGCGGCTCAAATTCGGAAAAGGGGATAGTCACCAGGATTTCAATCTCTGATTTGGGAAGCTGTTGAATAGAGAATTCCACGTTATTTCTTAAGAAGCGC
>CAYJWH010000034.1:0-6879 GCA_964373875.1 uncultured Candidatus Saccharibacteria bacterium | reverse complement strand
CCGAGCGCTTTTTTAGGGCGGGTGGCCAGGCCGTAAGTTACCGGCAGTTCGAGTTTTTTGTAAAACTCTCGGATCATTTTTAAAATAGTGACAAGCTCCGGTTTAATCTGATCTTGACGGCAGTAGATATGAGCATCGTCCATAGTGAATTGGCGCAGGCGCAAAAGTCCGCCCAAAACTCCGGAGAGTTCGTTTCGGTGGAGCCGTCCGATTTCAGCAAGCCGTAGCGGCAGATCGCGGTAGCTTCTTTTGGTATGGCTGTAAAATAAAGCGCTTTCGGGGCAGTTCATGGGCTTTAGCGCGTATTCTTCCCGGTCAGCTTTGACGCGGAACATGTCGTCCTTATAAAACTCCCAATGTCCGGATTTTTCAAAAAGCTTTTTCTTTACCATGATCGGAGTCGAGATTTCGACGTATCCATGATCGTCCTGAAGTTTTCTTATATATTTTTCAAGTTCTTTCACAATAACCATTCCTTTCGGATGCCAAAATGGCGCTCCGGGAGAAATGTCGTGAAATGAAAAAAGATCGAGAGCTTGCCCGAGCACTCGGTGGTCGTTTGGCTGGAGTTCTTTTTTATCATCTTGACTTTTCATTTCTTATATGTTATCTAGTTATTAGTAAAAGGAGAAAATAAATGGGTTACAAATGGGGACTATATGCGCCAGATTTCTGCTATTTCAAAGGCTACTACCCCCTTCTTGAGCTACCCGAAAGCGACTTGCCAATTGACAATGGATGGTTCGCGGTAGAACATGCCGCCAAACTGCTTCGTGACAATGGCATTCCAGCCACTACGGATCACTATGACTACTATGGCGATATGTGCCATCATCTGTGCGTCTCGATAGATGCGGTTCGGGGTTCGTTCCAGGGAAACGATAAATCTTTGAGAGCTCGTCTTGCCCTTGCCGTGGGAGAGTTTCCTCGAAAACAGCGTATGGAATATGAAGAGAGCGAGTCAAGAGAAATGCTTTTTCTTGTCGGCCCAGTCTTAGATGAGTATCCGCGATGGTGATCCCACGCGGCCTTTTTATTATAAAGAAAAAGGGTAATTTCAGCAACTATAATTTATTCTTTCAACATTATAACATGATCGGTAGAAAATGTTGAAAGAGGCCTGTTCCTTCGATCCTATTTAGTTGTACCTTCCTTTTCAATACTCAAGATGTGAACGCAGTTGCCAAGTTGTCTGACTTCCAGATCTTTAATGAACTCTTCCGGTAACGGCCGATTACCTATATAGACACTTTTTTGTAAGGGTTTAAATTCAAATGCCAATAATTCGGCACGGAGCCAATCACGTTTTTTATATTCCTTTTCCGGAACATCAAAAGTTACTAGCCGACGTATGCCGTCCGGCTCCGGCAATTTGAGCGATCGATTATAAGTTTTTGAAATTTGTTTTTTAAGATGCAGGCGGCCTTTTCCGGTTATAAACCACTTAGTCCTGTTTCTTTGTCCTTTGCTTTGTACCAACCCCTCCTTCTTTAAGCGGCAAAGTATGCTGGAAAGAGAATGTTTATTTGGTTTTTTGGAATAAAATCGCGAAAAATCTACTACTGGCCAGCTGGAAGGCATAATTGTCGGTCTTCTCGGAGGAAAGAAAACATCAATGGCTACGATTCCCGCTTCTGCCAGATATTCTAGCGCGGCCCAAGTTAATGGTTTAGTTTGCATGGTTTGGGGTTTCTTTCAACAAATTTATCTGATCAGATAAAATTGTTGAAAGATAAGACAATTTTACTATAAAAGGTTTTCAGACAATTTCAACCGCCTCTTCGCAAAGAATTTTTGGGGCGCCGTCTTTGTCGGAAACTTTTCCCCGGACCATAAGAATTTTTTCCAGCTGCCATATTGCGGGATTTTTGGCAAGGACTTTCGGAAACACAAGAACTTCGGTACGTGCCGTCAGGTCCTCCATTTTTACAAAAAGCATCGGCTCTCCGTTTTTGGTCATGATTTTTTGGATTCCTGAAACAAGCCCGCCAATGGAAACCGTTTGGTTGCGTAGGCCGGTGGAAAGATCTTTCAACGGCAATACTCGGTTTTGTAAAAACTTTTCGAGGTATTCTTGAAGCGGATGCTGGGTTACGTATAGTCCAAGCAATTCCTTTTCCCACTGCAGGCGGTCTCGTTTTGCGGCTGGCTCCGCATCTCGAAGCTTCAGAGATGCGACTTTTATTTCTGGGGCAAAAGCAAAAAGGCTGGTTTGGTTCTGGGCCCCTGTTTTATTCACTTCCCGGTTATATTCAAGAAGAAGGTCAATGTTTTGGAGAAGCTGGTTCCGCTCGCCGAGTTCATCGAAAGCCCCGCATTTGATCAGGGATTCGAGAGATTTTTTGTTCAAGTCTTTGTGCTTCACGCGCTCCACAAAGTTTGTCATGGTGGCAAATTTTCCTCCTTGTTCACGTGTTTCAATAATAGCCTGCACGACATTTGTGCCGACATTTTTTACTGTCTCCAGGCCGAACCTGATTTTGTCCTTTTTCGTCAAGGCTTCGGAGAATACGTCATCTTTAGACTCAGCTTCTTTAATTAGGGTAAATTTGGCAAAACTTTCATTGACGTCCGGCGGAAGCACGGGGATGCCCATGCGCGTGCATTCATCTATGATTTCTGCAATTTTTTCGATGTCTCCCGAGTCTGCGGTGAGGACTGCTGTCATGTATTCGTCGGGGAAATTCGCTTTCATGAAAGCCGTCTGATAAGCAACCCGACCGTAGCTTGCCGCATGTGCCTTGTTGAATCCGTAAGCGGCGAATGGCTCAATAAGTCTCCAGAGGGTTTCCGCTTTCTGCGGAGTCATGCCGTTGGCGATACTTCCCTGAACCAACTTTTCTTTTTGCGCCTGCATCTCGGCAGGAATTTTTTTGCCCATGGCCTTGCGAAGCTTATCCGCTTCAAGCCAAGAGTATCCTGCGAGTTTGATTGCGATAAGCAACACGTCGTCCTGATATGTGATGACACCATAGGATTGGTCGAGGATTTCTTTCATCCGAGGATCGAGATAGGAGATCAGATGAGAGTTATGCTTGCGTTCTATATATGATGGGATCGACTCAATCGGTCCTGGGCGGTAGAGTGCCACCATGGCGTTGATATCGTTAATTGAGCTTGGTCGCAGGTCTTTCAGATATTTCGTCATGCCAGAGCCGTTCAACTGGAAAAGGCCGACAGTCTCTCCGCGTGCAAGGAGCGAAAAAGTTTTTTTGTCGTCGAGCGGGATTTTTTCGATGTCGACGTCTTTGTCTAGGTGCTTTTTTACGAGATCAACTGCGTCTCCCAAGATGGCGAGGTTCCGGATGCCAAGAAAGTCGAATTTAAGGAGCCCAACGTCTTCTACCGCGTGCATGTCATATTGGGTAATGATTTTTCCTCCCTTGGGGTCAAGCTGGAGCGGGAGGTAGTTCCAAAGAGGCTCTGGGGCGATGACCACTCCCGCGGCGTGCACGGAAATATGACGCGCGCACCCCTCAAGTTTTTTTGATTGGTCAATTACTTTTTTTGCGTCTGCATCAGTGTCGTACAGCGTCTGGAGTTCCGGCGTGATTTTGAGCGCGTGCTCAAGGGTCATGGGGAATCCTTGCGATCCCAGGGGAATAAGTTTTGCGATTTTATCACCAACCGCGTACGGATAGTCAAGCGCCCGCGCAACGTCGCGTACTGCGGCACGAGCCATCATGGTTCCGAATGTTCCGATTTGCGCCACGTGGTCGTTGCCGTATTTTTCTCGTGCGTAGTTGATAACTTCATCCCTCCGGTTGTCCGCGAAATCCATGTCGATGTCAGGAGCAGAGGGCCGCTCGGGATTCAAAAACCGCTCAAATGGAAGACGGTATTCGAGCGGATTTAAGTTGGTAATATTGGTAAGGTAGGTAACGATTGACCCTGCCACTGAACCCCGGACGTTGGTTAGAATCCCGTTTTGGTGCGCGTAGTTGAGGATATCGGCAACAACCAAAAAATACGGAGAGAATCCTTTGTCTTGGATGATTTTTAGCTCATACTCGATGCGATTCTCAACTTCTGGCGTTTTTTCGACTCTGTGCGAATCAATTCCTTGATAAACAAGACGACGCAGCTCCTCGTTGTATGAAGTATTTTCTGAAATTTTTAGGTTAGGAAATGTCCATGTCCCCATGGGGATTTCAATGTGTACGCGTTCGGCGATTTCCTGCGTTGCGGCGATTGCCTCGGGATGATCGGGAAAAAGTTCCGCCATTTCGGCCGCGGACCGCATTGAAAGATTCGCTCCGCGCATGGTGAGGCGGTTTTCTTCGCTGAATTTGGCGCCTGTTTGCACTGATACGAGGATATCTTGCGCTTCCGCGTCATCCGGACTTACATAGTGGATGTCGTTAGTGGCGACAAGTTTGGCACCGGTTTTCAAAGAAAGTTCGGCAAGCGTGTCGTTTGTCCTCCGCTGGTCCTCAAAATTGAAATGAGGCATTATTTCCAGGTAAAAATTTTCTTTCCCGAAAATTTCTTGGTACTCACGGATCAGGCGTTCGGCAACTTCTATTTTTTTTGTCTGTATCGCTCGCGCAATCTCTCCGGTGAAGCATCCAGAAAGTGCTATAAGCCCTCTCGAATGCACGCGCAGGAGCTCCTTGTCGATGCGGGGCTTGTAATAAAAGCCTTCGAGGTGCGACTTGGTTATGAGTTTCATCAGGTTATAATATCCTTCGCCTGTTGCGGCAAGGACTGTGAGATGGTACCGCTTGTCATCAATTCCCGGACGTTTTTCCCGCATCTGGCCGTAGGCAATATACATTTCTGCTCCGACGATCGGTTTGATTCCGGCTTTTTTGGCGCTCTTGTAAAAATCAATGGCGCCGTACATTGCGCCGTGGTCCGTAAGTGCGAGGGAGTCCATCCCAAGTTCTCCCGCGCGTGTGATTAAATCGTCAATTTTTGCGAGCCCGTCGAGAAGACTATAGTGGGAGTGGACGTGCAGGTGTGTAAATTTGGATGCCATGAGTAAATATCATTTAGTGCCCCCATTATATAGGCCAGATTAACCGTCTGCAACTAAAATCCCCTTTTCAGGGGATAATGGGCTTTGAAAATTCTCGGTTTCTGTTCTCCTTTATTATTGCTGAATTTTTATTGTCAAATTCCTGAACTTTGCGGATATTTTCGTGCATGATGGAGTTGCGATTGCTGGTGTGGCTTGCCCCGAAAAGATGTGCAATCTCGTGGAGGGTAGTATATTTCGCCTCCTCATCAAGGGCTACAATGGCGCTATTGCCATAAAATCGCGCGACGCCAAGCCTCCAAAATTTCTTTTCTTCTCCTGACTTGTTTTGCCCCACTAGGAACGCAGGCTTCTTGGTGAAGGCGAGCGTGATCTCAGAGGAATGTCCCAAGGATTCAAATTCCACGTTGTCAAGGGCCTTATCAAGGTCTACTTCAGCAAGTTCCTCCGGAAAAGACCACGGTTCGATTGTCTCTATAATGAAAGTGATGTGGAACTTTTTCTCAAAAACTTTTGAGGAGAAGAAAATGACGTTTTCCACTTCTTTTTTGGCCTTTGTCACTTCAGCCGCAGTTGTGTAAGGAGAAATGTCGAGGAGTGCCGAGACTGTTACCTCGCGAAGAAGAGGCGCGCGCTTCGGCGGCTCGAAGGCAGCGTATATTTCCGATGGCCTGATAAGCGCAAGTATGATAAAAAGAAGCAACCACCGCTTTCGCATAATTTCAAGGTGCTCTAATCTCAAGTATACTACATGTCTATGAGCAACTGTATTATAGGAATTGACGAAGCAGGCCGGGGCCCTCTTGCTGGTCCTGTTGTTGTTGCCGGCATAGCACATCGCTACGGACTGCGCCCGCAAATTCTTGACCGCATTAAAGATTCCAAAAAGTTGACCTCAAAACAGCGTGAAAAGTGGTTTTTGCGTCTAACTTTGCATCCGGAAATTCGCTGGGCGGCTGTCTGTGTTTCTCCGGCGCTCATCGATCGTATAAATATTGCGCAAGCTTCAAATCTCGGGGCTCGCAAGGTTTTTAAAAAACTGTCGCGCGGGTATTCTTGTTCAGCAGTTCTTGACGGAAGCCTGTATCTTTCAAAAAAAGTTTCTTTTGACACAGTCATTAAAGGCGATGAAAAGCTGCCGATAGTTGCCGCGGCATCCGTGATCGCCAAAGTAACTCGTGACTGGATCATGCTCCGGCTGCACAAAAAATATCCGCAATATAGGTTTGACGCGCATAAAGGATACGGGACTGAATTTCATCGGGGCGCGATAAAGAAGTTTGGAAGATGCGGCGCGCATAGAAAATCGTTTGTGCTCAAGTAGCTGTTATGCTATCCTGTCATCATATCTGATTTGTGGAGGATAATGATGGAAATGAGGGAGTGGGTTGCGCTTTTTGGTAGAGAGTTAGGAGCGGCTTCGCGCAAGGCGGGCATTCCGGAGCCATGTATTCTAGGCGCGTCTGACGGCTACGGACTCGTGTGGATGTGGCGGAGAATGGACGATATTCCCAATACCGTTGTGGCGGGTTGCACATTTCGTGTCGGCGTTGATGTTTTAAACGAAGGCGTGGAATGCGCCCTACACGCCAATGCGTACGATCGTGAGAATAGGGGTGATGCCTGGGGACGCCAGTACTGGGGAAGATTTATTCCTTTTTCGGATCTTGCACAGTCGCGGAACGAGCATTTTACAGAAATTGGGAGAGAGCTTGGCAGAGCGTGGCGAGACATTCCGCCGGCCGTACAAAGATTGCCTGAAGTCTCACGGCAAAAGCAGAAGCTATTGGAGGAATTGAGAAGGCGAGGCCTTCTATACGAATAATATTGGCCGTCCCCTGTGGACGGTTTTTTGTTGTCAAAACTTGGTTGATATGATAGCATCTCGATATGGTAGT
>CAYJWH010000033.1:1753-6962 GCA_964373875.1 uncultured Candidatus Saccharibacteria bacterium | reverse complement strand
CCTCACACTCATCTTAAATATAAAATCTGCATCTCGGGCGCGGCCGAAACCGGCCATTGCTCTCCCGACGCACTGGATCTTACCAAAGAAATTGGCAGGGAAGTAATACGGCAGGGATCGGTATTGGTAACCGGGGCTACCACCGGAGCTCCTCTTTGGGCGGCTATTGGCGCCAAAGAAGCTGGGGGTTTTGTCATAGGGCTTTCTCCGGCATCATCGGAAAAAGAGCATGTTGAGAAGTATGAACTCCCGCTTGATTATCATGATGTCATTATCTACACGGGGTTTGGATATTCCGGAAGAAATTTGCTTCTGACGCGCTCTGCCGATGCCGTGCTTTTTACCTGCGGCCGTGTTGGAACCATAAACGAGTTTACTATCGCTTTTGAAGATAATAAACCTATCGGAGTTCTTACTAATCCCGGCTGGACGACTGACGATGTCATCAAAAAAATTATTGAAGAGGGGCATCGTGGAGAAGGAAAAATTGTGTATGATTCGGATCCTAAGCGGCTAGTGGAGAAAGTTATCGAGCTTATCAAAAAAGAAAAAGTGGTGGAGATTTCCGTGCCCAAAGCGACTACGTAACCGTAAATTAAAGTGAATCCCGTTAGAGGCCGTGTTTCTTATACAAGTCAAATTAACCGTATAACTATAGTTGTAATAGAAAATTAACTTTAGCCGCAGTTAAAAAAATTCCGAGAAATTTTTTTAATCCTAGGCTTCTAACGGGATGAAATTTCTTGAAGCCGTACTAATTCTATCGGGTATGATTATCGGAGTCGGGATGTTCGGCATCCCGTTTTCGTTCTTTAAGGCCGGATTTTGGCTGGGGACTTTTGAACTGGTGATTCTTAGCGGGGTTATGGTGCTGGTGCATCTTTTGTATGCCCGCATAATTATAGCCACGTCTTCTCCTCATCGCCTTCCGGGTTATGTCAAAACTTATCTCGGAGGATATGCGGAGGTGCTTGCGGTACTCGCCTCTTTTTTTGGAATTATTGGTTCACTCCTTGCTTATATTCTGGTGGGTTCAATTTTTTTGCACAATATTTTCCAAAGTTTTTGGACGGGGTCAAGCGAAATGCTTTGGGCCGTCGCCATTACCTTGTCATCCGCCCTCATAACCCTGTTTAACCTTAAAAAAGAAGCTTTCTTTGATAGTATATTGTCGGCGGCATTAATGGGGTTTTTGGGATATATAATTTTTCTTCTTTTTCCCCAAGTTAGCCATGGGAATTTTTCCGGAATAAATTTGAGAGAGGCCTTCTTGCCCTATGGAGTGCTTTTATTTGCTCTTGCCGGAGGGGCGGCCATCCCGAACGTGGTAACAATCCTTGAGGGAGATTCAAAAAAAATCAAGCTTGCCGTGCTCGTGGGTACTTTAATCCCGGCCATTATTTATTTCCTTTTTGCCTTTGCGGTAGTAGGGTCCGTAGGCAGCAGTGTCAGCGAGGAAGCCATTGATAGTTTAAAAAATATAATGAGCGGAAATCTTATTCTTGTTTTAAGTCTGATCGGATTCCTTGCCGTTTATGATTCTTATATAATTCTTAATTCAAACGCCCAGGCCTTGCTTAAACTGGATTTTGGGTTTGGGCAAAAAATCGCCTGGTTGCTGGCGACCCTGGTGCCGTTTGCGCTTTATTGGCTAGGCTTGCAGAACTTTATCCTGGTCATTGGGGCGTCCGGCGCTATTGCCGGAGGAATTGAAGTGGGCTTGATTATTGCTATTCATAATCGTCTACGCCGGAATCAAGGACAGACACCCGGTTGGTTTTCTTATTTTTGGAGGATGGCGATTATTTTTATGGTAACTATCGGGGTAGTGTACGAACTCTGGAGAATTTTACGGGTATGATCCCGTTAGAAGCCGTGTTTCGAGTAAAAAACATGCTAATTTAACAAGCAATGGCTAAATCTAAAAAATTAATTCCGGCCGCAGTTAAAAAATGTTTGAAAACATTTTTTAACTCTAGGCTTCTAACGGGATGATTTCCAAAGAATCCATAAAACATCCCTTTTGGGCAATGAAGACAGAGGAAGTTCTATCTGTCTTGGAGACTTCTCTTTCCGGGCTCGCGGAAAAGGAAGTTTTGTTGAGATCCGCGCTATTTGGCCTCAATGCCATAAGCGAGAAAAAAAGATTTGTCGCCTTAAAGCTTTTTGCCAATCAGTTCAGGAGTCCGTTGATCCTTATTCTTTGCGTTGCCGGGGGCATGACGGCTTTTTTGCGCGAATGGATAGACGCGGGAGTGATTATGGCCGCGGTCCTCGTAAATGTCAGTCTTGGATTCTATCAGGAAAAAAAAGCAGAAGGCGCGATTAATGCTCTTAAGACCTACATCAGGACTCGTGTTCGCGTACGGCGGGGAGGACGGGACCTTGAGATTGACGCCTCGGAGCTTGTACCGGGGGATATCATTCGTATTTCGCAGGGAGATCGGGTTCCGGCTGATGCCAGAATATTTTTTGCCAATAATCTTGAAATTGACGAAGCGGTGCTTACCGGAGAATCGCTTTCCTCGGCCAAAGATTCCATAGAACTTTCTCCCTCAACTGCTCTTGGGGAAAGAAATTGCATGGCGCACGCGGGAACGCTCGCGGTTAGCGGTTTTGGAGACGCCGTGGTTATAAAAACAGGAAATTTTACCGAGTTTGGGAAAATTGCCGCTTTGATGGAGGGAAAGAAAAGGGAAGCGACTCCTTTGGAAAAATCTATGGGACGCTTTGTGCTAAAGATGGGTGCGGTTCTGGGATCTCTTATCGCAATACTTTTTGTTTTAGGGATAAGTGCGGGTCGTGATCCTTTTGAAATGTTTTTGATCGGGGTAGCGGTTGCGGTATCGGCTGTCCCCGAGGGACTTCCGGTGGCGCTCACGGTTATCTTGGCGACTGGCGTACAACGCCTCGCCTCAAAAAAGGGAATTGTCCGTAGACTTCTCGCCGCGGAAACCCTAGGTTCTACCGATCTGATCCTTACCGATAAAACCGGAACTTTGACGCAAGCCAAAATGGAATTGTCCCAAGTGCTTCCTTATGGAGAAGTCGGCGCAGAGGCAGAAAAACATATTTTGATGGATGCTTTGTTAACCGCCGATGTCGCTCTGGAAAATCCCGAAGATTCTCCGGATCTATGGAGGGCTTTTGGAAAACCACTGGAGACGGCTTTGATCAAGGGCGCGGCATTAAGATGGGGAGTATCAATGCCCGACATACTTAAAGAACATAATATTGCCGACCGGCTTCCTTTTAATTCCGCTTATAAATTTTCCGCGGCGATAGTGCATGGAACCGGACACTCACATTTTGTACTCTTTGGGGCGCCGGAAATACTTCTTAAATTTACTGATTTGGCCGAAGATTTCCGAGCTTCTCTCCTGGTCCAAATTGAAAATTTAGCCAAAAAAGGCGAGCGAGTGCTGGGGATTGTTTCCCAGCCTGTACACCATGATTTTAAAAAGATTTCTAAAGACGGCTTCAAAAATTTCGGATTTCGCGGGCTTATCAGTTTCCGCGATCCCCTGCGCCCAACCGTCGCGGATGCTATCCGGAAAATAAAAAACGCGGGAGTGGATACGGTGATTTTGACCGGAGACCATAAGGGAACAGCCGAAGCGGTGGCGAGAGACCTTGGGTTGATTGACGGAAAAGGCGCGGTTTTGACCGGAGATGATTTGAATCATCTTGAAAAAGAAGAATTGATGGCGCGAGCCCGAGAAACCACCGTGTACGCGCGCGTGACGCCGGAGCAGAAAGTGATGGTCACAAAAATGTATCAAGAAATGGGAAAAGTTGTGGCCGTCACCGGAGATGGGATCAATGATGCCCCCGCTCTTAATCAGGCCGATATTGGGGTGGCAGTAGGATCAGGAACCGATGTCGCTAAAAGTGCCGCTGATCTCGTAGTTCTCGATGATAATTTTGAGACGATTGTGGAGGCGATTGAAGAAGGGCGCCGTATTCTCGATAACATCCGTAAGGTGATAGTTTATTTGATGTCCAACGTACTGGACGGACTTCTGCTTATCGGCGGCTCTCTGCTCTTCGGAGTCGCTTTGCCGCTCAATACCCTCCAGATTCTTTTTGTAAATTTTTTCTCGGATAGTTTTCCGGCTATTGGTTTTGCTTTTGAAAAAGGAATTGACGGGACGGGCAATAAAGCGAGAACTCTCAGTGGTAACTTTTTTGATAAAAGAATGAAATTTTTAGTACTGGTTTTGGGGATTTCCACTTCGGCTCTGCTATTTTTACTTTATTACTTGTTGCTTGGGCGAGGTCATTCGGAAGAAATCGTAAGATCTTTTATTTTTGCCACTTTTGCCACCTATAGCTTGATTCTTGCCTTTTCTTTGCGTAGTCTGGAACGAAGCATCCTTACTTTCAACCCTTTTTCGAATCTCTATCTAACCAGCGGAGTATTATTCGGAGTAGTTCTTACCACTTTGGCTGTATATGCGCCATGGTTGCAGGTCATTTTGGGAACAGTAGCTCTCCCTCCCCCTTGGATGACGGCCGTATTTCTAGTAGGGTTTTTAAATATAGCGGTTGTGGAGCTAGGCAAATGGCTTTTTAGAAGGGGGTTTTTATAAACCATTAACTAATTACGAATAGCATACGAATATACTAATCTACGAATAGTTCGATAAGCTCACTATAAATTCGTAGATCCGTAAATTAGTAAAAATTAGTAATTAGCTGATAGAGCGAAGCGAATATGCATTTATTTTTTGGTTGCGATGGTGTTTTAGTAAATAGTCTTGAGGACGGTAAGACCCATCCCGAGCTTGCGGGTTGTTTGAAAAAACTTATGAAGGACCATTCTCTTTACGTAGTTTCCTCGCATGAGGAGGAACTGCTTTCGTTAGCTCTCAAGAAAGCGGAGCTTGATGGTTTTTTCGCGGACATTTTTGGGAAAGAGCGGGTGGGAGAAGTCGGTTACTATCATCACATTTTTTTAAATCCTATGGATAAACTCAACATCGAAAAAGATCAAGCCATAGCAATGGGTGACACTGCCACTGACATACAGGCGGCAAAAAAAGCGGGAATTCCGGTAATTGCCTGCTCCTGGGGGAAAGAAGATAGAGAAGATCTTATAGCCGCGCGGCCGGATTTTATTGCCGACACGCCGGAGGAATTGCTTTCCATAATTGAAGAAATGTAACTCATCTCGGCAAATACTTCTGAAAGCGTCACGAAACCCCAG
>CAYJWH010000033.1:0-1653 GCA_964373875.1 uncultured Candidatus Saccharibacteria bacterium | reverse complement strand
GGAAAGGGCCGTAGGATACATAGTTTAATTTTCTTCCCGTCGATCGAAAGCGTGGAAAAATTCAACGCGATCGTAGGTGCCAAGGCCAACCTGAAAGCAGACGGAAGGCCGATAGTGGGGATTGGCGCCAAAGAGTTGTTGAAAATCGCGTTGGACGTCGATGAGTACTCTTTTTTTGTTCCGGCCCATGCTTGGACTCCCTGGTTTTCCGTCTTTGGTTCAAAATCAGGTTTTAATTCGATGGAGGAGTGTTTTGACGAATACACGAAATATATTTACGCGATTGAGACCGGGTTGTCATCCGATCCTTTGATGAATTGGCGCTGGTCTCATCTGGATAAATACGCGCTTCTTTCAAACTCGGACAGCCATTCGCTTCGCCGGATCGGGCGCGAGGCGAACATTTTTGACGCGAAACTTTCTTATTTTGACATCATAAACGCGATAAAATCAAAAGATCCGAAAAGATTTCTTTCAACCATAGAGTTTTATCCGGAAGAGGGGATGTACCATTACGACGGGCATCGCGCCTGCAAAGTAAGGCTTCACCCCGCGGAAACAAAGAAAAATGGAAATCGCTGTCCTGTATGTTCACGGCCGATGACCATCGGCGTCATGAATCGGGTCGGAGAACTTGCCGACCGTCCGGAAGGATTTAAACCTAAAAACGCCATCCCCTATATAAACATGGTTCCGCTTGACGAGATTATTGCCGAAGCATTTGGCGTAAGGTCGGCGCTAAATAAAAGAGTTCAGGAAACGCACGGAAAAATGGTCAAAGAATTCGGGAATGAGCTTGGTATTTTGTTTGATCTTCCTCTGGCAGATTTTTCTTCGCTAAAACCAGAGATCGGCGAAGGAATCAAGCGAGTCCGTGAGGGAAAATTATTTATCGATCCCGGGTATGACGGAGAGTATGGGAAAGTAAAGATATTCTAAACAAGCGCCTTCATTTCCTCCTCACTGCCTGTTATATCTGTGGATATAACAGGTTTATTCGGACGAAATGAAAACAAGCTTTCATTTCCTCCTCACTGCCTGTTATAGTAGAAATATGAAAATACCGCTTCCCAAAATCAACCATATCATCCTCGTCATCGTCATCTCGCAGTTTATTCTGACAACCGCTTTCGGCCTTCTCGCTCCCATTTTTGCGATATTCATTACTTCCCAAATTGTCGGAGGCACCGTTGCCGTAGTGGGATTTGTGATCAGTCTCTATTGGATCATCAAATCAGTTCTACAGCTTTTCGTGGCGCGCTTCATTGACCGCAATCATGGCGAAATAGACGATTTCTATTTTTATCTGGCCGGAGGGTTTTTAAATGCCGCTGCCATTTCTCTTTATTTTTTCGCGACGGACGTTTGGCATGTTTATGCTATTCATTCGCTGATTGCCGTGGCCGACGCGATGCTGGTGCCTCCCTTCTACGCGATCTTTACCCGTCATATTGATTCCGGGCAGGAAGGTTTTGAGTGGTCGCTATATTCGAGCTTTTCAATAGGCCTTGGAATGGCCATCGGAGGGGCATTGGGCGGAGTGCTTGCCACGGTCGCCGGCTTTAGGGTTATATTTCCGCTGGTAGGTTTTCTTACTTTTGTCTCAACCCTTATGCTGTTTTTGCTCAAACCCTACATTCGTCCGAAAGTTCC
>CAYJWH010000032.1:0-6965 GCA_964373875.1 uncultured Candidatus Saccharibacteria bacterium | reverse complement strand
CCCAAGTAAAGATCACGCGAAAAAGCCGCCGAGACAGAAATCGGCATCAATACCAACAAGGTAAAAATAAACTTTTTGTAAGCCATAAATCAAATGTATCATCTCAGGCTTAGAGCTTCAACAGTAAACAAATCATTTCTGCCTCTTGGCCTTGGTGCGGTCAATTTCGGACAAATATTGCTTTCGCAGGCGTACACTTTGGGGAGTGATTTCCAAATACTCATCTTCGGCCATGACTTCGAGCCCCCGTTCGATAGTAAGCGTAAAAGGAGGTGTTAAGGTAATTGCTTCGTCCGATGCGGCGGCGCGGACATTGGTAAGCTGCTTTCCCTTGGTCGGATTTACCGGCATTTCTTCGCCTTTGGAAGTATTGCCAATCACCATGCCTTGGTAAACTTCCACGCCGGGGCCGATATATAAAGTACCCCGATCCTGTAAATTCCATAAAGAATATCCCAAGGACTTGCCTTTTGCCATGGAAATCATGGATCCGGATACGCGCTTGCGGATTTCTCCGCCAAATTGTCTAAACCCTAAAACTCGCGCCGAAATTATCCCTTCGCCTTTGGTATCGATTATAAACTGATTGCGGTAACCCAAAAGTCCGCGTGTCGGTCCTTCAAAAGTCAGACGGATGGTTAGATCGTGGTGGCGAAGATCTTTCAAAACAAATCCTCTGGCCCCAAGCCGTTCTATAACAGTTCCTTGATATTCGTTGGGGATATCAACGATAACTTCCTCATATGGTTCAACTTTTACTCCATGCTCGACGCGAACAATTACTTGGGGCTGGGAAACTTGGACTTCATACCCCGCTCGCCGCATATTTTCTAAAAGAATGGCAATATGCAATTCTCCCCGGCCATACACCCGGAAACTATCCAAAGACGTAAAATCAATCCGCAATCCCACGTTTACTTCAAGTTCGCGCTCGAGATACTCCCGCAACTGCCGGGAAGTGACATGACTTCCTTCGCGTCCGGCAAACGGAGAATTATTTACCAAAAAAGTAAGAGCGATAGTGGGTTCATCAACCGCAATTGCCGGCAGTGGCTCGGCGTTTGCATCAGACGTAATAGTTTCTCCTATATAAATATCCGGCAGACCCGCAACAAGGACAATATCCCCCGCGGTTCCCTCGTCTGATTCAACACGCTCCAAACCGCTAAAAGTAAAAATCTTGGTTATTTTTCCGGAGCGGGTTTTTCCATTCGGTTTTTTAACGAATACGCTTGCTCCCACTTTCACTACTCCTTCGTACACTCGCCCGACAGCCAGCCGTCCCAAAAAATTGTCATAACCCAAATTAAACGGCTGCAGACGGAGAGGTTTTGCTTCAAGTTCTTTGCCGGAGGCGCTTGGCACGTATTCTAAAATGGTATCGAGAAGCGGAGTCAGATCTTTGGAGTCATCAGACAATTCTTTTTTGGCAATGCCTTCGCGGCCGATCGCGTAAACCCGTGGGAAATTTGCCTGCTTATCATTGGCTCCAAGTTCCAAAAAAAGTTCGAGCACCTGTTCTTCACACCGGTGAGGATTGGCCGCGGCTTTATCAATTTTATTTATAATTACGATCGGCTTTATACCAAGCTCCAGAGATTTCTTGAGAACAAATCTGGTTTGGGGCATCGGACCCTCCTGCGCGTCAACCACCAGGAGAACTGAATCAATCGAACGCAGTACCCGTTCAACCTCCGATCCGAAATCCGCGTGTCCCGGAGTATCTACTATATTTATCTTGGTATTTTTATATGGGACAGACGCATTTTTGGCATAAATGGTAATACCGCGCTCAAGCTCAAGCGTATTGGAATCCATAGACACCCCCTCTTTGGCAACACCGGTTTGCCTCAAAATTGCGTCGGTTAAAGTCGTCTTGCCGTGGTCTACGTGGGCAATGATTGCAATGTTTCTAATCTCCATACTAGGTCATAAAAAATAGGCCGTGTCGGCCCTAAAACCTTATCCCAAATATACAACGCCAAATAAATTATGTCAATTAAAAAACCAGTAAGTTCAACAATTTTGTAAAGTTACAAATGCCAAGCTATAGCGTGACGTTTGTAACTTTTCAAAAAATAATCAGTTTTTGCGAGAAAGGTTGAATCCGTATAAAGCAAGCGCGCCGGCCACAAGGACCGCAAGCCAACTTGCCCACATCGGAATCTCTAGTCCCCCGATTGCCACCGGCCATACGTATACAAGCCGAACCAAATGCAATACGGCAATAACGGCAAGCAAAAATCCAACCACAATTATGTATTTTTTATGATTTGCCTGCATAAGGCCAGTATAACTAAAAAACCGACTATTTTAAAGTCGATTCATTATATGTCTGCCAATCACAAGCCATGTGAAAAAGCTCACAGGTACCCCCTGACCGCATAACTGCTATATCTATCCGTGCTATAGCACGGATAGATTACGATGACGAAACCACTTATGTTATAATAGGATAGGTGTGGAAAAGCTGTGATTGACTCTTACTACCACTTTTTTTAAACTATATGTGGAACTTAGGAAGGGAATCGTATACCCAAACTTACCCGCGAGGAAGTAAGAAACATTGTCGACGAAGAAGCACGCTTTTCTGAAAAATGGGACCGTGAACGTCCCGAAGGAAGCATTGCTGATGCCAACAAACCAGTAGAAGTATGGCTGGCATGGATGCAAGTTTATCTGCAAGAAGCAATGAAAGCTACTGTACTGGGCTATGACAAAACGGCCGCTCTCAATAACCTGCGATGCGTGCTTAACCTTGGAGAGGCATGCGCAGAACATCACGGTTTGCCATGGCGAGCCGAAGATGACAAAAAAGACATGTATTAGATTTAAGCTCCTCGTTTGAGGGCTTTTTGTTTGACACCTAAATTTCCGTTTGCTACTTTGAATGAGGAACGTTTAAAGGAGAAAGACTGATGAACCGATACGCTATACAAGTTCTTCAAAACTGGGATAAACTTCAGAAACTTGGATATGACTATGTGCGCGTCGACTTAGATCGTGTAGACGAGCTTGCCGAGGAACATGCTTTTGACGAATGGCCGATGCCCTCGTGGCGTTTTCCCGTATTTCCTCAAAACGAGTGGGCCTTCCTTGCCCAAGTTTTGAGCGGCAACGTTTTCAACGCTCATTACAACATCCCCGGAAAACCCAGACAATGTTACAGCATAGCCAATCCCGACGATCCCTCAAAACCCCTGACTGAAGCATTTGCCATGTGGCATCGACTATTGGAACTTGGCAGAGGAAGACCGCTGAAAGCAAGCGATTTGGCTCCCCATGTCGAGACTGCTGAAGCCATGGCAAAATTTTTTGGCGGACTTCCGGGACTGGAAGTTCCAGCTCCGGAACTAAAAGCCGAATGCGGACAAGATTACGTGGCCGGCCTTGAAAGTTATTTCCAAGGAGATCCGCTAAATGTGGTGGAAGAGGCCATGATTTATGATGAGGACGAGAAGAGGCTTGTCATCCGGGCATTTAACAAAGGACGCGGACTCGTGGAAATACTTATAAGGTGTTTCCCCGTTGCTTACGGAGCGGATATCCAGAGAGTCGAACGACTTGAATTTCCTTTCCATAAAAGGGCAATGCTAAATCTACTACTTATGCACGGCCGGGCTGTAACCTCAGGAGATATTCTGCCTATAGTCGTGGACATTGAGGAAGTTGTCGGAATTGCCGACTATGATGTACCCAACGGCCAGCGTTTCAAAGGAGCCCTTGCCTATAACCGCGAGCTCTCCGAGAAAGTAGATAGCTGGCGAGAAGTTTCCAAAGGCAGCCCTATGGAAATCATGATTCGCAGCGGTTCAACTAAAGCATCCGTTCGCTTCCGTAGTCGGGTAAATGAAAAGCGAGAAAGAGCTGGACTTAAAAAGATTCATATTTGTCATGACGACTTCTGGTGGTGGCTCATGGGCAAAAATACCGGAACATTTTCGCACCTTACTCCCGACACAAGTTCTTATTAAAACCCAAAAGCGCCATTAGGCGCCTTTTATTTTAAAATTAGACTTTCAAATTCCGGTGCACTATAGGCAAATAGTTCTTTAAGCCTACAAAATTAAAAGTGGTTTGATTTCATCAAACCACTTTGTCTTCAAGCTTATCTCCTTGCTCAACACGTACATAAATTCGTTTCGGAGAATATCGCGAAGTCGTCGGGCCGAAATGCTCATCGAGAAGCCGCAGAAGATCGGCAAAGCACTCAACTTCGTCGTCATAGCGCTCTTGATAGGCAACCTCTTCGAGTGGACTATCACCGACTACTGCCTCAAGAATAAGTCCGTTCTTGGCCTGCCGAACCTTTATGACCATTAAGTCTTTGTTTCTCTTGGCTCTCTTGCTCTTTTTCATTTCTGCTTTCCTCCGGAATATTATAGACCCATTTAAAAATCTAGCATGTATTGATCTTTGCCGCCAGTATGAAGTCGTTCTCCGAAAGACCTCCTATGGCGTGGGTGGAGAGCTCAAGACGCACCTTATTCCAACTGTGAAGACAAATGTCTGGATGATGGCCCTCGCTCTCGGCTAGATCCGCGACCTTGTTTACAAAAGCCATGGCCTCTTTAAAATCTTTAAACTTAAATTCACGGTTAATTTTTTTGTCCTCCAAAACTTCCCAGTCTGAAACTTCCGGCAGATATTTTTCAATTTCTTCCGCGGTAAGAGGCGGAGTACCGCCTTCACAGGGCACACATTTTTTATTTAGAAGATTCATGGCGTTTTTCTCTTTGTTTCATTGGCAACCTGCCATAGATACCACGAGGCACAAGTCGCATGCTCGCGCCATGGTTTTGCAAGTCGCTCCATTTTCGCATGATCGGGCAAGCTCTTCAAACCGTACATGACTTGAAAACCTTTGCGGATGCCAAGATCCCCGGTCGGCAAGATATCCGGCCGATTCATGGTGGACATTAAAAACATATGCGCAGTCCAGACGCCGATGCCCTTCACCCGCACCAAGTGTTCAATAATTTCTTCGTTGCTCATGCGGCGAAAGGATTTATATTCGATCGTTCCATCATAAAACTTTCTGGCCAGATCGTGGATATACGAAACTTTTTGAGAAGACAATCCGGCACTCCGAAGTTTTTCTATGGGGGTTTTTAAAACTTTTTCCGGCGTTGGAAAAGCTTTGTCGAATAAACTGGTAAAACGTTTTAAAATTGAGGCGGCAGATGCGCCCGAAACCTGCTGATAGACAATGGATCGCACCAAGGATTGGAAAGGGTTTTTTCTTTTTTCCCGGCGTAAAATTCCGTGTTTTTTAATAAGTCGGGCAAAGCGAGCATCGCGGCTAAGCGCTAAAACAGAGGGATTACTTTTCATAAAATTTCTTCCGGCCGTACTTTGCCTTTATTATTCGTTTGAGAATCGTTTTTACTCCTTCAATGCTGTCAAAATCGTGAATAGAAAAAACTCTAGCGGAAGAATTGAACTTTTTTATGACGGAGAGTTTCTTTTTTAGTTCTGCCGGCGAAATCATATCGCTTTTCGACAAGAAAAGATATTCCTTTTTCTTCAGGAGGGCTTTGTTGTACTCACCGAGTTCTTTGCGGATTGTTTTGTAGTCTGTGGCCGGATTTTCCGATTCGGCCGAAATAATATGAAATAAAACTTTTGTCCGCTCGACATGGCGCAAAAATTTTATGCCAAGCCCTTTTCCGGACGAGGCGCCCTCTATAAGTCCGGGGATATCGGCAAGAATGAGTTCGTAATAAACGCCGAGGTTCGGCTCAAGAGTGGTAAAAGCATAATTAGCCACTTTACTCTGGGCATTGGTCAGTTCGTTGAGCAGACTGGATTTACCGACATTGGGCAAACCGATAAGGCCGACATCCGCGATCAGTTTTAGTTCAAAATGCAGATCAAAATGTTCGCCCTGTTTCCCGTATTCAAACTTGTGCGGACGGGTTCTAGTCGAGGAGCGAAAATGAAAATTTCCACGCCCCCCCTTTCCTCCGGTCGCGATAAGGACGCGCTCGCCGATGGTAACCACTTCCCGATCAGTACCGGCGGTCAGATTGTAAATGACTGTCCCGAGCGGCACTTGTAAAATCAGGTCTTGGGCATTCGCTCCATCGCGAAATTGCGCCTTGCCATCCTCTCCATTTTTTGCCGCGAACTCTTTTTTAAACCGGAAGTTGTTTAAAACACTCAAATCGCTTGAGCCTTCTATATATACGCTTCCGCCCTTACCGCCCGATCCGCCGACCGGCCCGTATTGGTTTAAGTTTTTGTTGAAGGCGACAGCACCCTTGCCGCCGTTTCCGGCGCGTACTTTGATTACGACTTCATCAATGAGCATATTCGTCAGAATTAAATCCCCAAATTGCCGTAGGTGCTTATAAACTGCGGGAGGACAAAAAATAGTCCGATAAGGGGGAAGACGATCACCGCCAGGGAAATCATAAGCGTCCACAAAAAATACCTCCGCATCTGCCTGGCTATCTTTGTGTTTTCCTCGAGCTTTCGCTCAAGCCCCTCAAGTTTTTGCAGAATTTCCTGTTCCATAATTATTTGAGATTATATTTTATGTGTTTATGGAGGTTCAACCTCGATAATTAAAAAGCCGTGTGATTTTCACTCGGCTTTTAGTTGAGAAAGTCTGGCTTCAAGCCGTTGAAACTCACCCTTCGCTACCGGTATTCCCTCGGTCATGGCTTGACGAATCTCCTTGATTAAATCCTGAATCATCTGTATTTGCTGTATCTTAATTTTCTCGTATAAAAAAGGTAAGGGTGCAGTGCGAGATAAGGGAGAGGTTCTCGTCGGCCCTTTTTTGTATAGGTGCTGCTCTACTTTTCCATCCCAAAATCCAGAGGCGGTTTCATCCATTGCTCGATTACTGCCCGTACGATGCCAATCTCTGGCCACACTGATGAGCTTCCCTTCTTGTGCTAGAGAACCATGTGTCCTTATATCGTGCAATCCTTTAATTCGTCTCATAATCGGCCTCC
>CAYJWH010000031.1:0-6994 GCA_964373875.1 uncultured Candidatus Saccharibacteria bacterium | reverse complement strand
GTCCATGAGTTTGGGCATTTTTTTACTGCGAAGAGGTTTGGGATCAGAGTGGACGAGTTCGGCTTCGGCTTTCCTCCGAAATTATTCGGAAAAAAGTATGGCGAGACGGAATATTCTTTTAACGCTCTACCCTTTGGCGGATTCGTAAAAATTTTCGGCGAAAACCCCGAAGCAGAGCAAGCTCGCTACGGGGCAGGCCCCGACGAACCAGATTTTTCAAGAGCACTTTTCAATAAACCAAAATGGCAGCAGGCGGTGGTTCTTTTCGCCGGAGTCTTCGCCAATTTCTTGCTTGCCTGGCTTTTGTTTTCTTTCGCTTTTATGTCGGGACTCCCAATGTCCGCTGGGGGAGAAGTAAAAAACTTAAAAGATGTTCGGCTTACCGTGGTTTCGGTGATCAAAGATTCACCGGCCGAGACGGCGGGTTTTGTTCCCGGAGATAAAATTCTTGCCCTGCGGAGCGCCGGAACCGAACTTGAGGAAATTAATCCGGAAACAGTGCGGTCTTTTATCGTAGCGCGCCCGGACGAGGAAATGGAGATCGAGTATGTTAACTTAGAGAAGCAAATTCAATCAGTAAAACTAAAGCCCCTAGTCAGCGACGGCGTACCGATGATCGGTATTGCCATGGATATGGTGGGGGTTGCTAAATTGGCGGTTCTTCCGGCCTTCAGCGCGGGAATGAAGCTGACTGTGTCCTTGACCGCCGCTATCGCCAAAGGCCTTTTTACGCTTATTTTTGAGGCTCTACAGGGCCGTGGGAGCCTCTCCGGAGTCACCGGGCCGGTAGGACTGGTGGGTATTGTCGGGACCGCCTATCAATTCGGTTTTACTTACCTTCTTTCTTTTACTGCCTTGATTTCGATTAACTTGGCGGTACTCAATTTGATTCCATTCCCGGCCCTGGACGGCGGTCGGCTTTTCTTTCTACTGATCGAAAAAATCAAAGGTTCACGCATCAATCCAAAAATCGCCAACGCCGCGAATACCGTCGGCTTCGCGCTCCTCATCATTTTAATGCTTGCCGTTACTTATCAGGACATCGTTAAATTATTATGATCGAGTGGACAAACTCTGCGATCGCAGAAAATGTCCACAAATATATGAACGAAGAAATCAAAAAATGCCAGAACCCCGAACGAAAGCATAGCTTCGTACGGGGCAGGCTGTAAAAAAATTATGGAGAGTAAAGTATGTCAAAATTGTAAACGTAGGTTTGTGATTGAACAGGAGGATTTTAATTTTTATAAAAAAATAAGTGTCCCTCCACCGACCTGGTGCCCGGAATGTCGGTTAATCAGACGGCTCCAGTGGAGAAATGAGCATTCGCTCTTTCGACGGAAAAACGAAGCAAACGGCGAAATGATAATTTCTGCTTATCATCCTAACGCGGAGATAAAAACCTACGACCGGGAGACGTGGTGGGGGGACAGTTGGGACCCGAGAGACTATGGCCGAGACTACGATTTCTCCCGGCCCTTTTTTGAACAATTTAAGGAATTAATGGAAGATGTTACTCATATCGCGTTGTTCGACTCAAAATCTGTAAACTCAAGGTTTTGCAACATTGTTGTCGAAATGAGAAATAGTTACTTGGTTACCGCGGGATGGACCAGTGAAGATTCAATGTATTGTAATCGTATTTCACACTGCAAATTTATCCAAGACTGCTATATTTGTTATCGAACTGAATTTGGATACGAGAATGTTTATTGTCACGAATCAAATAATCTATTCTTTTCCCGAGAGAGCGAAGCATGTTTGGATTCTTATTTTCTCTATGATTGCCGTAACTGTTCAGATTGCATCTTGTGCACAAATTTGCGCAATAAAAAATATTGCATAGAAAATGTTCAATACTCTAAAGAGGAATATTTAAAAATGAAAAAAGAATATGCGCTTAATACTCGCTCGGGGATAAAGAGAGCGCAAGAAAAATTCAAGATGCTGTGGGGAAACGCCTACCATCGTCACTTAAAGCTAATTAATACGACGAATGTTGTGGGTGATCACGTGAATAACGCCAGAAACTCCTATGCAATTTTTGATATGGAAGGAGAAGTTGAGAATGTGAAATATGCCAACTGGGGAGTCACTGGTTTGCGCGACGCTTATGATGTTGGTCCGGGTTGCGGAGGAAATGCCCAGCTGCTTTACGAAGGAGTTAGTGTCGGAGTAGAAAACAATTATATGACACTTTTTGGTGTTATTGTATGGTACTCACAAAATATTTTATATAGTTACATGATGAATAATTGTCAGAATTGCTTCGGCTGCGCGGAGATGAACAGCGCGCAGTACTGCATTTTAAACAAGCAATACACCAAAGAAGAATATGAAAAACTGGTGCCGGAAATTATTGAGCAGATGAAAAATAAACCTTATCTTGATAAAAAAGGAAGAGTTTATACTTACGGAGAGTATTTTCCGCCGGAAATTTCCCCCTTCTCTTATAACGAATCAATCGCGCAAGATTATTTTCCGATTGAGCGGAAAACCGCGGAGGCAAATGGCTGGCAGTGGAGAGACTATACCGGAGGAACGTATAAAACAAGTATAAAAGGGAAAGATTTACCGGAGACAATCGCCGAAATTGATGATTCAATTTTGAATGAAGTCATCGAATGCGAAGCAACCGGGAAGCCATTTAAGATCATTGAGCAAGAACTACTTTTCTATCGCCGGTTTAACTTGCCGTTGCCGTCGCTTCATCCTGACGAAAGGCATCGAAGAAGATTAATGCAAAGAAATCCCATGATTCTTCGAAAAAGAATGTGCTATTTTGGAGATAAAGAAGTTGATACGACATATTTGCCGATAGAAGAGGGAGGACCAGAGAAAGTTCTCTGCACCGAACATTACAATAAAGAAATATACTAATCTACTATGCTATTTTGCATAATTCCATAATGAAAACTAAATTAATCCACGAAGTTCGGGCGATTAAAACAAAAAAGGAAATTACTAACATTGTCCGGGCCCAGAGGATCAGCGAGCGGGTTCTGAAAGATGTTTTGAAAAAATTAAGACTGGGCGTGACAGAACTAGCGATCGCTAGGTTTGTCACGAAGAGGTTTCAAAAATACGGCGCGCCGATTTTGTCTTTTGAACCGATTGTTTCGTTCGGCAGGAATACCGCAAACGTGCATCACAAACCGGGAAGAACTAAATTAAAAAAGGGGGATATTGTGATGCTCGATTTCGGATGCACCGTGAATCATTACTGCTCGGATATGACCAGGACTTTTTTCGCGGGCACTCCGACTGCCAGGCAAAAGAAAGTCTACCTGAAAGTGCTCAAAGCTCAAGAGCTCGCACTCCGAAAAATCAAGCGGGGCGAGAGGCGGGCATGGATAATAGATAAATCGGCAAGAAGCTTTCTGGGCAAAAAACACTTCCCCCACGGCCTCGGGCATGGCATCGGCACGGTAATCCACGAGTGGCCGAATTTTAAGCCGAAAAGCGAGGACGTTCTGCCGGTCGGTTGCGTGATGACGGTGGAACCAGGGCTTTATTTTCGCGGCTGGGGCGGTGTCCGAATCGAAGACATGGTTTTAATTACCAAAAAAGGCTTTAAAAACCTCACTAGTTTCCCTAAAGACTTTAAAAATGCTGTATTAAGGCTTTAATAAATTTTTGCAAGAAATATGTGGTTTATCCACATATTTTTTGACTTTTTTATTTAATCCTTTAAAATAAAGGTATGTTTAAGTCCGTTTCCAGCAAAAAATTTCAAGTTGTAGTTTTGGCGGGTGGACCTTCGCTAGAGCGTGGTATTTCACTTAACTCTGCTCGTTCTGTGCTTGACCACCTGAGCAGTGACAGTGTCGAAATTGTTCCCATTTACTTTGACCACTATCGACGAGCTTATAAGATCTCAAAAGCTCAGCTTTACTCTAACAATCCCTCTGACTTCGATTTTAAATTAAATAAAAACTCAAGACCTCTAACAGCTCCATCATTAGTGAAATTTCTTAAGTCTGCCGATATTGTATTTCCTGCGATGCATGGCGCATTTGGTGAGGACGGCGCTATCCAAAAGTTTCTTGAAGAAAACAAGGTTCCTTTTATTGGTTCTGGCAGTGTCTCCTGTAAAAAGGCATTCGATAAATTCCAGGCAAACAATGCAGTAAGAAAAGCTAATTTCTACACAATGCGCCAGGCTCTTCTTAAAATCTATGATAAAAATAACCCAAAAATTATTAGGAAATTTTTCAAAGTAAATAAAGTAAAGAGAGCAATTGTAAAACCGGCTACTGGGGGCTCAAGTATAGGCACTTTTTCTGTAAATTCCGCCAAAGAGGCAATTGAGTCAATGAACCTCATTTTCTCAAAAAGAATTGATACTCGAGTAGTTCTCGAACCGTTCGTACGGGGGAAGGAATTCACGGTTATAATCTTACAGAATAAATTTGGGCTACCAGTAGCCATCATGCCAACTGAAATAGAAATGACTTATAGAGGCAGGCAGATTTTCGATTTTCGCAGAAAATATTTGCCGACAAATCGTGTGAAGTATCACTGTCCACCGCGTTTCAGTGAAGAAACGGTCAATAAAATTCGCGCCCAAGCGAAACAAATTTTTGCGCTTTTTAATATGAAAGATTTTGCGCGTTTTGATGGGTGGATACTTCCGAATGGCAAAATTTGGTTTTCGGATCTTAATCCTATTTCGGGTATGGAGCAAAATAGTTTTCTTTTCCAACAGGCGTCCCGCCTGGGGATGAGCCACAGTGATTTACTCAACTATATTGTTAAAAATTCATGCAGAAGACAGGGAATAAAATATCCAGAACCGACAAACAAGAATTTAAGTGACAGAAGACCTGTAAGTATTATTTTTGGCGGCTGTACCTCTGAAAGGCAGACATCTCTCATGACGGGTACGAACGTTTGGCTTAAATTACGAAAATCAAAAATTTATGAACCTAGGCCGTACTTACTTGATTTCGAGAATTCGATTTGGAAATTGCCTTATACTCTTATCTTGAACCACACAGTAGAAGAGATAATAGAAAGCGCGAAAAACGCGGAAGAAAATAGGAAGAAAAATGAAAAATTAATTAATTTTGCAAAAACTGAGCTAGCGTTAAACCCAGGGGAATTCAGCGAGCCATTTTTTATTCCAAAAAAGATGTCACTCTCAGAGTTCTCAAAAAAATCAAAATTTGTATTCTTGGGGCTTCACGGTGGAGATGGAGAAAATGGTAATTTTCAGAAATTTTTAACAAGTAAGGGTATAAAATTCAATGGTTCAAGTGAAAAGGTATCAAGAATTTGCATGGATAAGTGGGAGGCAGGAGAACTTATTAGAAATTTAAACATGAAAGACATTGATACTCCGCCACAGAAAGTAGTAAGATTGAGTGAAATCAGAAATGTTGAAAATCTTTGGAGAAACCTATGTATGGAATTCTCATTAAAAACTCTTATTATAAAACCTAGATCAGATGGCTGCTCGACTGGTATTGCCCACCTGGGGAATAGTGAAGATTTAGAGAAATACTTGTCTTACGTTAAAAGGGGAACTGCGATACCAAGTGGAGTTTTGAGCAAGCACCGAGATGGAATCGAGATGCCAGTAGAAAAAGGCAAGGAAATTCTATTTGAAAAATTCGTTGAAACAGACTCAATAAAAGTAAGAGGGAACAAATTAAAATATCATAGAAAGAACGGCTGGATAGAAGTTACAATAGGACTTTTGGAAGAAGCGGGAAGGTTAACTTCGTTTAATCCAAGCATCACTATAGCAGAGGGAGAAATACTTTCTGTGGAAGAAAAATTTCAAGGAGGAACAGGTGTAAATATTACACCGCCACCAAAAGAAATTATCAAACTTAAAACGGTTAATAAAGTAAAAAAACTTGCGGAAACACTGGCTAGGAAGATTGGATTGAAGGGTTATGCTCGCATCGACGCCTTTATGAACGTAACAACTGGCGAGCTTCTAATTATTGAGGTAAATACACTGCCTGGCCTCACGCCCTCAACTGTATACTTCCACCAAGCGCTGGCTGAAAATCCACCAATTTACCCTCTTCAGTTGTTGGAAAAGATTATTAAAAATGCAGGATATTAATACAAAAAATAATCGGCCAATCGGAGTGTTTGATTCGGGGGTCGGGGGCTTGAGTGTTCTTATCGAACTTCAAAAACTTCTTCCAAAAGAGAATTTTGTATTTCTAGCGGATCAGAAATATGTGCCCTACGGGGAGAAAAGTAAAAAAGAGCTCGTAAATTTATGTTATAAGATTGCTGATTACTTTATAAAAATACATAAAATTAAAATGCTGGTGATTGCTTGCAACACAGCTACCTGTTATTCAATCAAGGAGCTCCGAAGAAAATATTCCCTGCCGATTGTCGGAACGGAACCGGCAGTAAAACCCGCGGCGGAGAATAGCCGGTCTGGTATGATTGCAGTTATTTCAACCCCGGCCACGTCTCGAAGTAAAACCATAAAAAGACTTATCGAAGAATTCGCTAAAGGCAAGCGAGTGCTAAATATCGGCTGTAAGAATTTAGAAAATACGGTTGAAGAAGGAAACCTAAACAATAAGAAAGTAAGAAGTTTGCTAAAAATATACTTGAATCCGGTTAAGAATTCAAATACGGATCAACTGGTATTAGGTTGTACCCACTATCCATTTCTTCAAGCAACCATACAAAAAATCGTCGGCCCGAAAGTTAAACTTGTTGACTCCGGAAAAGCGATCGCCAACAGAACAAAATATCTACTGCAAGAAAATAAAATACTTAATTTAAGTGGCGGGAAAACCATCTATTTTACCACCGGCAATCCGAAAAAATTCGAGAAGGTAGCGGGGCGATTGCTTAGCCAGAAGATAATTGCAAAAAAAGCCAATTTATAATAGTATTTAGCCATGTCTCAAGATAGACTTATAAAACTTACCTGTTCGAACTGCAAAAGGGTCAATTACTGGTCTTCGAAAAACAAGAAACTCGAGAAAAAAATCGAGCTCAACAAGTATTG
>CAYJWH010000030.1:5954-7217 GCA_964373875.1 uncultured Candidatus Saccharibacteria bacterium | reverse complement strand
TTTGTATCGCTGGAGTCCTTGAGCGGCGATTTGGCATGGACGCTTAAAAAGGAAGGGCATGAGGTGAAGATATATATAAAAGCCAAAAGCGATTTTGACGTTTATAACGGGTTTGTGGACAAAGTAGAGAAATGGGAGGACTGGGTTGACTGGAGCGATATAATAATTTTTGACGACGTAGAATTTGGCGAGATTGCGGAAAAACTGCGCAAGAAAGGCAAATTTGTAGTGGGCGGATCAGCATATACCGACAACCTGGAGATTGATCGCGAATTCGGACAGGCCGAGCTTAAAAAATATGGTGTAAATATCCTCCCAAGCTCGAATTTTACAAGCTACGACGAGGCCATTGCCTACATTAAGCAAAGTTCCTCTCGCTATGTATTTAAACCAAGCGGCAATACTCCTTCTGGCGGAAAAGGACTTCTCTTTATCGGTCAGGAAGAAGACGGCAAAGACCTCGTGGAGCTATTGGAGCAAAATAAAAACGTCTGGCAAAAGAAAGCTCCTACTTTCATACTTCAGAAATTCGTATCAGGCGTGGAAGTTGCCGTTGGCGCCTATTTCAACGGCAAGGATTTTATTTATCCGATCAACGTAAATTTTGAACACAAACGCGTATTTCCCGGAGATATAGGGCCGTTTGCCGGAGAAATGGGCACTCTTTCTTTTTGGAGCGAGCCAAACACTCTTTTCCGGGCGACCCTTGGGAAAATGCTTCCGGCTCTGCGGGAATCCGGATACATAGGATATGTTGACATAAATTGCATAGTAAACAGCCGCGGCATTTATCCTTTGGAATTTACTTCGCGTTTTGGCTTTCCTACGATTTTTATGCATCTTGAAGGGATAACCACTCCGGCCGGAGAATGGCTCTATCGGCTCGCGCACGGCGAAGATTTTGAATTTAAAACCAAAAAAGGATTTCAAATCGTAGTCCGCATCAGTGTTCCCACTTTTTTTGCCAAAGCCAAAGACAAGGAAACGGTGGAAATGTACCGAGATCTGCCGGTGCTTTTCAAAAAGCCGTCCAATTTAGACGGTATTCATATCGAGGACGTAAAAATAGAAGATGGGGTTTGGAGAATTGCCGGCGAATCCGGAGTGATACTTTCGGTTACCGGTTCGGGAACTACCGTTGAAGAAGCCAGACGGCAAGTATATTCAAGAACTCAAAATATAATGCTTCTTAACATGTTTTATCGCACGGATATCGGCGCTAAATGGGCGGAGGACAGCGATAGATTGCATACCTGGGGATAT
>CAYJWH010000030.1:0-5854 GCA_964373875.1 uncultured Candidatus Saccharibacteria bacterium | reverse complement strand
CCCAAAATTAAGATTCAAAACTCAAAACCAAATAAACTATTTTAGCTTAGAACTTAGAGTTTAGAGATTTATCGTATGAGAGTAACTATCCGACAGAAAAATTTGAAAATTACTCCCGCGCTCACCAAATATATTGAGCAGAAAATTTTAAAGCCGATCCGCCGTCTTCTGAAAGAAAGTTCCACTCAAGATCTGCCTATTTTAGACTTGGAGTTTGCGAGAACCACACGCCATCACCGTAAGGGCAAGGTGTACCACGCCGAAGCCAATCTTATGTTTGGCAAAAAGATGCTTCGTGCCGAAGCCGACGAAGAAGATATACGAGTGGCTTGTGACTTTCTGAAAGAAGAACTTGAGCGTGAAATTCGTTCTTTCAAAGGAAAACGGCTGGCCCAAGACCGGCGGGAAGGCCGCGGAATAAAAAAAGAATTTCGCTACGATCCTGCCGCACGGATTTTAGGAAAGGGCCGTAATCGAAACGAGGGCAGTTAGAGCATGACTTCTTTACAGGAGCAGTTAAAAAAACCTCATTTTGGGCTTCACTTAACCTTTGACGGCTACAGAGGTGATTTTGCTACTCTTAATAACCGAAAAAAGGTTATTAATTTTCTTAATTCTTTAGTAAAGAAGCTCCGAATGATAAAGCTTATTGGGCCTTGTGTAGTGCGGGTCAAGGATAACCACAAAAAGGATCCGGGAGGATATACCGGCTTTGTGGTAATACAGGAGTCGCACATAAGCGTGCATACATTTCCAAGCCGAGGATTTGTGAGTATCGATGTATATTCATGCAATGACTTTGATTATAAGTCCGGAGCTTCTTTCATAAAGAAATTTTTCAAAGTCAAATCTGCCGAAACTTGCGTTATCGTCAGGGGACGGAGATATCCGCCAAAGGACATTCGCTAACTAGTCGTTTTAAAGTACTTGCCGAGATGAGGGTTATCCACACCTTGCAATTATTTTTCTATCTGCGATAATCAGAAATTAGTACGCCAAAAAAGGAAAAAAATGAATGCCCTTGGCAGACATTTGCTTCTAGAGCTTTTTGATTGCGATCTTGATGTCATCAACAACCTGGAAAGCGTTAAGAGCGCTCTAGTTGAAGCGGCAAAAAGAGCACAGGCGACAATCGTTGGTGTCATTTTTCACGAATTCAACCCTTTTGGTATCAGCGGCGTGGTAGTGATTGCCGAGTCGCATATTTCCATTCACACTTGGCCCGAGTATCGCTACGCGGCCGTAGATATTTTCTCTTGCGGTAATATTCTACAGCCGGAAGTTGCCGCAAAATATCTGGCCGAATCTCTAGGAGCCGAGCGCGTATCAATTGTAGAAATGCAGAGGGGGCTCTTCTTATCAGCAGATGCCAAAAGAGTTGTCCAAGAGACCGAAAGACGAATTCCATTTGCCACAGCCCCTTAGGGCTGTTTTTCTTACTTCAAAAACGGCTATATTTGTGTTACACTACCGAAGTTATGCCCGCCTAAGTTTTTGCATGGGTTGGGCACGCAAAATAATGAAAAAACTTAGTACAAAAATTTAGGCGGGTATGTCCATACTTGGAAAAATTTTTGGTGATGCCAATGAGAGATATATTAATTCTCTCCGTCCCACAGTAGATGAAATAAACAAACTTGAAAAGGAATTCGAGAAACTTTCGGACATGGAACTGAAAGAGTTAACGGCGAAATTCAAAGAAAGGTTAAATGGAAGTGATTCTTCGACTAGCTCAGGACAGGAACCGTTAGACGATTTGCTTTCCGAAGCGTTTGCCGCGGTTCGGGAAGCAAGTAGACGGACGCTGGGATTAAGACATTTTGACGTTCAGCTTATTGGTGGGATGGTTTTACATGAGGGCAAAATTGCCGAAATGAAAACCGGTGAAGGTAAAACCCTGGTGGCGACCCTCCCTTTATACCTAAACTCTCTTACTGAAAAGGGAGCGCATTTGGTTACTCCCAATGACTATCTTTCGCGAATTGGAGCGGGCTGGATGGGACCGGTTTATCACGCTCTTGGAGTTTCGATTGGAGTAGTTACTCATGAAGGATCTTCTCTTTACGACCCCGAATATACCGACTCTATATCCCATGGAGATGATCGTCTAATGCATTTTCGGCCCTGCACACGAGGCGAAGCATACGAGGCTGATGTTACTTACGGAACTAATAATGAGTTCGGATTTGATTATCTTCGTGATAATTTAGAGTATCTGCCCAATGCTCTTCGCCAACGCGAGCATCATTTCGCGATCGTGGATGAAGTAGATTCTATTTTAATCGATGAGGCGCGGACCCCGCTTATCATCTCCATGCCGGATGAAGAGTCGGGCCAGCTCTATGCTCAATTTTCAAAAATTACTCCACAGCTCAAAGAGGGGATAGACTATAATGTTGATGAAAAGATGCGCGCGGTAACTATCACCGAAAATGGAATAGATAAAGTGGAGAAAATTTTAGGCATTGGCAATATTTATGAAGAGCGCGGACTTCGTTTTGTGCGGCATATGGAGCAAGCCCTCCGCGCGCAAGCTCTTTTTCATCTCGATAAAGACTATGTGGTGAAAAATGGCGAAGTGATTATTGTGGATGAATTTACCGGACGCTTGATGCCCGGCAGGCGCTGGTCAGAAGGATTGCATCAGGCGGTGGAGGCCAAAGAAGGAGTTGAAGTGCAGAAAGAATCTCGTACTCTGGCGACCATAACTTTTCAAAACTATTTTCGAATGTACGAGAAGCTCGCGGGTATGACCGGTACGGCGCAAACCTCGGCCGAAGAATTTCACAAAGTATATAAATTGGACGTAATCACTATTCCTACGCACCGGCCTATGGTTCGCCAAGATCTTTCTGATCTGGTGTTTCGAACCGAAAAAGGAAAGTGGCAGGCGGTAGTACGGGAAGTAAAGGATCGAAACACAAGAGGCCAGCCGGTGCTCATCGGCACAGTTTCTATTGAAAAAAATGAGCGGCTTTCCAAAATGCTGGAAGTGGAAGGTGTAAAGCACGAAGTTTTAAATGCCAAAAATCACGAGCGAGAAGCTTTGATTATCGCGCAGGCAGGGAGAAAAAGTGCGGTGACAGTTGCGACCAACATGGCCGGGCGCGGGGTTGATATTATACTCGGAGGCACTGCCTCCGCAGAAGATAAAAGCCAAAAGATAAAAGATAAAAATGAAGATAGTGGAGACGAGGTACGAAATCTTGGCGGTCTGCATGTAATCGGCACCGAACGGCATGAGGCGCGCAGGATTGACAATCAGCTTCGGGGGCGATCCGGTCGTCAAGGAGATCCAGGATCTTCGCAGTTTTTTGTATCGCTTGAGGATGAGCTCATGCGAGTTTTCGGGTCTACCCGTATTAAAAATATGATGGAAACTTTGGGGATTCCGGAAGACCAGTCCATTGAAAATAAAATGGTATCCCGTGCAATCGAGGCGGCACAGGCTAAGATCGAGGGATTTCACTTTGATTCTCGAAAGCACGTGCTGGAATTTGACGACGTATTGAACAAACAACGCGATGCGATTTATAGGATGAGAAAAGAAGTTCTTTTTGCCGATTCTCTCAAGGAAAAAATTTTAGTGATGCTCGAAGAAGAAATATCGCGATTAGTAGAGGCACATACCCAAGAAGATTCGGAGTCGGAATGGAATCTTGAAGAAATTTTTGAGACGGCAAAGGCCATAGCCGGAGTGCTGGACGAAGTTCATACAAAAATTCAAGAGATTGCGGCAAGTGATTCGGAGGAGAAGCGTACGCGGATTGCTGACTATTTGCTGGGTGTTTTGCGCGGGTTTTACGACGAGAGGGTAAATAAAATCGGTAAAGACGGTATGAAAAATATCGAGCGAGCCGTGATTCTTCGTGCCATAGATATGCTTTGGATGGATCACCTGGATCAGATGGAGCATTTGCGTGATTCGGTGCGGCTTCGCGCCTACGGCCAGCGGGACCCTCTGGTTGAGTACAAACACGAGGGCGCGCGTCTTTATCGCGAATTGCAGGCAGCGATCCGCTCGCAAATAGTGAATACGATATTTAAAGTAGGGGGCACACCACAGGTGGAAACCCAACGTCGGATAGAGGAGCGTCGTCCTGATGCACAATTGTCTTTTAACGCCTCTCCGGAACCGGCCGCAGTTACTGCCAAAAAATCAGGACAAGAAATCGGCAGAAATGAGTTATGCCCCTGCGGTTCCGGGAAGAAATATAAGAAGTGTCATGGGTCGAGCTAAGCTCGATGGGGCGTGGAGGTAGATAAGCAAGAAAAAAGAGCCACGATTGTGGCCCGAATGATTACTTCATTGGTTTTACAATATAATTTGGTCCTGCTGATTTAATTTCGTGGAATTGCTCCCAACAGCGGATAGCATCTTCTACTGAACGACCGTCAACGATCTGAAGAAGATATATCTTACCCCGCGTCATGATCATAAGTGGTAGTTCGATCTTTGTTCCGCAGAAGGTATTCATTTCTTGAAGTCGCAAGTCAGTTTCAACGCCTTTCGTTACTACCTGCAGTTGATTCGGAATGTATTCCGGAGCAGCTGACGCGCTAACAACAAAAATTGGAACCGCGATTAACTCCAAGATGAAACGAGTCAGTTTTCGCATAAGTCCTCCTATGAACCCAAAGTCCTGAGTTTAGTATAGCAGGCGGCTTATAGAAGGCAAGTATTTCCAAGGAACAGGATTGAAGTAACAAAAATGCCACGGTTCGGAATGAACAGCGGCAAAACATCATTAGTTGCCTCTCTTGTAGATCTGCAAATGGGAAGTTCCGCGCTGATCAGTAAAAAATATGACCGCTAATTGTTCAATTGACACCTCAGGAAATTGTTGCGACGCTATCTGTACCACCTCGGCAAGAGATGGCCACCCCTCATGTTTAATAAGTCCATGAGTTTCCTCAATGTCAATGACCTTTCCTCTCTCATCGTCTTTTCTCCCGAATTTAATCAATGTGATTCTCCTCGGCATTAAGGTGCTGAGTGTAGACTAACAAAATGGTACACTATTACAAGTTTCCAATTTATACAGCGCATCAAATGCTGCCATTTGAATCGCAGTTTGTGAGTGATGGTGTAAATGGGAAATTCGTGAAAATCAGGCTCTGACGTGAGCTTGATTTCTTATGTACCTTTCTGTTATTTTTATATGCATAATTGTATTTTCATCTTAAATCTTATATAATTGAAACATGAAAAAGTATAAAGAAACTATCTATCAATACGAAACTGTATTTGATCCGAATGGAGATGGATATACTGTGACTGTGCCAAAACTCCCTGGACTCGTTACAGAGGGCGATAATCTCAAAGAAGCAAGGGAGATGGCAAAGGATGCTATTCGTTGTCACTTAGAAGCCCTCCTTAAAGATAAAAAAACTTCTTTTTCGAGAGTTCATCGGGAACGTATAAAAATTGCCGTATAAGATTTGTGCCTAAATTACCACGCATACCTTCTGTATTGGTAATCCGAGCTCTCAAGCGGGCTCGGTTTTATGAATACCATCAATCGGGTGGTCATATCCAACTACGTAATCCGGAAAATCGGGAGATGCGAGTTACGGTTCCCTTTCACCGTAAGGACCTAGCACCAAAAACTCTTAAATCCATCATTCGGCAGGCCGGCCTAACTATTGATGAGTTCTTGAAATTACTTTGAGTTCCAAATTGAAGAATATTTTATGAAAGAAATCCTTACTCTCTGTGTTATTCATAAAAATGACCAAGTATTATTAGGCCTCAAAAAGAAAGGTTTTGGCGCTGGCAGATGGAATGGATTTGGCGGGAAGGTTGAAGAAGGAGAAACTATTGAAGAAGCGGCAAGACGAGAAGTATTTGAAG
>CAYJWH010000029.1:3834-7504 GCA_964373875.1 uncultured Candidatus Saccharibacteria bacterium | reverse complement strand
CCAGCAGAATGGGGCAAGGTTATACGAAAATCCAGCGATGGCCGTAGTTCTCTGCATGAGAGAGATCTGGGTAAGGGAAATAAAATATTTACCTTCGTCATCTGGACAAATTAGGCCAGTACATAAATATACATAAACTACGGAAGTCCCAGCACCGTTCAGCGAGCTTCTCTTGACAGTTCTGGCGGGGCTGGACGACCTTGTCCGCCATAGCTTTAGCGAAGGCGGAGCGAACACTCTCATCTTCAAAAAACGAGTTCGTATCTAATTTTCTGGCTCCGGCGGGAGGATTCGAACCTCCAACCTTCTCCTTAACAGGGAGCCGCGCTACCGTTGCGCCACGCCGGAATATACCTATATATTCTAAACCAAAATGCGCGGATATTCAACCGGATAAAACTCCTGCGGAAATTTGGGTTGACTTAATACCCTCACTTATATGCTATAGCATATAAGTGAGGGTGGATAATTTGCCGGTTTGAATCTTTTAGTACGCCTCTAGTTTCCGTGCCGTATCGTGTCCGCGAATACGCTCAAGGGACTTAGCTTCGATTTGGCGGATGCGCTCACGAGTTACCCCAAATTCTTTTCCTACTTCTTCAAGAGTGTGGGTTACTCCATCTTCAAGCCCAAAACGCATGGCCAGAATTTTTTGTTCCCGCGGAGTAAGCTCGCTTATCATTGAATTTAACTGATCACGCAGGAGACGGCGCGCCGCCACCTGCGAAGGGGAAAGAGTTTTATCGTCAATTATAAAATCTCCAAGCATAGAATCTTCTTCGTCCTCCCCTACCGGCGCCTCCAGAGATACCGTATCTTGAGCAATCTTTTCAATATGATGAACCTTTTCTACTTCAAGATTCATTTCGGCGGCAATTTCTTCCGACAAGGGTTCGCGGCCCAAGTCCTGCAACAATCGGCGCTTGACCTGCTGATATTTGGAAATGGTCTCCACCATATGCACCGGAATGCGGATAGTACGCGCTTGGTCGGCGAGCGCGCGGGTAATCGCCTGCCTTATCCACCAGGTGGCATAAGTAGAAAATTTATATCCACGGCGATAGTCAAATTTTTCCACCGCTTTAAAAAGGCCGATATTGCCTTCTTGTATCAAATCAAGAAGCGTTAAATGCGGGGAACGCCCCACATAGCGCTTGGCAATCGATACCACCAGCCGAAGATTTGCCTGGGTCAACTTTTTGCGCGCCTCCTCATCTCCTTTTTCAATTCTCTTGGCAAAATCCTTTTCCTCGTCTCCAGTTAAAAGAGATATCCTTCCAATCTCGCGCAAATACATCTGTACTGAATCTTGACTAAGCTGGTCAAAATCTATGGCCTCGTCTTTTTTTCTGCGCTTCTCGGTATCTTTGGTTTCTGTTTTTTCATCTTCAATAAATTCCTTGGTCTCAAGGATTTGAATGTTTTCTTTTTCAAAACGAGTGTATAAGTCCTCCAAGAGGAGAATGTCCTCCTCAATCGTGGGAAAATAATACAAAATCTCCGAGTAGGTTACAAATCCCCGGTCTTTGCCTCGTTTGAGAAGTGCTTGTATCCCTCGTTCAATCTCGGCCGCTGTCTTGGCCCCTAGTGGTTTTGGGGCATTGGGCTCTTTGGCCTTGTCCTTTGATTTACGGATTACTGCTTTGGAGGGCTTACTAACCCGTTTTTTCAAAGATAGTTTTTTCTTCAGTTTTGCCATTTTAAACAATTAATTTGGTCAGCATTATGAATCCCGTTAGAAGCTTAAAGTTAAAAAATGTTTGCAAACATTTTTTAACCGCGGCTGGAATTAGTTTTTGAGATTTAGTCATTTATTATTCAATTAGCTTGGCCTTTATGAAAAACACGGCTTCTAACGGGATGAGGATTCCTTTAACCTTTGGGAGAGCTCGTGAAAATTATGCAAAAGGGTTGTAATAGCCGTTTTTTCTCCCGCTTTCTCTAATTTAGCGATTTCTTCTCCAAGCGCAAGCAGTCTTTCTTTTATGCACTCTTTTTCAAGCTCTCGCTTACAGAGGACAAACTCGTCTCCTACGCTTGAAAGTACAGTTGAAAGTACTTCCCCCTTAAAACGCAAAAGTTCAAGGTCTTTTTCAAGCCCGCCTAAATTTTCTGAAGGAAAACTTTGGCGGGCAAGCCCCGGAGAGACAGCCTTGACAGCGCCCTGGTTCAACGCTTGAAAAAGGTCTCCGTTACGCGCCGACGCAAAGACAATATGGTGATTTTGAAGTTCGCGCAATCTCGTCTCCTCATCCACCAAGGGAATAAGAGTAAGCAGATGTTCTTCCAGGAGATCCCTGCGTTGAGAAACCTTTAGACTTTCGGAGGCCGGGCCTCCGAAAGTCTCCGTGCGGTCCGAACCAGTCGAATTTTTATTCAACTCTTTTTGAATGACTTCTTCGCCTACCACGAGAGTCTGGGCAAGGGTTTTTATCCAATGCGCTTTTTCAATTTCGTTGGATAACGCGGAAATCCAAGGGAGTACTGTCGCGGCGATTTCTTTTTTGCCTTGTGCTTCTTTTGGGTTTTTTTCTGCTAGAGCTTTGTCAAAATAAAATTCCACCACCGGTTTTGCCGAATTCACGGCATCGCACCAACTTTGCGGATTCTCGAATACCGTATCCGCCGGATCTTTTCCCAAAGGGATAGTTGCCACTCGGCACTCAAATTCAAATTGGGAAGCGAGAGCCAAAGACCTCTTAGTAGCGGATTCTCCGGCGGTATCCGTGTCAAAAGAGCTCACTACTCGGTCGCATATTCGCTTGATAGTTTTCAATTGCTGGGGAGTGAGCGCCGTACCGGATACGGCAATGGCATTTTTCACTCCGGCCTGATGAGACATAAGACAATCCATTTGACCTTCTACAATCACCACTTGGTTTTTGGAACGAATTTCTTGTTTGGCTTTATCAAAGCCGTAAAGAACCCTTGATTTGTCGTAAATCAAAGTCTGCGGCGTATTTATGTATTTTGCTCCGACGCTCTGGTCTTTTAGGCCAGAGGTCGGAGTCCCGACCGCAGAGCGCGTCTGGACTTCCTCAAATATCCTACCGCTAAACCCCACCACGCGACCGTTTCCGTCTGTTACCGGAAACATGATCCGCGAACGAAATCGGTCATACCATGAATTTTTCTCCTGTGATTTTATGATAAGCCCCGCTTTTTCAACATCTTCAGGTTTGAATCCTTTGTCTTTAAGCTGACGCATAAGATAATCCCAGCTTTGCGGAGCAAATCCGACTCGAAATTCCCGTGCGGTATCGTCGGTCAATCCTCTGCTTTTGATGTAGTTTTTGGCCGCGGATGTTTTGGAAAGAGTCTCCACAAAAATTTTTGCCGCCTCCTCGCAAATGTCGTAAAGCCGGTTGCGCTCGGAGCGGACTGCCGGATCCTCGCGTGTGATGACCACCCCCGCACGAAGTGCTAAAAGCTTCATGGCCTCGGGAAAATCATGTCCCTCAATTTCCATTATAAATTTAAACGCATCTCCTCCTTTTCCGCATCCGAAACAATGCCAAATTTGCCGCGTTGGCGAAACAAAAAAAGAAGGCGTCTTTTCGTGGTGAAAAGGGCAATTGGCCTTGTAGTTTATCCCGGCCTTGTGCAACCGTACGTAGGATTGGACAAGTTCCGCCAAGTCAATCCGCGATTTTATTTCTTCAAGAGGAGA
>CAYJWH010000029.1:0-3734 GCA_964373875.1 uncultured Candidatus Saccharibacteria bacterium | reverse complement strand
AAACTAGCTCAAACTTGGACAAAAAGCAAAACCCGCCTAAATTTTGCTTATGCATTACTTAGGCAAGTGTGGATAACTTGTTGATATTTTGCTTGTATATCAATTTCACACATATAGAATGAAGGTAGCCTTTTGACAAGGAGAAAATAATGGCGACACGGAAATATAACTACGATCTGAATAAAATCAAGGAGATCTTCAAAAAGAATAAAGGTCCGGAAGCCCATCAGGAACTTGCGAAACATATAAAAGCCGCACACCCCGGAAAAAATAATGAAGAACTCATCGGACTCGGGATCAAATCAGCACTCAGAGCCGCGCACGTCCGTGGTTGGATAAAAAAGAGTCATAACTCTAACGTGACCACTTCTGCTTGGCCAGAGGAGAAAAAAGCCCTTCTCCGCAAACTCAAAGAAGAACGCAAAACCGCGAAAGAAATCGCCCTTCACCCTGAATTTGTTGATGACTTTAAGAGGTATCCCGGCTATCCGTCCCATACTCTTGGCAACTTTATGAAGGTTGTCGGTTATGATCGAGAAAAGCTCAAAGCTTCCAAGCGGACAGGGACTTCAAAAGAGGCAGAAGTGAAAGATTCCAAAGAACTCCGTATTCTTATCCCGCATATCACGAGCGCACGATTCCTAACCGTAAAAACCGCCCGCAAATGGTTTGATAAACTTGGGCGCCGTGCCAGCTTGCACGAAATACTTACGGCTTTCGTTAAAGAAGGAGAACTCGTCCGTATACCAGGCAGCGACCCAAACAAGGACATCTACTTCTCCGCCAGACCGGATTTTTATGAATCAAGAGAGCTTTACGAGCTCTTTACAAAGCTCGGCTTAGAAGCCGAAATAGAAAGAATCTTCAGGCATATCGAGACAGCAGCCAAAAACGGAATTTCACTTGGCCGGCTTAAGACTGAACTTTACGGTGAAGCCAAAACTCAAGAGTTTCTCAAGACCTTTCTCCGATTCTATGTGGAGCGGGGACTTCTCGAAACTCACGGTAGTCGATACCAACCCTCTGAAATCGCGGCCATTTCCGGATTTGATCCACAGACCATCAAAACCCTTGAACTCCTTGAAGAAGCGGCTGTCCGCGCGGAAAAACCAAAACAGCTCCCTAGTTCCATGCAAGAAGTACAGAAGTTGATCGAGCAAGGAAGAGCAAAGCGAACCGTACCTCCGATGAAATTAGAAAGATCAGATAAATCAAAAAAGATAAAAATTGCTCTGGTTGCGGAACCAATGTATGGAAACCAATTCACAGACGCCGAGCTTTTGAACCAATATCTGCACCGCGCTCGAGAGCATTCTCTTCATTTCGACATGTGTTACGCGACTGGTCTCGTGGCAGGAACCTTTACCGGCACCCAGCAGATCCGAAGACAATATACTATCCTTGAAGAAATGAATGCCGCCGAGGTGCAATATCGCAGCGCCGAACTTACCATACAGGATCTCGAAAAACTGTCCGATAAAATCTTTATCGAGCTTGGCGACGACGATATGCAGTTTGCCCGTGACTACGCGGAAATGCAGCAAGCGATCGAAGGCAAGGTTTGGCGTTTCGGCGCCAAAGCAAGCTGGTCCGCAGAAGCTGCCCGCAGACGCTGGCAAAGAGAATTTCTTGACAAATGGAAGATCCAATCCAGGATCATTGCCCCCTATAAGTATCGCATTGGCCGTTCACTCTTGAACGCCGACGAAGTCTTTGAGCGCATAGGTCGCAGAAAGACAGAGTACTGGCTTATCGTGGAAATTCTTGCCGCGACCAAACATGGATCGCCTTATCCTGAAGACTACAAAAAGATAGTAGATATCGAAGCTTTGTTTGGCAACAAAGGCTCCCAACGGGTAGTGACACCCGATACCATTCGATTGGACATTGGCAATGGTCGCGAAATATGGTTTGACCATGGTTCCGGCCACTTCTCAAGCGTCACCCAATATCAAAGTGTAGTGCATCGCCCAGAACAAATAATGCGTATACTTGCGGCATCAGGACGAAAGACACCCATGATGTTTGTCGGAGCCCATCAGGAAACTTTTTGGGCAACGCGCACGCCCGGACCAAACGGCATTTGGATAATGCAGCTGCCGGGACTTCAGGATACGAGCATGTCGGCAGAGAGAAATCTTCAGAAAATCCATGACTACATACCCACTGCCAAACACTGGCGCCAGCACGGCTTCCGAGGCATACCTCCTACCCCAGCCATCTGCGATATGGAAATTCTGGATGACGGCAGAATCCGCTTCCGTCTTTGGAACCGAAGAATCGCTAAAGTAATCGAAGAGAACAAAGACAAGCCGGAAGAAACCGCTACCGTAATTTCGCTCAATGACTTGCAGATCGGCTCGCCTACGGCCTGGCCAGAGATGGCCATCCGAGCTCTCGACTACGCCTTATATGAATGCATGGCGGATACCATTATTGCCAATGGAGATATCATCCACGGACATAACTATCCTGGATTCGCGAAAGAGTCCAATACAATCGCCCTGGTTGGACTTGGCCAGCAAAAAGACTTTACACTAAAAATCCTTACACCGCTTCTCCTAAATGCTCCCCGGCTACAAGCCATGTATGCCATAGATGGCAATCACGAATGGAATACATTCGGCGAAAGAGTGGCAGGTGCGCATCACGTAAACTTCCTTACGCACTACCTTACCGGCTACATTGAAGGTGCCCACAGGGTTGGCCAGGATATTCCGCTAAAGATTGCGCGCACCGAGTATCGCACTCGATGGCCACGATCCGGAAATCCTGAACCGGACAAGGTTTACGCGGCATTTCATCTAAACCGTTACGCGGGGTTTACCGTTGTTGCCTCCCACCTTTTCAATCTTAAGAGTCAAACCCGTAGCGGCAACTCATCTCCCATCTTCCAGATGATGAATCACCTTGCAGGATTTGCCAGTGCGGCCGATATAATCGACTTGTATATAGGAGCTCACTATCATTCACCGCACATGGCCCAGATTGCTGAAAAGCTTCTAGTACATGTACCAGCTTGTGCCGGGCAATCGGGCTTTGAATGGCATCTCGGATTGAAAGCGCAAGTCGGCTTTATGCTTTTCCGATTCTCTAATCGTCTTGGAATTGAGGTTGAGTTCATTCCTTGGCAATTTCTCCATAACCACTACAAACTGAAGTCGCCGGAATACAGAGGCAAGGAAGAACTCCTCTGTCGACCTAAACGCGGTACTCGGGAATATCGCTACAGCAAACAGTCTCCTCTCATAGAGGAAGCAACTGACCAGGTCAATAGATACGTAGAAATCGACGAAGATCTTTACACAGTCCCCGAAGAATAAATTTTCATAAAAATCAAAAAAGACGGCATCACTGCCGTCGCTTTTTTTGAAAATTAAAAATAAATAATCTACTTGCCGCCTTCCACGCCAAGTTTCTTTTCCGGATACTTAACTCTACCCAAAACATCTTCAAATTCGTGGCGATAAACAACCTCTCCGCGAAGTTCTGACAAATCCGCTTCTATTCTGCCTAGACGGGCATCTACATGGTCAAGTTTTTCATCTACCCCCGTAAATCTCTTATCTATTCGCTCGCCCATATCCTTAAATCCTGCCTGCACCATTGTCGCAAGGTCATTGGTTGTAATTTCGTGGTTTTTGTCCATGTTTTAATCTTAAGTCGCCATACCTCATTGTCAAGGTCTCTGTTTTTTACCTTACAAAAAGACGGCATCACTGCCGTCGCTTTTT
>CAYJWH010000028.1:0-8272 GCA_964373875.1 uncultured Candidatus Saccharibacteria bacterium | reverse complement strand
TGATTTCCGGATTCGGACTATTTTTCCCGAAAAAGCGTTCTGCCCGCACCGGAGTTAATCCGCGCACCGGCCAGAAAATCCAGATCGCCGAGACGGTAACCCCGAAATTCAGAGCCGGAAAAGGACTGAAGGCGGCAGTCAAGTAGAGATAATCAAATCAAAAATCCGTTTAGAAACGGATTTTTGATTTGGAAGCGTATTTATGATTGCGCCCAACCCTGCTTTATAAAAATTCCTGGACCAGACACTTTAAGCGTCATATTTCGCCTCCTTTTTCAGCTTAAGTAGTTCATTAAAATCGTTTGCTTTTTATTATAAATGTGGTATACTGAATTAAGTTGTTTTGCGGGGGGGCCTTTCATGAGGATCAAAGCTCGTTTGAGCATGCCTTCCGGGGGAAGCTTGCGAAAACATAGAAAATTTGGGCACCCTGACCATAATGCTGATTTGCAACAAACCACGAGATTCATAAACAAGCAATTTGAACAGGACAGAAAAACCCAAAAAGCGCAGAAAGGAAAAATGTATGGCTCCATTCAGGAGCTGATGCGAGCTGAGAAGAAAAAGAAATAATGCAGTGGAAATACCACTGCTATTTTTAATCCGGTTCATTTCCGCTCACTCGTCAAAGGAGATGAAGTGGCCATTTCCGGATTCGGCTTATTTTCCGCTGTGGATACCGAGTTTTTTCTCGATAGCCGCGAGGCGCCGAACTACGCCCTCGAACTCATCCCGGTAAACAAAATGTTTCCGTATGTCAGCAATATCGTGTTCTATGGCATCAAGTCTGGCATTGATGTGTCGGATCTCTGCTTCTATTTTCTCGATTCGTTTGTCGATAAGCTCAAGACGCTTGTCAACTTGCTCGAATCTTTTATCTACCTGTCCAAAACCCTTGGCCACAATCTGTGCCAAGTTTTCTTCTGTATCGTGAACAACCTCTTTTATTTGCGATAAATCTTTTTTAGTAAGCGCCATGATGTATATTTTCACTCTAGTGCGCCGGGAAGCTAATGTCAAACTAGCCCCAATTTTTTCAGCCGCGAATTAATGGCGCCCAGTTTTCTTCCAAGCGTTTCCGCAATCATCGGCATCGGAGTCCCCGCCCGAAAATTCTCCACAAGCCGCTCTTCCTCCTGAAAGGACCATTTCGCGTACGCGGCCGGGTGCGAGTTTCGTATCTCGTCAACCGAATATATTTTTGCTGTTTTCTCCCGCGTGTTTATTTCCGGCTTTTGCGGGTATGCGTGAAGTTCTGCCGTAGCGCTCGCGGAGAGCTTTTGCAATTCGCGGTCAAATTCAAGGATTTCCGGATGCACCTCGAGGGCAGTCTCGTTGAATCCGAGAAGTTTTATCCCCTCAAGCGAGCGCACCCGCGAGAGCGCCACATATCCCATGCCTTTTTCAAAAGCGTTCGCAAGGTTGATCTCGGCGGCATCAAGCGTCATGCCCTGCGATTTGTGAATGGTGATCGCCCACGCGAGCCGGAGCGGCACCTGCGTTATTTTGGCAAGTATTTTGCCGTTTTCCTCGATACTCCACGCTTCCGGAGAGGCGCTTATGTTTTTACCGTCAAAAGTGGCAACAAGCGGATATCCCCATTCATCAAAGTCGGTAATTTTTCCAAGGGTGCCGTTTACGTATCCTTTTTCAAAATTATTTTTTACAAACATCACCATGGCGTCTTTTTTGACGGTCAAGGTTTCCGGCGCCAAACAGCCGTTTTTGAGCGATTGCAGGAGGGCGGGTACTTTTCCGGATGCCTCCATTTGGTAGATAGTTTGCTCTCCTGGGATTCGGGCAAGCTCGCGACTATTCTCCGCGTCTACGTCAATGTTGTGCGAATAAAGCCGGGTGACGCGGCCTTGGGCCAGAGCAGTGCCCCTTAGCGCCTCAAGATGAGACGTAACACTCTCGTCAACTTTTGCCTGCCGGATCGCGTTCAACACCTTGAGAAATTTCTCGTCTCCCTGCCGATGCTGTTCGTGCAAATAGCATACTTTTAAGTCCATTTCTTTCCAGGCGCTCGAATGATACGCGAACCGCGCCGGCCGTTCCGCTTTGCTTTTGGTGATCGGAGGAAGCTGGAAAAAATCTCCGCAAAGGATCACCTGCATTCCGCCAAACGGTTTAAAACTGCCTTTCGCGACCCGCGCCACCCGATCCACGAGATTAAGCCGATCCGCGTCAAGCATGGAAATCTCGTCGATAATAAGCACGTTTGCATTCGCGAAGCGTTTGGCAACGCGCCGGTTTCCAGCCATCATCAGTATTTCTATATCCGAGGCCTGGTTCCCGATGCCGATTCCCGCCCAGGAATGAATCGTGAGCCCGCCCATGTGGGTTGCGGCAATTCCGGTGGAGGCGGTTACCCCGACGCCGATCCCTTTTTTTCTCAAATGTTTAATATACTCGTTGAGTAAATAAGTCTTGCCGCTTCCCGCCGCTCCGGTGAGATACGCGCTGTGTCCCGCTTTTAGTATTTCAAACGCTTCTTGTTGTGTCATGAATAAACAAAACTAAATACAAAATAAATATCGGGAAAGATGACGTCACTTTACACTTTTATGTTTCCTTTCGCAATTATTAAGGATATGTTTGTTCGCGGAAGCGTTGCGAATGTCCGGATACGCCGATTCTTTGGAAAAAATTATTGAAGCCCATCCCAATATTTCGTTCACCTAAGCTATTAGCCATAAAACACCGCTCAAGCGGTATTTTTTAATCAGAGCAGGTCAGTACACGCTTGCCCGTCCGACTTGTCCACCGAAACTTTAGTGTAGGCGGAAGCTTTAGCGACCGCGTGCCGCCATAGCTGGCTTCAGCGGTGGCGCAAGGAGGGACGTTAGAACCTGTTTTGAGAAAGGTACGCCATTTTTGATACCAAATTTTGTTTGACTTTTGTATACTTTCGTGCTATAAGTAAACAAGTTCGTTAGCCCTATCAAGACGGAGGTCATATGGCAACAGTAGCTGAAAGAATGCAGGTCAATGCAGCCATTGAAAAGCTGATTAGTGGGTGGGACGAGGGATCAGCTAGGGTTGTCATCAAGTTCGGACATAATATTCCTGGACGGGCAAGATTCAGTGGAAGTGTTACAGTTCTGAAGATGGGTGGTACGTCGGTAACTGGGCATACCGCTGAGCAAGGAAATTTTTCTGTTGATGTTGATGAAAAAGAGAAAATCAAGCAGTGGACATGGGGTGATACCAAAGAAAGAGTTGGACACTATAAGCTTTATAAGGCGTCTGACGGAAGAATTGAGTTCCATCATTTCTGGGCATCTGACGAAGCGACTTTGGTAAATGAGGAGGATGCCCCAACCGTGTTTGTTCTGGGTTACGACGCCGAAACCCTGAATCCTATTTTTTTTGGGCGATGGGGTGAACACGTTGTGTTCAGAATCCCATGGCTTATAAAAGTTAATGCAAAAAACATTAGCTTGCTTTGGGGCACAGCTCCAGACAAAAAGAATGTGTCATACGACATTTCAATAGGAGGAAATTCATGAACCCAGCAATGGGTTCAATTATTTTTGAAACAAATTAAGCGGTTCTATTTCCCCTCATCAGTAACACACTTCGACACTTCGATAAAACTCAGTGTAGGCAAGCTCAGTGCAAGAAAAACAACCGCATGGAAGCAGTTGCTTTTACGATAAGCGGGTTATGCCATGACGTTATCCTTCGACTTCGCTCAGGATTAAATATTCAGATTATGAGTTAAATCGAATAAGAACCTGTTTTAAGCTAAACCGGATGTTTTTTGTGCCGAGTTTTGGATAAAAAACCGCTGGGCGAACCATGCGGAAAATTTTTATCATTTTTTAATCAGCAGAATACCCAAATCTTTGCAGATTTTGTTTGCGAGAAAATCGTCGATTTCATTATGGCGAGGAACAGTAGAAGTTCTTCCACTTTTTGGACTATGAAAAACAGAATGCCTCTTTCCTTCGCGGAACAAGAGGCATTCATTTTCTTTAAGATGCAGGAGCAGTTGTCGGCGATTCATAAAAGTTAGGACGGGATACCTATTCGAAGTGCCTCGCGAAAGACAAATTTTCCAGTCTGTCGTATGGCAAGTTTTCGGTTGGTTTCCAAAATCAACACAAGAGCTTCTTTCAAGTTTTCTTTTGTTTCTGCTTTTGTTTTTCCTTGCGTATTTACTCCCGGGATTTCTTCAACCCAAGCAACATAATGATCATCACGCTTTTGGTAAATAGCAGTAAATTCTCGTTTTGTCATATGCCCCAATTATACTATCCATAAGTATTTTTATCAAGTGCGATGCAAGCGGGTTATGTAATGACGTTTGTACCTATTTTGAGAAAGGTATGCGGTTTTTGGTGCCGACCGAGCTCAGCTCGGCCGAGTTTTGGACCCAGCTCAGCTGGGTGGATAAAAAAATACCGCCGGCAGGGCCAAACGGCAAACGTGGTAAAACTAATTTCCTGGTTTTAAGTATCGTTGCCCAGACCAATGCTGACAAAATTCACATTCTTGATAGTGCTCTTTCACTTGTTCGAAAATAGGGTCATTAAAAGGAAATCTTCCCTCATTTGGATCTTCAAATTTTTCCGTAGCATCACGATATTCTTTACAATCCATTCTGATCCTCCATTTGCGCTAATGAACTAAAACAAAAGTACCACCGTCATGCTACCTTTGCAACTTTCAGTTTTCTTTCTATTGATAAGCGGGCCGCTCATTTCTACGAAATGAGCGAGCCTCGCTCAAAAACTATATTAAATTTTCAAATGAATGTTTTTGAGCGGGTTATGCCACGACGTTAGCCACCCAAATTTTGAAAAAATTTGGAGCGCCGCTCTATAGAATAGAGCGAGCCTCGCTCCTGACGGAGCGGGAGTCTTGCCTCCTGGCGGGAACCTGTCTGACGGGAGCGAAGGACTTATTTGTGCCGACCGAGCTCAGCTCGGCCGAGTTTTGCTGTGGATACTGGCTATTGACAAATCCTTACGATGGAGAGTATAATTAAGGCAACAACGGGATGTTCGTAAATATTACGGGCAACTCCGAGTGACATAGAAAGAGTCCTTGTAAAAAGGGCTCTTTCTGTTTTACGATAATGCCGTGGACCCGGGCCCGTGGTGTATGTAGTAACATTCCGCTGTTGTCACTCGGAGAAGCGGGTGCGAACCCCGCCGGGTCCACACTAAAATTCTCCAGAGTTCTGGGGGATTTTTGTTTTACCAGTTTTTGCATAAAAAAATACCGCTGGGCGAACCATGCGGTTTAGGTAATATTCACTTTCTTGCCAGCGAAGTTTTTATTGTGTTGTGTAAATCCGTCAATAGCTTTTGTATGTCAACTTCGTCTACTGTTCCTTCCGCTCTTATCAACCACCTTGCCTGAACTATGCCAAAATTGAAGATTTCAAAGTGCAAAAATTCTTTGTCTGGCGGATAGCCAATTCTTGCTCCTCGGAAACCCTGATTGAGATGCCACCACGTTGAACCCTCTGCTGGTGACCAATAAACCCCTCTACCAGATTCCTGGCTAGACATATCATCCCACTTCAAGGTTTCCTGTTTTGTCGCTTCAAGCATTTCATGAAGGTGGTCAACTAGTAGGCTAAAGAGATGTTTTTCAAATTTAGGTGGGTCTATAACACAAGACGCTGTTAGCATTACTTAGTCCTTTCAGTTTTACACTGTACTATCTCACAAAGTACTTCTAGGTAAACAATAAATCAAGCGGTTCTATTTCCTATCATCAGTAACAAAAACAACCGCATGGAAGCAGTTGTTTTTACGGCAAGCGGGCCGTCCAACTTTGCTGGGGCGAGCCTCGCTCAAAAACTATATTAATTTTTCAAATGAATGTTTTTGAGTGGGTTAGGGCACGATGTCACCGTGTCTGCCGACTTGTCCGCCAAAGCCTTGGCGACGGCGGAAACCTTGGCGTAGGAGGAGAACCTGTTTTGAGAAAGATACGGAATTTTTAGTGCCGAGTTTTGCAATATAAAAACCGCTGGCTAAAGCCAAAGCGGATAATCAAAATACTTTATTATAGCGTGTGAGAATTACTTGCTAAATCCCAAAACCCGTCTCTCTCTGGGTCAAACCTCTTTACGGCTACTTTAAGATTTGGCAGCATACGCCATTCTCTCATGACAACAGCGAACCGACACCCAATATCTTTAGCTAAACGTCTTCTAATTCCTAGGGTTCTTGCGGGCTTATCGAAAAGAACTTCAACAATAATAAAAATTGGAACATTTCCAGAAATTATGGTCGGGTCTTTTGGAAATGAAAAAGATGTGTCTTCCTCTCGCAAGTTAAGTTCGGGAATTGCTCGAAAAGCTTCCTTTAGGGCGGCTTTTATTTTTTCAATTTTACGGTCTTCGAAATCTTCGAAACTAAGGTTGTAGACTACAACATGAGGCATGTCGTCCCCGCTTAGCAAAGATACTTGAACAAAAATACCACAAATGTGGTATTTTTGCAATAAAGCGGGTCAGTGCACGCTTGCCCATCCGACTTGTCCACCGAAACTTTAGTGTAGGCGGAAGCTTTAGCGACCGCGTGCCGCCATAGCTGGCTCCAGCGGTGGCGCAAGAAGGGACGTTAGAACCTGTTTTGAGAAAGATACGCGTTTTTTGATGCCAAGTTTTGGATAAAAAAACCGCTCTGACGAACTAGGCGGCTTGATACGAAAATTAAGAAAACCTTATTTCTCTTAGCGTCTTGTCAACGCTTCTAAGTGTGCCTTCGACTCTCCTTAATGCTTTTTCGGTTTTTCTGCCAATCCCTGCCACATCCTGGCTGGTTTTATCTGAGATGCTATCTACTTCTCGTAATATGCTCTCAATATTTATGTTGTCCATATTTAAACTTTCCTTTGGTAGCAAGAACTAAAACAAAAGTAGCATTTTAATTTTTTTAAAGCAAGCGGTTCTAATTTCCCCTCACCAGTCTTCCCACTAGATGTGGTGGGAGGACCAGTAACAAAAATAACCGCTTATTCAGGCAATTATTTATTTATTCTTTCAAACTATTTTCTACTCTCTTGTGAAGTTGATTGTATGCTCGTTTGTAATCTTTCAGCCGTGATTCTCGCAGCCGAGCGTCTTTTTCGGAACGATACGCCTCGTAGTAAACAAGCACAAAAGGCCTTCTTGGTGCAGTTGAGCGAACAAGACCTTTATTGTGCTCCGCAAATCTTCGCTTCAAATCAGGCGTTGAACCAGTGTAACAAAAGCCGTCTTTTTTTACTTTTGATTAGGTAAACGTAAAACATATTTTCATTGGAAGTGGGCCCTCCCACCTACTATACACAAAAGTTAGAATTGATAAAACAGGGTTTTGCTGGTTAACCTCTTTTAGTTTTTACGGAGCTATTTTGTATAGTAGGTGGGAGAGCGGGTAGGGAGAATCGAACTCCCGGCAACAGGTTGGAAACCTGTGGTATTGCCACTATACGATACCCGCAAATTAGGTATATTTTATTCTATTTTCGCAGAAGATTCAATCTCTCTTCTCGATTTTATAAAAATAAATAAAATCCATAAAACTATAAAAATCATGCCTACTCGTATATCCATAAGCCGCAGAGCCGCCGGGCCTAAAAAATAAACCAAAGCTCCCCAAAAACTATCCCAGAAAATAAGCGCTGCCAAACAATAAATAAGGAACTTTCTAAAAGGAATCATTAAAATGCCAGCCGCGGTTGATCCAATCGCTCCAAGATTCGGATGCCAGTACATAGCCAAAAGTATCCAAGGGCCTCGCTTAAGCAATTTTCCTTTGCTCTTTTCAAGAGAATCTGACAATCCTAATTTTAGAAAAAGGTGATACCAGCCATATTTGCCTAAAAGATAGTCAATAATCGAGGCCAGGAAAAACCCAAGAATCACCACACCAAGAACTCCGAAGATATTCAACTCCCCTTCTCCGGCAATTATTACCGATAGAAAGACAATAAACGATCCCGGGAAGTATAAATTGACTAACAGCAACCCTTCAATAAACGCGCTAGCAAAAGCAAAATAGTATCCATAAATGGCAAAGTAATCGCGGGCAACTGAAATCAATGCTTCCCGTGACGGCAAGTCAAAAACGTTCCAGGCAATCCAAAGGTTTACCAAAATACCAAGAACAACCAATGGTACTCCGGCTATACGGAGAAAAGATTTTGTGTCCATGAAAATTCGGGCCGCCGGGAATTGAACCCAGTCTAAGCGCTCCCAAAGCGCTTGTACTACCGGTATACTACGGCCCGGCAAAATTTAGGTGGGCAAGAAACAAGCGTA
>CAYJWH010000027.1:0-8564 GCA_964373875.1 uncultured Candidatus Saccharibacteria bacterium | reverse complement strand
GAGGGGCGAAGCCCCGAGGCAACTTCTTCGGCAAATCAAATTTGGTGGACCTAGGGAGAATCGAACTCCCATCTACCGGATGTTCCGATGGATTTTGGTGGGCCAATGGACCCGGGGAGAATTGAACTCCCGTCTACCGGATGCAAACCGGTTGCTTTACCACTGAGCTACGGGCCCACCAAAATCATACGGGATCCCGACTTCATTAATTATTTATAAATGTGCGTCGGGACAAACCGGTTGCTCGTCCCTGGGATTGCTTTTCTTTGCTACGCTCGCCGGCTCACGATCTTTAGGTAGCAATCCCGCCAAACGCATGCTTTTGGCCCACTTTGCTATAGGCCACAAATTATTTATCCGCCCACCAGGATTCGAACCTGGGACCCTCTCCTTAAAAGGGAGCTGCTCTACCAACTGAGCTATGGGCGGAAACAAATCATATATTAACATAAAATATATAGAGAATCAATATAGTTCGCATGTATAAAAAGCTATTCAGTTGCTGCAGCTATTCTTGCTATAGCAGAGATAGTTGTGATATGATGGTGAATATGGCAAAACATAAAAAAGGAAGGTTGGCTCTTAAAATTCTGTTACTTATTTCCGCGGGAGCCGCGATTCCCGCGATTTTAGTGGCGCCAAACATGGCCAAAGTGCTTATACCCGCACTGCACAAATTAGCAAGAAAATTGGAAAGCCGGCCTTTTATAGTAAAAGATTCCATAACCGCCCTGAAGGATAGAAAACTTATAAGAACTGAAATTAAGAACGGCGAAACAATTTTTGTTGTAACTAACGAAGGGGAAAAACACATTCTTCGCGGCAAAATTGAAGCAATCAAAATACCTATTCCCCAAAAATGGGATAAAAAATGGCGTCTAATTATTTTTGACATACCGGAGCAATACAAAAAGGCAAGGGAAGCTTTGCGATGGAAATTTAAGGAATTGGATCTTTATAAATTGCAAAAGAGCTGTTTTGTATATCCTTTTGAGTGTAAAGAAGAGATAGATTTTATTACCGAATTCTTTGGGGTTTCTAAATATGTCAATTATATCATTGTAGAATCTTTAGAGGGAGAATCTAAACTGAAGCAGCACTTTGAGCTTTGATTTTTGCAGCTATTCTTGCTATAGCAGAGATAGTTGCAACAGATTTGATTACCATTTTTTCTCCGCCCGGTAGTCAAACCAGCGAAGTATGACCAAAATTACCAACGGCCCTATAAGCCATAAAATTTTTAAACTTGGATTGGCAAAAACCGTTCGGGTCAGCGGAGCCAGCATCGCCATTTGATCTTTGGGCAGAAACCCTAAAGCGACATGAATGAGAAGTCCGGCTTGAATAAAACTCAAAAGAAAGACCTGCCACCATGGGTTCCCCACCGCGAAAGATTGCGCCCCTCCCCTTTTCAGACAGATTGCCAGAATAAAAAAAATTACAAGAAACGCGCCTATTTTTGTAAAAGCCGCGCTTGACTGGGATATTGCCGATAATTTATCTATCGGAAGCACCGGCAGGAGGGCCATGGCGACATATGTATATATAATAGTGGAGACGATCATCCGCTTTCCCGCGGAAATTCCGTAGAAAAATCCAATAGCGATCAAAAGAAAAAGCGAGATAAGATCCCAAGTCGGGTTTCCCAGTATTTGCTCGGCGGTTGCTTTGATCGCCGCAAGTTCGCTATTCCTTGGCATATTCTGATTATATATAAATTAACCACAAAATCAAAACCGGCTCATGAGCCGGTTTTGATTTGAAGTCCTATGGCTTTAGTAGTCTTCGTGAGGCATTCCAGCGCTACCGGCTGACGGATTTTCCTTTTTCGGAAGCTCGGCAACCGCGGCTTCGGTGGTCAGAAACATGGCCGCAATTGAGATCGCGTTCTCCAGGGCGGAGCGTGTCACCTTTACCGGGTCGATGATTCCCTCTTTGATCATGTCATTTACGATTTTGTCATGCAGTGCGTCATAGCCCGGATTTGATTTGGGATCGGCGTGAAGTTTTTGAGTAATTAGAGTTGCTACTTCTCCGACCCTTTTTCCGGCATTGGCGGAGATTTGGGCGAGAGGCTCGAGAAGCGCGTTGGTGAGGACTGCGTATGCCGCCTGTTCTTCAGGTGCCTGATTTTGTGATTTCTTTTCTTGCATCAATATCGCGAGTTTGAAAAGCGCGATCCCTCCTCCGGGCACAATACCTTCAGCAAGGGCCGCTTTAGTGGCTGCCACCGCGTCTTCAATTTTCAATTTCACATATTTCATTTCCGTTTCGGTTGCCGCTCCCACTTTTATCACAGCAACTCCGCCGGAAAGCTTGGCAAGTCGTTCCTGCAATTTTTCTTTATCATAATCTGAAGTTGTTTTTTCAATTTGCGCGCGCAGTTGTCGGATTCTTTTTTCAATTTCATCTTTTTTGCCCTTTCCGCCGACAATCGTAGTGTTTTCCTTGTCAGACACAATGCGCCGCGCCCGTCCGAGCATATTCATCTCCGCGCTTTCCAGTTTGAGTCCTATCTCCTCGGAAATTACTTTTCCTCCGCATACCACGGCGATATCTTCAAGCATCTCCTTGCGTCTGTCGCCAAAGCCGGGAGCTTTTACCGCAAGCGCGTTGAATCCTCCCCGAAGGCGGTTTACGACGAGTGTGGCCAGGGCGTCTCCGTCAACATCTTCGGCGATAATAACGAGCTCTTTTTTGCCGGTTTTGACCAGCTTTTCAAGCAGAGGAACAATGTCCTGTATTGAAGAGATTTTTTTGTCGGTAATGAGGATATAAGGGTCCTCAATGACCGCCTCCATCCGCTCGGCATTGGTAACCATGTAGGGCGAAACGTATCCTTTGTCAAATTGCATACCCTCGACGATTTCTTTTTCTATGCCGGTCCCCTGGGATTCTTCGACGGTAACCGCTCCGTCTTTGCCGACTTTTTCAATCGCTTCGGCAATTATCTCCCCAAGCTCTTTGGATTCGGCCGATATTGTCGCCACCTGCACGATTTCTTCTTTTCCCTTCAGGGGCTTGGCCATTTTTTTTAACTCCCTTACCACTTCGTCCCGTCCGTGCTCAAGCGCCCGCCGCAATTCGATTACGTTTACACCGGCAGTCGCGTATTTGAGCCCCTCGGAGATAAGAGCTTGGGCGAGTACTATTGAAGTAGTGGTGCCATCCCCTACCGCGTCATTGGTTTTGGAAGCGACTTCTTTTACAAGCTCCGCCCCCATATTTTCGAACTTGTCCTCAAATTCAATTTCCTTGGCGATAGTAACGCCGTCGTTGGTGATCTGCGGCCCTCCGTAACCTTTGCCAAGAGCGACATTGCGTCCCTTGGGACCGAGAGTTATTTTTACGGTATTGGCAAGCTGGTCAACTCCGCGCTTCATGGCTTGCCTCGCTTTTTCATCAAAAATTATTTGTTTTGCCATATTATTCGACGATTCCTAATATATCTTCTTCTTTCGCAATCAAGTATTCTTTTCCATCGACCTTGATTTCACTCGGACCGTATTTGGTGAAGAGAACAACGTCCCCTTTTTTGACGTTCATGGGGATTCTTTTCCCTTCGTCGGAAAGTTTGCCGGGCCCTACGGCGACCACCCTCCCCTGCTCCGGACGTTCTTTATTCACGGTTTCGGGCAGATAAATGCCGGATTTAGTCTTGCCGCTCCTGTCCTCTCTCTGGGGCTCGATAAGCACCCGGTCTCCTAATGGTTTTATGTTCATATATACATTTAATTAATTTTTAGCGAGCTAGCGGCCGAAGCATATACGGTTTGAAACGCTCAAGGTTGCAGTCGGGCATCGTCTGTCAAGGCTTTCTTTTGCTGTTGTCCGCAGGACATATCGCCTTGACAGCCGACGCAACTTTGCACGAATCCGAAATTCTCGCTGGGAATTTCGGATGGTTTCAAGCCGTATGTGCCGAGAGCCGTAAAGTGAGCGCTTTTAGCACTCTACGCATTAGACTGCTAATACTATATCATGCAACAGCAGGGGTATGTCAACCCCACTGTTGAGGTTTCTTGCTACCGGCTAAAATTTCTGGTACGTCAATAGTAGGACATTTTATTCCAAGGAGTAGCGGATGACAAAGATATTCCGTGGCAGGATAGACTGGATTGGCCTTGGAGGGCATGCTGTCTGCCTGGTTCTTTGGGCAATCTCTATCTTTATTTGGGGTTTTTGGAAAGGGCGTACGGCGGAATTCGGAAGTACTGAATGGTGGTTTGACAACGTAGCGCACATACTTCTGCCGCTTGCGGGGGCGATTAATCTCATCTATGAAATCAACTACTTCCGGCCAACCGCGCTTTTCACTTCTCCTGCCAAGCGCGCGTTTATTCTTTGGGCCGTCGTACCGCTAGTCATCATTTGTCTAGCAATATTGTGGGAGGGGGGTGAGGCGTATCACGACGCACGTCCATTCACGAACATACAGGCACAAAAGGGAGATCCGGACACCACGATTGATATTTTATTATCGATACCCAGCGTTTTTGGGGGTGTATGGATTTATACATTATTTTCTCGGTACCGGATGCGGAAAAATTCCAAAAAGGCACTCGGGGTACTGACGGCCAAGTACTATGCGCGGCGCAAGGAATGGAAACAAGAGAGACGTGAGTTAGTCGTTATGAAACGGGAAATTATCAGTTTGCGCCGCAGACAGACTCGCGAACTTCCACCGATGGCCCTCTACAGACAATGGGTACCCAACGCTCTTTCTCTGTTCCGGCTCATGCTCATTATCCCATTCGCGCTCGCCGTTCCTACTTTCCCGCTAGTCGCGCTTTTTATCGCAATATTGGCCGGGTTAAGCGATTTTCTAGATGGATTTTTTGCGAGGCGTTGGGAGTCCAAGAGCAAATTAGGAGCGATTCTGGACCCAATCGCTGATAAAGCATTTTACCTCGGAGGCTTGGCGGTTGTGCGCCAGTTTATCCCCTTACCGTTTTTTTACTTTCTCATAACGGGGAACAGCGCCGAGATTTTTCTCGCGGGAATACGTTTTGCGTCCGGATACAGACCCGAAGCCAATCGATTTGGTAAAGTAAAAGCATTTCTCTGGTACAACGCCCTGTGCATGTTTCTTCTGGGGGTATCATTGGAGAATCAGAACTTCCAGACGGCGGGAATATTATTCGCCGGTGTTGCCGTTCCTCTTTCGTGGATGAGTTTGTACAAACATTGGCGAAGCAACTAAAGGCCATGCGCAGAACCGCACGGCCTTTTTTTATTTTGGTTTTAAGTTGGACATTTTCCCAAGCCACTGTCCGGTGTAGGATTTTTTATTTCTCTTTATTTCTTCTGGAGCTCCTTCGGCAATAATCAGTCCGCCCTTATCTCCTCCTTCAGGACCAAGATCAATGATCCAATCCGAATTTTTTAAGACATCAAGATTATGCTCGATAACCAAAACCGTATTCCCTTTATCTACCAGCGCACGAAGTACGGTAAGCAGTTTGCGGATGTCGTCAAAATGCAATCCTGTCGTGGGCTCGTCTAAAATGTACAAAGTTTTTCCGGTATCGCGGCGCGAAAGTTCAGTGGCAAGTTTTACCCTTTGGGCCTCTCCTCCTGATAGAGTCGGCGCCGGCTGTCCAAGCTTCATATAATCGAGACCGACTTCATGCAATGTTTGCAATTTTGATTTAACTGATGGAATTTCTTCAAAAAATTTCAGCGCTTCTTCCACCGGCATCTCCAAAACTTGAGCAATGTTTTTTCCATTGAGTTCTATTTCTAATGCTTCGCGATTGTATCTTTTGCCTTTGCACTCCTCGCATTCTACATAAACATCCGGCAGAAAATACATCTCTATTTTCTTAACACCTTGGCCCTCGCAGACTTCGCATCTGCCGCCTTTTACGTTAAAACTGAATCTTCCCGGTTCGTACCCTCGAGCGCGCGCTTCCATAGTTTGTGAAAATAGGTCACGTATAAAATGGAAAGCTCCCGTGTAGGTAACGGCATTAGAACGAGGGGTGCGCCCAATTGGCGATTGGTCCACCACTACCGCTTTATTAATATGTTCAGTTCCCAAAATTTTCTCATGTGCCCCTGGAAAGAGATGCGCGTCGTAAAATTTGGCAAGAAGATATTTGGCCAAGATATCATTTACAAGAGTTGATTTACCCGATCCGGAAACTCCGGAAACGGTAACGAATTTTCCCAACGGGATTTTTACGGAAATATTTTTCAAATTGTGCTCTTTGGCGCCAACTATGGTTATGACTTTTAGTTTTTCTCTTGGAGAATCGGTGCGACGTATGTTGATTTCTTTTTTGCCGGAAAGGTACTGGCCGGTGAGAGTTGAAGTCCTAAAAATTTCTTTGGGCGTTCCCTCGAAAATAATTTTTCCTCCGTGTTTTCCGGCACCAGGTCCAAAATCAATGATCCAATCAGCTTGGCGCATAGTTTCCGCGTCGTGTTCCACCACTATTATCGTATTTCCCAAATTGCGCAGACTTTTAAGGGTGGCGATAAGGCGCGCATGATCTCGCGGGTGCAACCCAATCGAGGGTTCGTCAAGAATATAGATTATGCCGGTCAGCCGCGAACCAATCTGGGTTGCCAAGCGTATTCTTTGGGCTTCTCCTCCGGAGAGTGAGGTTGATTCGCGAGAAAGCGTGAGATATTCGACTCCCACGTCTTTTAGAAATTCGAGCCGTTTCGAAATCTCTTTGACGAGAGGGGTGGCTATTTTAAAATCGTTGGAGACAAGAGTCGAAGGCAGTTTTTTAAAAAAATTATAGGCGTCTTCCGCGGTCCTATCGGTGATCGAGGCAATATTTTCCTGCCCGATCCGTACTGCTAACGACTCTTTGCGAAGCCTCTTGCCTCCGCACTCCAGACATACTCTGATCTGCATATACTTCTCAACCTCCGCTCTGGTAAAGTCGGAATCAGTCTCTTTCCAGCGCCTTTTAAGATTTGGGACTACGCCCTCAAAAGGCGCTGATCCGTCTTTTACTTCTTTTTCTCCGTATAAAATTATATCAATAGTCTGCTTAGGCAGTTTCTCTACCGGAGTATTAAGCGAAAACTTGCAGCGCGAAGCAAGGTCATCCAGAATCCACCAGTACCAGCTTTGCCTTCCTACTTTATGCGAGGCAGAGGCCCAGGGGCGGATTGCGCCCTCGGCAATGGTGAGACGCTTGTTTGGCATGACCAGTTCCGAGTCTACTTCTAATGTTGAGCCAAGTCCGGTGCAGGCGGGGCAAGCTCCATAAGGGCTATTGAAGCTGAAAATTCTCGGCTCTATTTCCGGGAGACTTGTCTCGCATTCTGTACAGGCAAAGTATTGAGAAAAAATAAGATCTGGAGTTGAGTTTTTTTGTTGAGATGTAAAACTTCCTAGCACTATTCCTTTGCCGATTTTTAACGCTGTTTCCACAGAGTCTCGAATGCGGGCGCGCTCAATGTCGTTGGCAAGCGCGAAGCGATCCACGACAACTTCAATATCGTGCTTTTTATTTTTATCAAGAGTTTTGGAGATTGCTTCTTCAAGAAGCATTAATTCACTGTCAATTCGCGCGCGAATAAATCCGGTCCTTTTCACTTCCTCCAAAATTCCTCGGTGCTCTCCTTTCTTTCCCCGCGCCAGGGGCGCTAAAATCAAAATTTCCTCATTTCTCGGAAGACGGGATATGGAGGCAACAATATGATCCACCGTTTGCCTGGTTATTGCTTTTCCGCATCGCGGACAATACGGCTTGCCAATACGCGCGAAAAGAATTCGTAAATAATCATAAATTTCGGTAATGGTACCTACTGTTGAACGAGGATTTTTGGAAACAGATTTTTGGTCAATAGAAATCGCGGGAGAAAGGCCGTCAATTGATTCCACGTCGGGTTTGTCCTGTACTCCCAAAAATTGCCGCGCGTATGAAGAAAGAGACTCAACAAATCGGCGTTCCGCTTCGGCGAAAATAGTATCAAAAGCCAAAGATGACTTTCCTGACCCGGACAAGCCGGTAATGACCACAAGTTTATTTTTGGGAATGTCAAGATCAATATTTTTAAGATTGTGTACGCGGGCGCCGCGTATCTTGATAAAATCCGCGGTTTTCTTTGACTTCACCATAGCGGTGTATTATACATTAGAAGTCAAGTATGGGCAACCTAAATAAACCACAACATATCCCCTCTTCCCCCGGCGTTTACACTTTTAAGGACAGGCGGGGTACTCCGATTTATATAGGAAAGGCCGCGGATCTCAAAAAGCGGCTTTATTCATATTGGCGAAAAGACGTGAGCGACAAAATCCGTACCATGCTCAAAGAAGCGGCTAGGGTTGAATGGGCGGAAGCGGAATCAGAGGTTAACGCCCTTATCAAAGAGGCCGAGCTTATTAAAGCGCATATCCCCAAGTACAATATCTTGCAGCGTGATGATAAGAACTACTTTTACGTGGGGATTACTATCAAAGAGGAGTATCCAAAAATTTTTCTAACTCACCAGCCAAATCGGGCATTAGGCGCTAGGCGTCAGGCTTTAGGACTAAAACATCTAAGGCCTAAAGCCTATAACCTTAAGCCGATATATATTGGCCCATTTACCAG
>CAYJWH010000026.1:1569-8684 GCA_964373875.1 uncultured Candidatus Saccharibacteria bacterium | reverse complement strand
CGTCTTGGATAAAGTTCTGAAAGAGCTTGCATGGTTTTTCTCCTAGCTTGCCAAAGCGTAACAATACTATTGACAAATGTCAAGGATTTTGCTATACTTCCGCCAGAACAGTGGCGAGCCGGACATGACGTTTGGCAGCCACAAAAACTCGTCGAGCAAAGCTCGACAAGAAAGAGGAGAAAGTCATGGTCCAGAGACAGCGGTTGTCCGACGAACAGATCACCGCCATCAGGGCCGAGAGGGCCCAGGCCGTGCAGGTCATCGAGGGCCTGAAGAAGGTCCTCGGCCTGCCCGACGTCACGACCTCCCACCCCCAGCTCGCCCCGTACGTCCAGGTGCTGGGGGCGAATCCACAGGTCCCGAAGTTGGTCTGGTTCTCGGCCATCCGCTTCGCTGGTTATGAGCCCGTGCTCATGGCCCGCTACCCGGGTGCCGAGGGGGTCGCGCTCGCGATGCGCGACGCTGTTCGCAAGGCCGGCTACACGCCGGCCGAGCGTCTGGAGTGGCCGGAGTTCCGCGGGGCGCTCAAGCAGGGCCTCACCCACGACGAGTGGGAGGGGCTGATGCGGCAGCTGCCGGAGCTGCCCAAGCGCGAGCGGCGCTCCAACCCGGCCGCGGCCGCGGCCACGTCCCTCCTGGAACTCCTCCAGGCGCAGCAGCAGCCGCGTCCGGAGACCGACGATGAGGACGAGGAGGACCTCACCCCCCCCCAGCAGATCCGGCTCACCCTCCAGGGCGCCGAGCCCGCGAGGACGCCGACGGCCCTGACGACCTCCCTGCCCGAGCTCGACCTCTCCGCGTTCACGGCCTCTCCGGGAACGCCGACGGCTCCCACCCTGCCGGACCTGTCCAAGGTTCTGCAGACGGCGCCGACGCCGACGGTCGTGTCCAACGGGTCTGACCCGTCGGCCGAGCTGAAGTTCAAGCTCGAGCTGGCGAAGGCGGAGGGCAAGGATGTCGCCCTCCTCCTGCAGTTCGTGGACGTGAACCCCGACGGCGTGCGAAAGCTCGCCGCGGCCAAGGGCATCACGCTCTAGGCCGGGGGTTTATCTCTCCCGCGCACCCGGTACAGGCGCGAGGAGAAGGCATTTCACCAAGGGGGATGGAGGCGCCGGGCTTCCATCCAACCAACAACAAGCAGCCTCGCTTCAAGCGGGCTGTTTTTCGTTTCCATAAAGTTGCCAATAAGCAATGATGTAGTATCATTAATAATGGGTTTTTATTGGGGCAATCTCTTACAAAAGACTACTTGATTTTTAAAGTAAAGTATGATATAATAGTGACATGAATCCTGAAAAGCTAGAACTTACTCCAGAAGTTGAAGGGGCCGAAACTCCAGCTGAATCACTGGAAAGCCCAGAATCAAGACTAGGCAGGGAGCTTGCCGAAGTTTTGCAAACTGACGAGCCGGAACCCCTGCTTGTGCAAAAAATCCTGGAAAGAAAAATTGAACCGGAGGCATACCAGCCCCTCCTCGGCCTTGTTGAGCGTCTGGAGGGTGTTTTTGCTCTTGGCGAGCGCGCTCATATCGTAGAAGAGTCTGTCAAAGAAGGTCTGCCGCAAAATGTAGCCGCGGGCCTTTTAAATGCTTTGCTTAAAGATGAGCGCCGCACTATAGAGCTTCTGAAAAGGTTTGCTTCGCATGAATACAAAAAAGCGCAAGCTCTGCACGGCGAGGAAATTCCTCACGAGGCGCTTGCCGAAGCAAGAGAGCGTATTCTTGGGGGAGTTGTATCTGAAGTGGAGAGGTTGAAAAGGCCCTATATAACCCAAGGCAAAGAAGTTCCCGAGAAAAAGGCCATGGAATTACAAGAATTTTTTAAGTCGCTTGCCAAACCATTTCGTGATTATATCAGGAATGAACTTGGTTCAATCGTTCTTTCTCAAGTCGCGGCCGAAGGACCGCAAAAAGAGAAATTGCTTGAGGATATTTACGGAACTCTTCGTCTTATTGATGGGGAAGAGCAGGAAAAGCTCGCGCGGGATGCGTACGGACTTTACGAAAAATTGGGACGGTATTTTGGAGAGCGAGGTATTGAAATTTTCAAACGGCTGACGCCAAGCGGGCGTCCTCCTTTTCATATTTCAGGAATGGAGGAAATCCTAAAGCGCGCCTGGGAGTATGAGGAAGCAAACCCGGCGCTTGTACGCCAAGACAGGCAATTTTTGCAAGCGCTTTCCGGATTGCAGGAGTTTCTAGCAAAAAAGGGTCATCGTGGCATAAAAGAAGCGGTATACAAGAGGATAAAGGAGAGCAGGGAAAATGTGCTCATAAGAGAGGAGAGGCGTTCTATTTTTGACATAAATCGCGAAGTCGCCGAACTTATGGTGGGAGACGAACCGAAAATACAGGCGGAACTAAAAGAATACGCCGATACTCTCAAAAGGAGACTAAAAGAAGATTTATCACGGCTTGTAGCAGGATCTCCTGTCTATGAGTTTGCTGCAGTTTCAAGAATTATTTCTGCTATACCGGCCGTAGAGGAAGTACAAAAAGAAGTTGACGACTTGGAAAAAGGAGTCAGAAGGCCGTTTCTTGAGCGAATATACATCCCTCCGGAGGCGGAAAACCGCTATACTGCCGACGCGTTCCAAAAACTTGTATCCGAACGCATGGTGGATTTTGAAAGTAAAACTCCGCAAGCAGAAGATAACGCACAAAGGACAGAACTCGCGCGTAAAATCGCCGTGGCAAAAATTCTGCAAGAAAGCGAGGACACGGTAGATTACTCCCTTCGCTTGCGTCTTGCTTTTTCGGAAGGAGTTATCAGCGCGGAGGAGCACCAAGGATTTCTAACTTTTGTAGAAGTAAACGCGATGATTGTGGAAGCGAAAGCGCGAATGTACGAAGCCGAAGTAGACTTCCTGAAAAGGCAGGACCCGTCGCGCATGAGCGAAAAAGATCGAGCTGAACGAGAAGAGAGAATTTTGGAATATTCATCCAAGGCAAGGAGCAATAGCGAATTCGCCGCTTTTATACGCCAAGGGGCTAAAGAAGCGCGGGCCATGCTTAAAAAGTAATCATTATGGAAGGACCTAAAAATAAAGAAGGCCAAAATAAATCGGAAACACCACCGCGAACCGGCGGCAAATCTTCGCGCAAGGAAGTAATCGAGCGGGAGATGGCTCGGCGCGCGGCTGAAAGCAGGGAGAGGGGCCAGATACCGCCAGAGGTATCAAAACGCGAGAAGGCAGTACAGCGCGCTCTTGTGGAGGAGGATATGCGGGTACTTATTAAGGACGTGCTTGATGCCTCTTCCGCGGATGAAGCGATGGAAATTCTAAAAATTTACGCGTCGGATACAGAGCTTCGTATAACTCCGGAAGCGCTGCAAAGAGTGGCTCTGGAGCGTGTCCATGCTGTCGGAACAGAAGAGGAACGAGCGGCCACAAGAAAAATTTTTGAAGATGCCGGTATTCTCTCCAGAGAAGCAGCCGCAGAAGAGGCCAGAGAAAGCGCGGAAACCGCAGAGGAAGTAAAGACAGAGCCCCGCGAAACTACCGAAGCTGTAACTCCGGCGAGTCTATCACAAGACGAAATTAGCGAAGAGGCCACTGCGTATTATAAAAAAATAGTTGAAGAAACGGCACGATGGCTCTCGCGCGGTCTTTACCCTGCTCCGGAGGAGAGTACGGAAGTTCAAAACAGAGAAGAAATTAAAGAAGAAGAACCTGTCTCTCCTGTTTGGAAAGTGGACCTTGCAACCCGAATTTCTGAAGTGCTATCAGGAGAAGCATCTGCGGAGATGCGTTCAGCGCGGATGGCGGTTTTTAATATCGCATATTCGCTATACGGCGAAACATTTAATACTTTGCAAGAAATTCTGAATGCGGAAGACAGCGCCCAAGCGTTAGTTGCGGCGTTTCTTGAAGATAAGCTTGATCAGGATGATCCTGAAATAATTCGTCTATTGAGTCTTACTGACCCCAAGGAGGAGCTTTCTGGCTATAGCCAAAGAATTTACGAAAAATGGAAAACGATCGTTGAGGTTGGGATTGAGTCACAAGACCCGCGCGCCGATATCGTAGAAATGATGAAAGAAAGAGAGATATCGCAGATCGATGGCGAGTATATTTTAAATGAAATCACTGCGGAGGCAGTTAAGGATGCTATTCGTGGAGTAGAGCAGGGAGATATGAAAGGTCCCCTTACGCAATTTTGGGAGGAGAAGATGCGCGAGCGCCAAGCTGTGCGGGAGCGTATAGCAGAACAGGCCGAGCAAGCCATGAGATATTATAAAGGAGAGGGGAAAAGAGGCCGAAAAAAGAGTAAAAGGCAACCCGGAGATGCGGAAGAACTGAAGGAAGCAAAGTCCTCCAAGCGGTTTTTACAGCAAAGAATCGCACGTTCCCTAAAGGAATTTACAGAGGAAGAGGAAGAGGAGAGGGCAGTGGTAGCTAAAGCATTTTTGGAAGAGTTGCGGAGAGATCCGGAGAAAATGCGTGAGCTTGAGGAAAGCCAACCGCGCGGAAGGGTAGAAGAAATCAAGTATCAGATACGGTTGTTTGAAGCAAAGGAGCAATATGAGAGAGAAAGAGAGGAAAGAAAAAACGAGATTCGCGAAAAAATGGATCGGAAAAGAGAGGAAATTTTGGATCTATGGATTGGGGAAGGTTTGCGGGAAGAACTTCGGCAAATTACGGAACTTCCTATGGAAAATTTTTCTATACCTACGGAAGCGCGCGCCAAACTTAGAAAACTCTCTTTGCTTCAGCAAGAGTTCCAGAATCTTTTACGGAGTATGAGTCAGTCGGAAGTTCTGCCCGAAATGCCGAAGCGCACAGTAGCTAGAGTAGCAGTACGTCCGTCCCGCTTTGGCATATCTAAGCCGGAGGCATTTGAAATAGAAGAGGAATCTGGCCTTTCGGGTAAAGTGGAGGAAGAAATTATAAAACTAAAAAATGAAATTTGGGATGATTTGGGGCATGCGGACGCTTCTCAAGTTAATGTGGAAAGTATCAAAAATATCTTTGATGAGCTTGATCGTCTTATAGGGAGGGTTAGAAAAAATCCTCTTCCCGAGTTTTTGCTAAAAGGCGACCTAAAGATTATTAGGAGGCGGGCAAAAGTTGCCATGGGATTTGTGTCCGAGGAAGAGTTAAAGAAAAAACAAGAGCAATTAGGACGCAGAGGCATTTTTGTCAGCCGCGCGGATATTGAAGAGAAGAAACCCGCTCCAGAGGCGGGCGAAAGCGGTGATGGAAAGAAAAAAAAGAAAGGAAAGAAAGCAAAGGGCCAGGAGGACTCTGAAAAAAGGAAAAAGAAATCTTAAGCTTGATTTAGTTGACACTTATCGGCGATAATGACTACATAATAGCTAAACTATGAATCCACACGAAGATTTATACAAAAAAGTAGAAAAAGGAGAACCGATATCGGCGTCTTCTGTCGTTGCGGAAGGCCTCAAGCCTGAATTTGTCGCGGTCGTGAAAGCCGAACAGAATAAAATTTTGGAGGAAGCGGCGAAACTAGATAGGAGCGATACGGAAGGAACAAAAAAACTTTTCGAACGGTTTGCTTTTTTTAGCGAACTGGAACATGCGCGGAAATCTGAAGAAGCTCTCCTCTTGATAGACAAAGCATTTCTCAATCAAGAAATTTCCGAGGACGAATATAAAAAGTTTAGAGCGCAGCTTATACCCCAAACCCAAACAATACCGGAACCTGTTACTTCTGTTCCAGAACTTGAGCCAATGGCCCAAACTCCAGAGAGACCGGAAAGAACCCCGGAAGAGCTTCGGGCAGAAGCCGTCAAGGAGTTGGCCTATCGGCTGAAAACCGGAAATTTGAGTGGCAACTTACAAGAATTCCAGCAAAAAACTCAAGGAAATCCGCTGGAAAATCCTCCGCCTTCGGAGGCGTTAAAGAATGCTACTAGTTGGTGGCTGGACGGGAGAGAAATTTTACTAAAAGCTTACGAGGATAAAGCGCGACTGATACGCGACATTGCCCGCCTGAAAAAAGAAATTGCAGCAAAGGCAGGGCAAGCAGGGGTGGCAGGAAGAGAACAAGGAGAATTGGATTGGCTGGAGAATCAACGAGATTCAATAGATATAGATAGCATGCAGGCCCGTCTAAGGCAGCTGCAGGAACATTTGAAAGTTCGCCTAATGGATGATTTCAGGGACGATAAAGGGGCTTTTATCCGAGCCAACTTTGAGAATATCTTCAGAAATAAATATCCTGGCCAGTCGATACCGGCCGATCCCGCCGAAAAAGAGAGAGCCATAAAGACTATTCTTGAGCAGGAAGTAAAAAATCGGCTGAAGGGGGCCATATCCGATACAATTTATATTTTCGATGACAGTTTTAATAAAGAACGGGAAAGGAGAATCGCCGAGTTTCAGGAAAGGACAAGAGTCCAGAAACTGCTTGAAGCTTGGAATAACATGCCTTTATACAAGCGTTTGGCGATATCCGCCGTAATTGCCGGAGGAGTAGGAGCTTTTGCTCTTCCGATGCTTCCGGTAGTTGGGGGACTTTTTTCGGTAAAAGGTGGTTTGGCGGCGACCTTTGCTTATCGTGGAGCTCGTTCTGCGGTAGGTGGCGCCACGGCGTTTGCGGCCAACAAATTTGCCCAATGGCTTGGCAGAAATGCCTATAAAAAAGAAAGAGGTAAACTTCGCGAGGAAAGAATGGAATCAGCAGGTACGGTAATCGAGCAAGAGCTCGCCAACGCGCAGAATTGGCTTGAAAACGAAGCCGCGAAACTCGAGCTCGCCAAGATAGCAGACCATTTTGTAGATGAACAACGCAAAGGAGCTGAAAGATTAAATAAAAAAGAAGCGGACAGGCGGCGTTATCTTGCGATTTTCACGGGGGTTGCAGCAGGTGCCTGGTCTGGACTTGCGCTGGATGCCGCAACCGGAGGAGATATTTTTGGAGCACCCAAAAGAGCCAAAGGGTGGTTTGGAAAACTGTTTGGAGGAGGTGAAGAGGTGCCTCCGTCTGTCAGTAAAGGAGTAACTCCGCCTCCGGGGCTTGCGGTAGCGCCTCCGGAAGTTGATTCGGTTCCGGGTGCGAGGAGTGACGCGGGACTCGCTGACGCGCCAGGAGGCATGGACGTCTATCCTGCAGGCAAAGCTCCTTACGCGGGAGGATATGGGGATCAGCC
>CAYJWH010000026.1:0-1469 GCA_964373875.1 uncultured Candidatus Saccharibacteria bacterium | reverse complement strand
GGAAACCTCTTTTGGATCAAAGCTTGAACAAGCAATAGCCGAGACCGGAGCGGGATTTAGCGCGGAGGAATATAAGCTCCTGCGAGGTGTCACTGTGGATCAGCTTCTGAAGCAAATTCCCGAGGGAGGTACTGAACAGGCCGATATGTGGAGAAATTTTAGCGCCGGTCAATCATGGCCGGATCTTCCGCATACCAAATCCATAATTCCCGGGATCAGCGATTACAAGTCATCGGAGCTTTTGAAGCAGGTTAGTCTTGCCGACGCGATCTATAAATTAGAACCGAATCAAGCGGCGCGCAATCTCACCGTAGAACAATTTATCAATCAATTCGGGGACAGACTGGATATCAAAAAATCCCTGCTTTCCCGATTCGGAATTTAAAGTTATAATTAATAAATAAAACGAATATGCCCACCAAAATCCCCGTAGCTAAATATCTTAAAGCCAATCTTTTTGACGAGCTTGGCCTGACCACTCTGGCCGCTGACGAGCGAGCTTCTTTTCTCGAGGGCTTTGGCAATGTGCTTCAATACCGCCTTACTTTTCGCTTGATGGATGAACTTTCCGAGGAGCAGAAGGAAAAACTTGACGGAGTTCTTGGCCAGGATCCGCAAAATGGCACGGCGGTAACGGAATTTCTGAATACCGAACTTCCTAAATTTGAAAATATCGTGGAAGAAGAAATTGCCAAATATAAAAAAGAGCTTATTGACCGGTTTAAAGCGTAGCGTTTAGAGGTCGGACCTCGTTTAAAACTAGACAATCACAAAATCCGCCGAATGGCGGATTTTGTGAAATGATTTAACGTTTTTTCTTCGTCTCGATAAATTTTTTGATAAAATTGGCAAGTTGAGGCGTGCAGCTGGTGCAAAAGTCAGCCGAAGCAAGCTCTTTTCCATATATTCTTACCGATGAACCGTCTCCGCCAAAGAAATTTTTAATCGTTGCTTTACAGCGATTGCATTTTGTTATGTGCATGTTTCCTTTATTTTACCTTTTCTTCGATTCTGCTAACTCGCTTGTCCAAACTGCGAACCGAGTTTTCAAGATCAGCAACCACTCTCACCAGCGGCCCAAGACTTGTTTTTATGTCTCGGATGTCTTGGCGAATAAGATCGAGAGAATCAACCATAATCCTAAATCCCGTATCTATTTTCTCATCCATGGAGTCAAACCGCTTATTCATGCCCAAAAACTCCGTTTGGGTTGCCGTTGCCAGTCCCTCAATTGTCGTAATTTTTTTCTTGGCCATGGAATTATCTTAAGCTTTGAAAATAAAGAAGTCAAAATTTAAGTAAATTCCATTAAATAACGATCGCATCCTAATGGAATTGGAGCAAGCCAATACCTAATGGAATAGGCGTTGGCTTATTTCAAATTAAAGAGGCCCGGTGTCCACTAGGGATCCGGTACCTCGTTGTCTCGCCACTACCCGGGCGAGAAGTCGGGAAGTCGTTACGGCTTG
>CAYJWH010000025.1:0-9252 GCA_964373875.1 uncultured Candidatus Saccharibacteria bacterium | reverse complement strand
CCAAGGCCGATCTTGCCGCATCCTTCGAAAAAGCGGTTGTTGACGTGCTTGTTTCAAAAACCATCCGCGCGGCAAAACAGTACAAAATAAAAACAATTCTCCTGGGAGGCGGGGTCGCGGCAAATAGACCCTTGAGGGAACGACTCATTGCTGAAATTAAAAAGTCCCTTTCAAAAATAAACTACCAGTTACCGCTCAATTACATGACAGGGGATAACGCACTTATGATTGCCTTGGCCGCGTATTTCTCGCCCCCACACCAAATCCCGAAAAAAGCTTATTCGCCAAGACAACTTGATCAAATTCTAGCAGACGCAAATGCTCGGCTTGGTTGAAATTTGGTGTGGGGGTAAAGGAAATAAAAAGGCTCCGAACAAAGTCGGAGCGGAGGCTAATTTGAGGTTTTCTTAACGAGTAAGAGCCCTATTGTAGGCTTTTAGAAGTTCCCAGAAATTTTTAGGCTTAGGTGGATTATAATTTGGTGGGGGAGAGGTTAGTGCTCTTATGTACCTACGGAGAAACTCTAATGTTTTCATGCTTCTTTCTCTCATCCTCTGTGCTATCATCAGTATATGTCAAAAGAACTTTCGCCACAATATAATGCCAAAGACGTAGAGGACAGAATCTACCAGACCTGGGAAAAGTCCGGTTTTTTTGCGCCCGAGGCGCTCGAGCCGCGGGCTGATAACCCCAAAAGCAAAAAAACATACACTATCATCATGCCTCCTCCAAATGCCAACGGATCCTTACACATCGGTCATGCCGTATTCGTAACTCTGCAAGATATTATGGCGAGGTTTGAGCGCATGCGAGGAAGGAAAACACTATGGCTTCCCGGAGCGGACCATGCCGGATTTGAAACGCAGGTGGTATTTGACAAAAAATTGGAGAAGGAAGGACGGCGGCGATCTGAAATTCCAAGAGAAAAGCTTTACCAAGAGATGCTTGATTTTACCCTAGATAATAAAAAAATTATGGAGGGCCAGCTTCGCAAACTCGGAGCGTCATGCGACTGGTCGCGAGAAAAATTTACGCTTGATCCGGACATTGTGAAAATTGTTATTGATACCTTTGTAAAACTCTACCGAGATGGACTGCTCTATAGAGGAGAACGGATCGTAAGCTGGTGCGTCAAACACCAAACTACTCTATCTGACCTTGAAGTTCGCTATGAGGAAAGAACAGAACCTCTTTATTACTTAAAATACGGATCTTTTGAGATTGCCACTGCCCGTCCCGAAACTAAGTTCGGCGACAAATATATAGTTGCGCACCCTAAGGATAAAAGGTACGCGAAATTCAAGGACGGCGAGAAATTTGAAGCCGAATGGATAAATGGGCAAGTTACCGCAACCGTAATAAAGGATTCAATTATAGACATGAACTTCGGTACAGGAGCGATGACTATCACTCCTTGGCACGATCCAATTGATTTTGAACTTGCCACCAGACGTAAATTGGATAAAGAGCCAATTATAGATCGCTACGGCAAACTTCTTCCGATTGCCGGAGAATTTACCGGAACGAAAATTTCCGAAGCGCGCCCCAAAATAGTTGAGAAACTGCAAGCAAAAGGGCTTTTAGCTAAAGTCGATCCAAACTACAAACACAATGTAGCCGTTTGCTACAAATGCGGAAATATCGTAGAACCTTTAGTCATGCCGCAATGGTTTCTAAAGATGGAAGAGCTCGCAAAACCTGCCATGCAAGCCGTAGAAAAAGGCGAGATTAAAATAATACCCGATCGCTACAAAAAAGTTTACTTCCATTGGTTAAAAAATATCCGCGACTGGAATATATCGCGCCAAATTGTCTGGGGGATTCGAATTCCGGCGTGGTACTGCACGCCCCAAGAGCCGCTCAAAAAAATGGGCTTCTACGAAAGACTGGTCCCTCAAGTTTTGAAGAAAGGAAAATCGCGAACCTATAGAATTCACGATCACGGAATAAAAGCTGGTGACTTGCTGGCATTCGAAAATACCCAAACAAAAGTAATTTTTGGACATGCGATAATTACAAACACTGGGCGAAAGAAAATTAAGGACATCAAACTTCCCGATCCAATACATGGGGGAGGATACAAAACATTGGACGAGCTTTTAACCGCTTTCCGTCGTCATTATTCGCCGGAAGAGCAGAAATCTATCAGTGCCGACACCGAGGCAATAATTTATGACTTCCGCTTTATTCCTTTCTCAAAAGAAAATCCTTCCGGAGGATGTAACTACATTGCCGTGGGCGATAAGTTCCCAACCCGTTGTCCAAATTGCGGAGCAAATAGTTGGCAGCAAGACCCCGATGTTCTTGACACTTGGTTTTCATCCGGACAGTGGCCCTACGCAGCGCTTGGATTTCCTAAAGATAAAGATTTCAAAAACTTCTACCCGACCGACTTGATGGAAACCGGGTATGACATTTTGTTTTTCTGGGTGGCGCGGATGATTATGCTGGGGATTTATCGCACCGGCAAAGTTCCTTTCCGCGCCGTGTATCTGCACGGGCTTGTTCGCGACAAAGACCGCCAAAAAATGTCAAAGTCCAAAGGAAACGTGATTGATCCGCTGGGAGTCGCCGAGCTTTACGGAACCGATGCGGTTCGGATGGCACTCACCGTAGGCAATCTCCCGGGAAACGATATAATTATTTCCGAAGAAAAAATTCGCGGATATAGAAACTTCGCCAATAAAATATGGAACGCTTCCCGTTTTCTTATGATGCACATTGACAAACCAGTACAAAAGAAAAAAGTAAAATTCGGTAAAGAAGAAAAAACGATGCTCAAAAAATTAGATGAATTGGCCAAACAAACTACCAAAGACCTTGAAAGTTACCGCTTTCACCACGCGGCTGATCGGCTTTACCACTTTTTCTGGCACTACTACGCGGATAAGGTGATTGAGAAAATGAAACCAAAACTAGCCGCGTCTGGAGCAGAGAAAGAAACCGCCAAAGCTCTGCTCTTGGAATTTCACACTACCCTCCTTAAACTTCTGCATCCTTTCATGCCCTTCGTCACCGAAGAAGTCTGGCGGCATCTTCCGAAAGATAAAAACCTTTTAATGATCGCGGAGTGGCCAAAATAGATTGCTTTTATCTTTTAGCTTTTAATTTTAAACTTGATTTGTGGCCGCGTTAATTTCTGCGAATTTAAACATCTTTCTCGCCTTTATCCCGCCGATCCTCTGGCTTACTTTTTATCTGCGCGAAGACAGGCATCCGGAGCCAAAACTTCTTTTAATCCTGACTTTTGTGGGGGGCATGGCTTCCGCGTTTGTCGCTCTGGCTGTAGAACTCTTTGTTTTGGGTAGAGAAGGAATTACCGGCGGACTATTAACGCTTGCCGCGACACCTTTTATATTTTTTATAGTAATCGCTCTCATAGAAGAATACGCAAAGTACCTTCCGGTAAAATTCCTCGTGGTCGAGAGACCTGACTTTGACGAACCCGTAGACGGCATGATTTATATGATGACTTCGGCCCTGGGATTCGCCGCAGTGGAAAACGCGCTTTTTATCCTGCCGTTTTTCTTTGACATTGTAAAAGACGTTGTTGCCATATTGCCCCTCACCCAAGAAAATATAGTATTGAGCTTGGATATCGCGACCAATAGATTCCTCGGAGCCAATTTGCTTCACGCCCTGTCTTCAGGCATCATCGGATTTTTCCTAGCCAAGGCCTGGTTTCATCCGCACCGGCACCACTTTATATTTATCGGCATAGTGCTTGCCACCTTCTTGCATGCCGTTTTTAACTATCTTATACTGGTAAGAGAGGTGTTGCCGCAGGGAACTTTTTATATCATCCTTCTTCTCGCGGTCATGGCCATAATGGTATTTGTGGACTTTGAACGCCTAAAAAATCAAAAAGTTATAGATAAGACTGGAGGACTTTAGTACTCCACCCCCTCTTTTTGAATTCTATTTTTCGATATGTATTTCGTTTATGCTGTAAAATATAAGAAAGATCTGTTATATTTTGGATATACAGAAGATCTGTGAAGGAGATTAAGAGAGCATGGTCTGCAGATGAAAGATTTGATATACTATGAAGCATACAAGGCCAAAGAAGATGCTGCGGCAAGAGAACGAAAACTCAAGAAGTATAAAAGTGCCTGGGGGCAACTAAAAAAGAGGATTATAAAAAGTAGAATCTAAAAAGAGGGGGTAGCCATTTTGTAGTGAAATTTTGTTCACTATAAATAGCTCCAAAATTCCAACAAAATGTCAACATTTTTCGAAAAACTTACAAGCGCGAGAACGGCAACGCGTCCGGCGCCCCCCGTTGATCCCGCACCCTCCAGGGAAGAGGTGGCCAGACAGATTAAAAAACACGAAGAGCGCCTTACTCATCTAAAAATAGAGACCGAGGGGGCAGAAGAGGCACCCGAAGAGGTAGTAGAGGACGAGGAAGGAGAGCTGACTGTTGATATCTACGACAAGGGCGACTCTATAGTGATCCAATCGACAGTTGCCGGCGTAAAACCGGAAGATCTCGATGTTTCCATAACAACCGACAGTGTCACTCTGCGGGGCAAAAGAGAACGGCACGAAGAAGTCCACGACAAAGACTACTACTACAAAGAGCTTTTCTGGGGTACTTTTTCACGATCGGTAATCCTGCCGGAAGAAATTGAAGATGACGAAGCAGAGGCCACTTTAAAGAACGGACTCTTAACTATCCGACTACCCAAAAAGCGAAAAGGCGTAGTACAAAAACTCAAAGTAAAAGTTACATAAAACAAAAACTAGCGGGTACCCGCTAGTTTTTGTTTTGTCCAATATAACTACTCAACAATAACTGTTCCTTTCATCGAAGGATGCAGTTCGCAGTGATAGGAAAAAGTCCCTTTTTGTGCGAATACTTGCTCAAAACTTTTGCCTTGGCTTAAAACCTTGCTTCCGAAAACTCCAGTATCACTAGTCACGGTATGTCCGGCAACATCCTCATTAGTCCAAGTGGTTTTTATACCTACTTTTACCAGAAGCGCATTCGGAGAAAACGAAAAGTTTTTCAATACCACCTTAGACTCTGCCACGGAAGGTTCTACCGCAGAAGATTCTACCTGCTCTTTTGGAGAATTTTGCGCGGCCGGTTTTTGCTTAACTTCTCCTCCGGGCATTAAGAAATAATACGCTCCGCCAAGAACTACCACGACAACAACTATTGCTACAACAACTTTTTGCATAATTTTTTTGACTTAATTTATTAGCTCGACCTTGGGTCTCTCAAATACTTTGTTTACTAAAATAAATGTTGTGGTGAGTATCGCAATGTGGACAAGCCCTGATTCCAAAGATTTTGAGACCAGGTATCCCTCTTGTACGAGAATCGATCCAAGATACGCTGACGAAAATATTGAGATTCCTCCTATAAAAGAATTTATGAACCCTCTTTTAAAAGCATCGAGTCCAAAAAGAACGAAGAGTGCTGTCGCGGAAATAAGCGTTGCTCTAAAAGGGCTTACTGGCAAGGGATAGAAAACGGCAAAGAATATATCCAGCAAGAACTCGAGCGCAACCAACGCCGCGATTATAATAAGATTTTTTTCATCTGCTTTTCACGAGCATTCTCGCAAGCAGGAGCCCCACGAGGAAGAACGATCCGTGGGCCAGAAACCAGACTCCCCCGAACAAAACAATATTGTCTCTGGAAAGAAAAATAATGTCCGGCGCGCGAACGCTGAAGGGCACATTGGTAAAGTATTCCCACCAGCGATAATACAAACTCATTAAAAAGCTAAAACCCGCCGCGGCCCAGAGAACTTTCACCTTGCTATAAATATTTGAAACATCTTCTGCCGCGACACGCCAGTTAAGAAAGAGTGTCGCCACAAGAAATCCCAAAAAACTTTTCACGACAAAATAGTCAAAGCTTTCCATCGGCTCGGTGGCGATGGTGTGCCAAGTGTAATCCAAGCTTACGGCGACCAATCCGGCGATCATGGCCATCTTAACTTTTGGCGAAAATGAAAATATACTCATATATTTACTAATCTTTTACTTCTATCGTTCCCCGCATAACCGGGTGCGGTTTGCAATGATAATCAAATACTCCGATCTCGTTAAAGGTATAGGTATATGCTTTATCCTTTTCGAGCGCGGGGCTGTCCGGACCGCCGCGGTCGCCGGTAACGGTGTGTGCTATGGAATCCTTGTTTACCCAGCGAACCGAAGTTCCTTTTTTGACCGAAATCTTGGCAGACGAAAATGCAAAGTCGCGGATTTCTACTTCTATCGCGCCTTCTATCCCTTCGTCAAATAAAACCGCCTGCTCGGTCGGACTGACTTCCCTCAAGATATACGGCAGAATCATCAGGAATCCTGCTGCAGCAATTATTCCTAAACCCGCAAGATATTTTTTCATCATACTTCCACTATATGTTGACGAGTGAGTAAAATGCAAAGTACTTTGCATTTTAGAGCGAGCGACGCATATACAGGATCACCTTTATAACTTACAAATAGTACTTGGTCTATCGAGCTTGGCTCAATCTACTCACTCTTTGGAGGCGCGCATTCCGGGGCCTTGGACGGCAAGACGAGATCAAGAGCCCGATTCAGTACGCCGGTGGCAACCGTTTTCTCTTTGTTTGCGACCGCAAGCTCGGCCAATAGTTTTTCCGCCTCTATAATACTTTTGGGAATTTCCGTCCCTGCTTTTATATTCTCTATATTCTTTTTAAGTTCGGCGATCAAAACTTCCCTTTTCTCTTCCGGATTTTTTGGTAAAAATTCATTCTTAGCAAGAGCGGGGATCTCTTTTGGATCATACTGAACCGCTTTACCGGTGAACGTAACCACTTTATTCCTGGTCGGCTCCGGGACATAATACCAGAAGACGGCTAGGGCAAGGATGCCGATAATGGATGAGATGATAAGCTTCATTTCCCTACTATATAGTAAAATTGACTTTATTTCTTCAAAAGCTATTCTTACGGCAGAACAGCGGAGGAGACGCGCATGGGATCTGACCGCAAAAATATACCCGGACTGGGCATTGTGGAAATAACCCTGGAATCACCGCGCCAGGATGATATAGAGCGGATGATTGAGGAGTTGGACCATTATCAGGACTCCCTCTACCCGCCGGAAGGCAATCACCCGCTTAGCATTGATGAACTTGCTCGGTCGAACATACGATTCTTCGTTCTCCGCAGACACGGCCAAGCACTTGCTTGCGGGGCATTGCGGATTGATCCTGCGGGCTTTGGCAAAGTCAAAAGAATGTTTGTCTTACCCGCGGCCAGAGGTTTTACGCTTGGACAAATGATCCTCGATCGCATTGAAGAAGAAGCCAAGAATCTCGGCATTACCTGCTTGCGTCTTGAGACAGGACCAGACCAACCCGAAGCCCTTGGTCTTTATCGCAAAGCAGGCTTTGTGGAACGCGGATCCTTTGGATATTACCAAGAAAGCCCGTACAGCGTTTTTATGGAGAAAGTTTTATATGCTAGCGAGTGAGTAAAATGCAAAAGCTGTTTGCATTTTCGCAGACGGGAGCTCCTGCTTCGCAGGAAGCTCTCGCACTCGCAGCGAGCAGCATATACAGGATCACCTTTATAGTCGCTCGAGGAGCGGCTTTTTGAACCCAAGACGTTTTCTGTATACCGCAAAAAGTAAAAGGGTGTTTGCGATCAGAAGTGTTATTTGAATAAATCCTCTTTGCTTTTCCATGCAATCATTCATTATTTCCCCATCGCAACCATTCCGCCTGTGGAATACCTGACTGGCGAATAACGGATTTGAGGGTTCGTGGATGAATTGATTTTTGTCCATGATATTGAATGTGCGTCTGGCGCGGTTCGCCGCCGGAACTCCCAACATAATAAAAATGGCTTCCGCGCGTGTGCGTAAGCCGAAAGCCGTGCTCTTTTAAGAAATCCGTAATATCTTTGAACGTCCAGTTATTCAGTCCACGCGGCATACTTTATCTTACCGCAAGATCCAACACTCCCGAACTGAAGATTGGCAAGCTATTGACCGCCCGCTCGTACTTTTCTTTCAATCGCGCATCTTGGTTGGCTTGCCACATTCTTTCATATTCCGGATCTGGTTTCTGGTTTAAAACACTGGGTCTTAATTTTGTTTTCCTTGCGGCCTCCAAATAACCAGAGACGGCTTCGGATAGAAACAAAAAGACCTCTTGGGGATTAGCCCCCTCTACTATGACATTAAACTCGAGTGCCACGCCAAAAAAGGATTCGCCATCGCGAAATATCAAAAAACGCACGGAGCCTTTTCTAAGAGTGTTTTTGTATTTCATACTTTCCTAATATAGTACTCTGGAATTAAAATTGAGTCAAATTGTCGTTTCGGACCCAGGGAGAATCGAACTCCCGCCTCGGCAACTTGTCCTCCCGCCTTTTCTATTTTGGAGATACCGGGAATCGAACCCGGGCCTCAGCAATGCGAATGCTGCGTAATGCCACTTTACTATATCCCCGCCAAAAGGTGGGAGGGGGAACGAATGCGACGTCCTTTCGCTTCCTTCAGCGAAAGCCCGGGAATTTCTTTACGGCTCGCGTGTGCTTGCGACACAGGCTCGCCTAAAATTCCCGCTGAACCATAGGCCCTTATTTTTCCACTTTTTATCTTTTTCTTTTCGGTCCACAAACCATCGGTCCTTCTCGCTAAACCACCAATGATCCGGATGAAGATTGAGAAGCACTTTTCCTAATTTTTTTCCGGTCGGCGTTTTAAGGCGCTGGTAGGCGATTTTTGCCCAACTTTTTGCCTTGCCATTTCCTTTTACTTCCTCCTCACGCAGAGTTGCCAGCCACTCCAGCTGGTCCGCGTCTTTGGCGAGCTTGGCCTCGGGACTTTTTTTATTCTCAAACTCAAGATAATATTTCTTAATTTCTTTACCAAACGGGACAGAACAGGCAATGTCGTCAAACGCCCTTTCCTCCGCGAGTCTTCCGTATCTTTGATGAACATAATTAAGATCGGAAGTCCTTGCTTCTCCCAAATCATGCAGTAGGCAAAGGACTATTATTCGGCTTCTATCTACTTTTGGCGTAATAGACCCCAACGCGTATCCAATGTATGCCGATCGCAGGAGATGCTCGGCAACACTCTGCGCTCCCGTGCCCAAGAACCACAATCCGGAGCGGGGAGTTTTTGACAAAATCCCCACTTCGTACACAAAATCAGCAATAGATTTAATTTCTTTCTCTTTCATAACTTTCTCGATAACTTTCGGGGCGCCGGGAGTCGAACCCGGTCAAACTTCACCCTCCCGAAGGGTGCGTG
>CAYJWH010000024.1:0-9952 GCA_964373875.1 uncultured Candidatus Saccharibacteria bacterium | reverse complement strand
ATATCCGACGCGAGACGATTGGCGCCGCGGAATAAACGACTGCGAAACTCGGAAATTAAAAAAGCTGGATCAAGATTGGCGGCTACGGCGGCAAATGATTTTCCATAATTATCGGCTACTTTTCTCAAATCGGATAATTTAACGACGTTAACTTCTTGCTTAAGTTCGAAGGTTTCCCTTGGAGCAGTTGCAAGTTTTATTTGCTCATGAGAAGCATACCGTAGACCAGCCACTCCTTGGGCAATGCCAGTATCTATAATCTCGAAAGAAATAGGATTTATCTCTGGTAATTTTTTAGTTATGGGGTTATGTCCAACGTTGATCCTCGCTGGAAAAGGCATCATCGTATCACCTATCGTATCATCTATAAATGAACCGAGGTGAGGAGAAGCAAAGACTCCCACGGCAAAAGCGGTAAGCCCTGACAACAAAAGTATTTTGGGAAGTTTCTCGATTTGCGCAGGAATATCTTTGGGAGGCCTTACAGCAACTTCCTTCGTATCAACGGCTATCGTATCACTTTTGTTTATCCTATATATGCTATTTCCATTTACATGATCAAAATATTCCCCAAGCCATTCCTCGGTAGTGCTCCAATTTCGTCCAAGCTTTACCCCCTTGAGCTTTCCGCGAAAAATCAAAATACGCAGGTAGTCCTGACTGACTTCTTGGATTTCTGCGGCTTGAGCAAGCGAAAGAAGTTTTTGTTCTAGTTTGTCCGACATGCCCCGTGCCACAACTGAATTTATATTTATCTAATGTCAGTTGAGGTATTTAGTTCGTAATCCTGTTTTCTGCCCAGTCCACGGTAGTTGTGGCACGGGGCATGATACGATGAGTTTTTTACGGCACCTTAATCGTATCATGGGAGTTCATAATTCCTGTGGATAACCCCGAACCAAAGCTCGCTTTGCTCGCGTTGGCACGGGGCGAGCTCTTCAGTATAGATAACCAAAACCTTAATAAACCTTGATAGCCAAATGCCATTTTTTATTAACCTTTATTAAGGTTTATCAAGGTTTAGTAAGGTTTCAGGGAACAACACAAAATCTCGCTTCCAGCGAGATTTTGAATATCTTTTTAAGGTCTTGACAGGTTTTATTCCGCTACTGCTCGGATACGTCTAACCCCGGCAGAACTTGATTCTTCTTTGGTAATTTTAAACTTCCCTATCTCTCCCGTATGAGTAACATGCGGTCCTCCACAAAGTTCTTTGGAAAAAGTTTCAGAGTCGTCCCCCACTGCATAAACTTTAACCTGTTTGGGATAAACACCTTTGTAGAAAAATAGAGCGCCGGATTTTTTTGCTTCTTCCACATCCATTTCCTGAATTGTTACCGGAAAGTTTTTTTGGATCGCGTAATTTACGAGTTCTTCAATTTTAGAAATTTCTTCTGCGGTAAGCTTACGCGGGAAAATAAAATCAAAACGGGTCCGCTCTACAGTTATATCCGATCCTCGCTGTTCAACTTCATTGCCAAGCACCTTATGAAGTGCCGCGTTTAAAAGATGGGTTGCCGTATGCAGGCGGGTTACAATTTTAAGTTCCTGCTCGTCCGCCGCTTTCAGTTCTCCGGTATCGAGCAGTAGTCCATGCCCGCCGAATTTCTTTTCTTGGCCGGCTCGTGATCGCTCTTGATGTTTTTTGAATTCTTCACCAAATGCTTCGCGCGTAAGATTGTTTCCGTACTCTCCGGCAAGTTCTTTAATAATTTCGTACGGAAGTCCAAATGATTCATAAAACCGGAAAGCGGATTCCGCGTTCAACATCCCCGAAAAAGATTTTAATTCTTTGATCCCCCGCTCAAGCGTCTTGGCAAATCTCTCGCGCTCTGCCGCAAATTCTTGCCGGATATTTTCATTCTCCTTGAGAAGTTCCGGATAAACCCCCACACCAATACCATTGGTGTGGGGGTGAAATTCTCCGTACTCATGCACAATATCATGAATAATCGCGTCAAACACATAAATTGGAATATTGTACGTTTTTTCATATACAAGCGTCCGGCGGAGAAGGCGACGCAAAATATAACCTACTTCTTTATTTGAAGGGCGGATGCCATCTGCTAAAAGAAATGTCGAGCCGCGGAGATGGTCTACGATAATTCGCCTACGCCGTACATCTATCTCCTTTGGCAGAAGCTCTAAGAGCGGGGCAAAGAGGTCGGTCTCGTAAATATTTTTCTTGTTTTGAACAATCATGGCAAGTCTCTCAAGCCCCATGCCAGTGTCCACGCCAGGGGAAGAAAGCTTTTCCAGCTTTTTCCCGGAGTTTCCTGACAGAAGCTCCTCTCGTGTTCCCGGAAAGAAAAATTCGTTGAAAACTATATTCCAAATCTCCGCTTTTCCTCCGGCTTCATTCTCGCAGTAAATCTCAGTGGTCGGGCCGCAGGGACCGGAAGAGCCGGTAGGTCCCCAGAAAACATCATCTATCCCCTGCTCCCGCACATCTTTCACTCCCAAAGACTCCCAAATTTTCTTGGATTCTTCGTCTTTGGAAACGCCGTGTGAGCCTTCAAACACAGTTACGAATGAAATAGCGAGACCGAGCTCTTGAGTAATAAACTCGTGCGCGTAAGTGATGGCTTCTTTTTTGAAATAACCTCCGAAAGAGAAATTTCCGAGCATTTCAAAAAAAGTATTGTGCGACTCATCTCCGACCTCGTCTATATCGGAAGTGCGGAATGATTTCTGTATTGAAGCCGTATTTTTTGTGCCAAAATCTTTAATGGGATCGGCTTCGCCGGTATAGTATTTTTTAAACTGCTGCATGCCGGCGGTTGTCAAAAGCACCGACGGGTCGTCGGGAATCAAGGAAGATGATGGCACCACGGCGTGCCCCCTTTCTTCAAAAAATTTAAGAAATTTTTGGCGGAGTTTCTGCGCTTCCATATATTTAGCATTCTATCAAATTTTTAGAGCTTTTTCAATTATGAGGCCAAAAAAGACCGATTGCTCGGTCTTGTCAGTTCTGCAAAGTGCACAATATCTGACTAGAGCGCAACTTGCGGAGAGCGCCCGCTTGGATTTGACGAATTCGTTCGCGGGTAAGAGCCACCCTATTTCCGACCGCTTTAAGTGTTTCTTCCGGGACGCCGAGTCCAAACCGATGCTTAATGATCATGCGTTCTCGCAGATCAAGCACGTCCAGTGCTTTTTCAATTCTTCGCTTGTCTTCATGCTTGCTGATCTCCTCAATTGGGTCGGGCGAAGAGGTATCCTCAAGCAAATCTCCAAGCTCACTCTCCTGTTCGTCTCCGACTGGGAGAGAAAGGGAAACCGGGTCCCGGAGTGAACGCAAAAGCGCTACTTTCTTTGTCGGAATTGCAGCAACAGCCGCAAGTTCTGCATCACTTGGCGTTTCCCCCGTCTCGCGCACCATGGTCCGATTTGCTTTTTTCAACCTGTTGAGCGCCTCATGGACATGCACCGGAATCCTGATGGTGTGGGAGTGATCCGCAATGGCACGAGTAATCGCCTGCCGGATCCACCACGTCGCATAGGTAGAAAACTTGAACCCGCGGCGATACTCGAACTTATCAATCGCCCGCAGGAGACCGATATTTCCTTCTTGGATAAGATCAAGCAGCTCCGTTCCCGGCACTTGGATGTATCTTTTCGCCACGCTTACAACCAGGCGAAGGTTTGCCTCATAGAGCAATTTGCGAAAGCGCTTCAGTTTTTGGCGATTACTTTCGAAATCGTGAAGCATTCTCTCAAAACTTTTCATCGGCATGCCGATCTTGGTATTGAGGCGGCGCAACTCCTTTCGCATTTGCGGGTTTGGATCTTCGCGCAAAGCACGCATCATCACCAGATCCCGATGCAATGCTTCGATGATCTCTTCAAAAATTTTGAATTTAAGCGGGAGCTTCGCGAATTTCTTGCAAATAATTGTACCAGGCTTTTGCTTTTTGCGGAGACCGAGTCGGATGGACGCGGCAACGTCGAGAAGAATTTTTTTCCATTTCTCATCCTCATCACCATCAACTTCTCTATACATCAACAGGTCCGATGGCTTTCGTGTTCCCGCTTGAACTTCGTCGACTTTTTCAAGGATAATGCAAACGGCACGCGATAATTTCGCAAAAATGTCGAGCATATTGCCACGCGCATTTTCAATCTGCCTCCCAATATGCTCTTCCTCAGCACGTCCTTTAAGAAGCGGGATTCCCCCGATCTCTACCAAATACGTCCGCACCGGGTCAAATCCTTTTATTTTCCCGGCCTCGAAGTACTCTTTGTCTTTCGCAAAAATATCAGGATTATCATCGATAACATCGCTCAAAACCTTGATTTCTGCCATTGTTAGTTCTCCAAAAATCTGCCTGAATAATAAAATATTCTGTGGAAAAAAGCAAGCACCTGGAGAAATAAACAGAAGTAAAAAGACCGATTGCTCGGTCGTTTTAATTACTCGCTTCTTTTTGGACTCTTTTATTTAGACTTCTGCCCAGACGTCCACGAAGTAAAATACTCTTAAAAGTATTATCGTTGTCTATCCCTAATCTTCTCTGTGCCGCTTTTTTATCTTTCTTGCATTGATCGACTACCTGCTTTGTGTAGTGCATTCTAAGTTGAGCCAGAGTACCGCTGAAAAGGAGCTTCTCTGCCATGATTTTCCTGGCAAGAGAGTCGACATTCGGCCTATTGAGGGCCCTTTTTATAACTTTACCGACATATTGGTTATTGCCAAGAATTCTATACACCCCCTTCTGGTTACCGTCAGACTCCAAAACTACTTGTATGACATAATAATCCTCCAATTCCTGAAGTGTCCCGGTAAAAAGTAAATAGTCCTCTGGAGGCATAGTAAAGGTAAATTCGTACTTATGCGCAGACATCGATGCTGGAAATTCCTGTCTAAGATTCCATCTCACAATATGTCTTCGCAACATATCACCAGATATTCTGGCACGACGGCTTGAACGTCTTCTGTTACCTTTTTCCATATCCAGAACAAATCGAACGTAAGCTTTCTCGAATGCCCTCCGAGCAGCCCGAAAAGTAAGCCCGCTGAGACTAATTAGTTCTCTTTCTCTTGAGCGTTTGACGAAAGAAATTGCAAGTGAAGAAGAGTGGGATTGTTCCATGTCAATGAACTCCCTTGATTGCGCACAATATAGAACCGATCGGAGAAAAAGTAAACCCCACTCTTGACTTTGTGCAAAATTTTCTTTCGGCTTTCGAAGTTATTCTTTATAGTGATTTAGTTATTTAGAGAGTTCAGCACAAGGTCAAAAGCGGGGTAAAGGACTACCCGATAACTCCTCCGCCGAGCATCTCGTCTTTTTTATAAAAGACGATCGACTGCCCTGGAGTTATGGCTCGCTGGGGTTCATCGAAACGAACCACATAGCACGTATCACGACCTATGAACTCTTGTTTTGTGTTATGTGTTACGTGTTTTGTGATTTGTACTTTTTGCAAGGGCTGGCGGTAGCGAACACGAGCAAGACAAGAGAGCGGAAGTTTTGGCTCTTTACCTGAAATCCAGTGAAGCGAGCTAGCACTTAATTCCTTTGAAAAAAGTTTTTGGTCGTACGGTCCCTCGGCAACCACTAAAGTATTTCTCGAGAAATCCTTCTCGGCCACATAGTATGGAATCCCTCCGCCGCCGGTGCCAAGACCCTCTCTCTGTCCAATCGTATAAAACGAAAGTCCTTCGTGCTCACCCACCTTTTTTCCCGAAGTAGTCAAAACCGGCCCAAGATTTACTGGAATATAAGTTTTCAGAAATTCACGAACATCTATTTCACCGATAAAGCAGATACCCTGTGAATCGGGTTTTTCCGCAGTCAGCAAAGCAAACTTTCGGGCAAGCTCGCGTACTTGCGGCTTGGTGTACTCGCCAATTGGAAAAAGACAATGTTTCAACTGCTCTTGAGTGAGAGTCCAAAGAAAATAACTCTGATCCTTATTTTTATCCACGGCAACTGCTAAATTTTGGATTTTGGATTTTGGATTTTGGATTTTTTTCACATAATGTCCGGTTGCTATAAAATCTGCTCCGGCCTCTAGCGCTTTTTTCAAAAAAATCCCGAATTTAATATGCCGGTTGCACATTACGTCCGGATTGGGAGTCCGGCCGAGAGCATATTCGCGGATCATATATTCAACTACTTCTTTTTTGTACTCGGCGGTTAGATCCCAAGTTTCAAACGGAATATCAAGATGGGCCGCAACTTTCATGGCATCATAGCGATCTTCCTTGGAAGTACAGGGAATCGAGGGATCGCTCCACATTTTTATATACACTCCGCGCACATCAAATCCGCCCTCTTTTAAAAGAGCGGCAGTAACAGAGGAGTCAACTCCTCCGGACATGGCAACGAAAACCTTTGTCATGGAAAATATTATATAACTTTTCTGGTCTTTTGTCCAAGCAAAAATCCGCTTATTAAGCGGGTTTTTGCGGTAATGAGAAATCCCTACTTTTTCCCCATAATCCTAAACATCTTGGTGCCACAGACACCGCAGGTTCCGGTCATAGCCCGCCTTTGTCCTCCTTTGCCCGGCATAGACACTTCTTTAGGGTCCTTCATATCGCGCTTAGAGCGGCACTTTACGCAATACGCTTGTAGTACATCTGCCATATTTTATAAATTTAGCTTCAAAATACGAGCAAGAGCACCCTACGACCAAAGCTTTAAGGGGTCTAGCTGAATACAGCTTAATCTAGCTTAAAACACGAAAAAATGCAATAGGGGCTTATACACAGAGACCAAGATTCACGACTCACGTATCACATAACATGACTAACCGCGCAAATCACGTATTATGAAGAATTGTGTACCATGTTACGTGTATTGTGTTATGTATTGAGTTGGGTGTATTTGGAGTGTCTCCCCCTGGCTTTCTCGATAGGATATTTAAGGGCATTCTTAAGCATTTTCTTCTGAAAAGCGTCCACTATGTCTATTTCGCAATCATTACTTAATAGAAGCACCCAATAAAGCACATCGGACAGCTCTTCTCCAATCTCTTCTTTATGCTCCTGTACATGCCTATCTATTTCCTCCGGCGACTTCCATTGAAAATGTTCAAGAACCTCGCTTGCTTCAAGCGAAAGAGAAATAGCCAAATCCTTGGGATTATGGAATTGCTTCCAGTCCCGTTCGTCCCGAAATTTGGTTATAGCCGAGGTTAGAAGTTTTAGGTCAGACATATATCTTCATCATATCAAACCCCTTAAGAAAGTAAACTCGCACTCTGTCTTACTTGCCCCGTACCAAAATATGCAATCCTTTTTAAACTTGGGCATGCTTGGAATTGAACCAAGGACCTCTGTCTTATCAGGACAGCGTTCTACCACTGAACTACATGCCCACAAAAGGTGGGAGGGTAAGCCGAACTACATGCGCATATTTTAATGCAGGGCCAGGACGCGAAAGAAATTTTGCAAGCATCCCCCACTCATTTTGGTGTGGGGGCGTGTCCAAAATACTCTCACATTCTAATCAAAAATCGAGCCGATTGCAATCGGCTCGATTTTTGATTAATTTCCTTCCAGCTGTTCTCCCGACACACAATTGTATTTCTACAATAATGAAGCCGGGACTCCGATTGTAACATCGGAGCGACATCCCGTTGACTGACGGGATCGCAGAGTCTTAATTAAGCTCCAAGACTAGCGCTTTTTAGTCATTTTAAAAAAATGACACGACCTAATCGATTCTCTACCGCAAACATTCTGCCTTACTTCCAAAGATCTGGGGCAGAACTAAAACTAGCGGTTTTGAATCAATTGCTTCCCTAATTAGGAAAAATTCCATCGACAGCTTCCGCTACCGATGCCTTGTTACGACTTCGTCCCTATCACCGAGCTCAGCTTGATTCGTCTTGCGACGAGCTTCGGCTGCTCCCGGCTTTCTTGACGTGACGGGCGGTGAGTACAAGATTCGAGAACGTATTCACCGTGACATAGCTGATTCACGGTTACTAGCGATTCCAACTTCATGGAGTCGAGTTGCAGACTCCAATCTGAACTGAGGCGCGCTTTGATGGGATTGGCTCCGCCTCGCGGCTTCGCGACCCATTGTACGCGCCATTGTAGCATGCGTGTAGCCCAGGACATCAGAGGGTCACGCTGACCTCGCGTCATCCCCACCTTCCTCCGTGTAAAACACGGCAGTTTCGCCTGACACTTATAACAGGCAATGAGGGTTGCGTTCGTTGCCTCACTTAAGAGAACAATTCCAATCTTAATTCTAAGATTTAGACTATACCATCACCCCCATCTTTCAATCGAAAGGTGAGGGGCTCGGCGTTTTATATCTCTGAGACTCAGAGATATCCGATCGTTAAGATCAAGTCGTTAAGGGGTTAGGAAATTTGTATGCCATACATTTAAGCTGATAAGGCAAAATAAGCTGAAAAAATTTGTTAGTTTCCACTTGAGTAAGCGAAATTTTTCCACTCTTTTGTATAGTAAATATCAGGTCAAATTTCTTGCGCAAAAAGTTACATAACCGTTTCCGGTCAGCATCTGAAAATCCATCTGTCGCGATAATACATCGCTGTTTCTTACGTTCATAATGGCCGTCATCCATATACCATATCGCTATAGCATACGGAGTTAGCAGGCGCAGAATGTTGGCAGATATATATTTCTTTCCACTTCGATAAGACAACCATCGAAGTGGTCGAAAATATTGCCGTGTTAAGAACCGACATGACGCGGTAGGATTTTCACTTACTTGTCGCGCAACATATCCTATCTTTTTATAAGAGATCGTACGAAGTTCATTGAACTTCCATTCGAGATATTCTTTTGCTTTTATGCTGTGCTCGAATTGAATTTTCCCTAGAGGACGAATATGCGCATCGCCCAACAAAGAACCAACAATAATGTTCATTTGTCGATCGCTTACGACAAGTTTTTGCTTCTTTCTTGCGAGAAATATATATGACATGTGAGTTTCCAACTTCCCTTGGTATTAGTTTCATTATAAACGGCAACGAGGAAGAAATGAAAGTAAAACTTTCATTTCAGCCAAGCGAACAGTTTATTTATATCTTCAGATATAATACGAAACTTTCACCAATATGAGCCGAATTTTCGATCCCGATTACTCGGGAAAGGTGCGAATGACGTTCACACCACGAACTGACGAGGGCCGTGCAACACCTGTGTATACGTCCTTGTGAGAAGATCTTGGTTTCCCAAAATCGTCGTATACATTTCAAGCCCTGGTGAGGTTCCTCGGTTGTCATCGAATTGAACCGCATGCTCCACCGCTTGTGCGAATCCCCGTCTATTCCTTTGAGTTTTAGCCTTGCGGCCGTACTTCCCAGGCGGCAGACTTAACGCGTAAGCTAAGCCACTCCGAGGGTCGATACTCGGAACGGCGAGTCTGCATCGTTTAGGGCGTGGACTACTAGGGTATCTACAATTTTGTTACTGTATTGCGTCATTCTGAGCAAAGCGAAGAATCTAGAGATCCTTCACAGCGTTCAGGATGACGAACTACGGCGCAGATATTTCTACTGCGCTCTTTGCATTACTGCAAAGTTCGGACTATATCATGCTGATGCAACCATCAACTTACAACCATCAACCCACAACCGAAATTCGTGGTTGTATGTTGTATGTTGTTTGTTGAAAGTTGGCATCGCCTCCGCGTATAGTCTCTACGGACTCCCGAGCACATATTTTTGGAGTCAAGCTTACACTTGACAAAATTTTTCTAAAATGCTATATAACACTCAGCTCTGGAAAGGAGATATCCTCATGGCGGAAGGAAAGTTTTCCTATCAATTTGTCATGTACGTACCTGGATACTTGGATCGTGCTGAGTTTGTTGGTAATTCGTGCAGCTTCGACGAACCTCTCAAGCCCGGTCAAGGCATCAATATCGATTTCGTTAATTACCGAATTGACGCTATCTCTGATGAAGACCTTGCACGCACATGGTTTGCACGTGCATACGTTTCTCCTCTCTAGTTTGCC
>CAYJWH010000023.1:0-10056 GCA_964373875.1 uncultured Candidatus Saccharibacteria bacterium | reverse complement strand
ATCTTGAAGATCGACTGCGCGGCTGGGAGCAAAGAATGGATAAACTGCCGGAAGAGCTAAAAACCAAGGCCAAAGATATACTGGAAAAATCCAGATTCCATCTGCGTCTGGCCGCTGAAAGCCTGGAAAAAGTTTTTCCGCGCGAAGCCAAAAAACACCTTGACGAGGCCAAAAGTTTCGAGAGAGCCCTGGAGCGGATCTTCAAAGAGTTATCAGGAAAGCGCGAAGAAGAGAAACCGGCAGCTACGGCACCAACTTCTCTACGACCCCTTGAGGTTCCTCGCTCGCGTTGTGCCGAACTGGAACAAAACTTAATAGAGCTAAAAGAGATATTGGGTGCGGGAAAAATCAGCAAAGAGGATTTTGAGCGAAAATCAGAAATCCTGCGAAAAGATCTCTCTGTTTGCCTCGGACAAAAACCAACACCCTTGCCAGAACCAATAGCCAAGCCCGTACCCGCTCTCATACAGCCGGTCGAACCTGCGGTTTGTACTCAAGAGCATAATCCTGTCTGCGGAGTCAACGGAAAAACCTACTCCAACTCCTGTTTTGCCAAGGTCGCGGGTATCGAGATAAAATACCGAGGCGAATGCGGGAAGCCGCTGGAAGAATCAACGGTAAAGCCGTCACCAACAACGGCAACGGTAGAACCTGCGCCTGCTTCAGAACCATCGTCCATAAAACCGGAACCAAAGATAGTCCAGATTGATATCAGAAACTTTGCTTTTTCTTCGCCAGAGATAAAGATTCCCGTCGGATCAATTGTGACTTGGGCGAACCTCGACAGCGCCGGGCATACCGCGACGAGCGACACCGGAGTATTTGATAGCGGACTCCTCGGACAAGGCGCGTCTTTCAAACGATCATTCAACGAAAAAGGCGTATTCCCTTATCACTGCTCTCTGCATCCCAGTATGCAGGCAAAAATAATTGTTGAATAAAAAAGGCCGCTCCGAGAGGAGCGGTTTGTGATTACCTCAACCGACGTGGACAGAAAATTTATTTGGTGTGCCTAACGGTGCCAGCTTCGCAGAAAAATAGGGAGGCCATAATCTAAAAGAAATCATAAGGGGCCTGGAAAAAGGATTAAAATAATCTTTCCAGAATTTACGAGAGAACTCGTTTGGCTCCCACTTCCATGAAATGAACGGCCAACGTGTCTGCAAGGTTATGACAAGTCGCCCAGCAACCAAGATACTCGTGAAGGAACTATCCATGATCATCTCCTTGCCTAGCGCTTCAATGGCAGGATACTATGGACTGATATGCCTGTCAAGAAACATAAACTCATTGTTATCGTCGGCCCGACGGCTTCCGGCAAGTCCGAACTAGCCGTAAAGCTCGCCAAAAAACTAAATGGCGAAATACTTTCCGCGGATTCACGACAAGTATATCGCGGCCTTGACATCGGAACGGGGAAAGTTCCTGGAATTTGGAAAAACGGGGTTTTTGTATATAAAAATGTCCCCCACCATTGTATTGACTTTGTATCTCCTAAAAAGGTTTTTACTGTCGCGGAATACAAGAAATGCGCCGAATCAGCAATACAGGATATTTCGTACCGGGGCAAAATCCCGATTCTTGTTGGGGGTACCGGTTTTTGGATAGATTCGCTCATTTTTGATCTTAACTTGCCGGAAGTGCCGCCAAACCCAAAACTCCGGCGAACACTTGAAAAAAAGACAACGGGAGAACTTCTAAAAATCTTAAAAAAACTTGATCCTCGACGGGCAAAAACCATCGAGCAAAAAAACCCCCGGAGACTGATCCGCGCGATTGAAATCGCTACAAAACTTGGCAAGGTTCCCCCGGTTAAAAAACAAGATCGCTACAATGCGACTTGGATAGGTTTAAACCCTCGCCTCGAGATTCTAAAACAGAAAATAGTCCTCCGCACTTCACAGATGATTAAAAAGGGCCTCATCCAAGAAACTCAAAATCTCCGACAAAAAGGAATACCCATAAAAAGAATCAGAGAGTTCGGCTTTGAATATAAAACCGCGTTGGACTATCTAAATAAAAAACTTAATTATAAGGAAATTCATCTAAATCTCGTTAAAAACACGCTACATTATGCCCGCCGCCAGATGACTTGGTTTAAAAGAACCAAGGAAATCAGATGGAATAATAAAATTTAGGTTATCTCATCTGTTTCATATTCTATATTATCTATCCGTGCTATAGCAATTATAGATAAATTAGTACTACCCCAAAATATACAATCAACGGACAACCTCGCCGTCCCATTTATACGGCACGAACATCAATCGAACTTTTGCTTTTCTTTTTACATCAAGAAACCATTGCTCAAAATCTACCCGCCCTTCGGCAAGAATCTCTCGAGCCGTATCGCGGCGGGCCTGAGGCAGAAGCACTAGTTCTTGGAACTCCTGGAGTTTTAAGCCATAAACTAGTTCGGCGGCGCGGCTCAAGTCCCCTCCTTGCCCTGTTGCGGCCGATATTTTTTCGCGGCTCAAGCGCTCAAATCCCCTAATCAAGCCTTCTCCCTTTTTTTGTAATATCATATTTTCAATAAGAAAAGTCAAAGTGTTTTTTTTGATTTCTTGTAATATCTCAGCGTTTTCTCGAGCGTCAAAGTTCAGGGGTTTGGCACCAGCGGATCTTGCTTGGGCGTTAGAAAAATTCTTTGCGGCTTCCTGGGCCTTACTCCAGACACGAGCCAATATATAAGAGCTGTCGATAATGGCTACCGGATAAAGTCCTCCCCAGACGATCACTAAAATCAACAGAGAGAACGCAAAAATAAGGATTAGTATAATTTTCATCCCACACATAACTTTGTGCTGGTTTTACCCCACACATAACTTTGACCGCGCAAAGCGCGAGAGTTATCTATCAAAGTTATGTGTGGGATTCATAAACCAAATAAATTGGACGAGAAAAACTTTATTTTCTCCCAAATACTTTTTTCCGTAGATCCCGTACCGTTACTTCCCTCCTCCGGTACTACCACTACTACTTCTTCTCCGGGAAGCTTTAGATTGAGCCGGTTTTTTGCTTCTCTCTCAACTGCCTCTCTTGATTGAAGCTCGGCAATATATGCTTCAAGCTCTGCCTTTTTTTGGGTCAGTTGCTCTACTTTTCCTTGGTCTTCTTTAACTTCTTTGTAGAGAGAAAAGGCTTGTACAGCCATCTTTACTGCTCCCCAACCCGCCCAGACGGCTAAACCCAGCAAAATAATATTTAAAAATATGGAGTTTTTAATCTTTGGCCACATGTTATATATATGATATACTTGAACTCATGATTGGAAAACACAAGAAAAAATTCAACGCGATCTGGATAATTATCTCTCTTCTGGCGACAGTCTCCATGGTCGCTTACCTCCTATTCCCTATTTTCCTATAATATCATCCCGTTAGAGATTTAATAGTATCAACTTCTTAGGGTCTATAAATTCCACTACGAATATATCTTGAAATCCGATTAAAGGTCGGTCTTGGATCTCTAACGGGATCATCTTTTTAATATCTTCAAATAAACTTCTGGGGATATTTCCACCCGCCCCATTTCTTTTAGTTTTTTCTTGCCTTTCTGCTGTTTTTTCCAGAGCTTCATTTTTCTGGTGCGATCTCCTCCATAAAGATATCCGGTCACGTCTTTTTTAAGAGCGGTAAGGGTCTCCCGCGCGATTATTCGCCCCTCGACTTGGGCCTGCAGAGCAACGGCAAAAAGTTCTCGCGGCATAAGTTCCTTTAATTTCTGTATCCGTTCCCTGCCTATAAAATAGACTTTTCCCCGAGGCACCATCTCTGAAAGAGGAGTCACTGTTTCTCCAGCTACAAGAATGTCGAGACGCACCAAATCTCCCAATCTAAATCCTATGGATTCATAGGACATGGAGGCAAAGCCCTGGGAGATACTTTTTAATTTATCATAAAAATCAACAATTATTTCGCGAAGCGGCGCTTCAAAACGAACCCGCATGCGCTCGCCCGCGATACTAAAAGTTTCTTTGATTATGCCCGTCCGGTCATTAACCAAAACCGTAAGAACTCCCAAAAAACGAGGCGGAGTTACTACCTCTACCATAACCCACGGTTCTTCAATTGATAAAACCTGGTGCAGATCCGGCATTTTTGCCGCCGAGTAAATTATCTCCTCTCGGCCGGAGAATTTAATTTTAAACGCAACAGAGGGGTTGGTAAAAGTAAGTTTCAGTCCGTACTCGCGGCGAATCCTTTCCGATACTATTTCCATATGCAACATGCCCAGGAATCCCGCCCTAAATCCTCTTCCTAGAGCCGATGACTCTTCGGGTTCAAAAGTAAGTGCGGCATCGTTTAATTTGAGCTTTTTTAAAGAATCGCGAAGTTCTTCGTACTCATCCTGGTTTTCCGGAAAAATGGAAGCAAAAACCATCGGCTCCGGTTCCCTGTATCCCGACAAGGGTCGGATCCATGTATACACGGATCCGACCCTTGTTACAGTATCACCGACACGGACTTTCTCCGTCTCCTTAATCCCGGTTGCGATATACCCTATTTCTCCCGCTGAAAGTTTGTCTTTGGAAACCCGCTCGGGAGAGAATATTCCAACCTCCAAAGTTTCTGCTTCTTCTTTGGTCGCGATAAATTTAACTTTTTGCCCTTTTTTTATTTCCCCTTCCACTACTCGCACATACGCGATCACTCCCTGATAGGAGTCGTAGAGAGAATCAAAAATTAAAGCGCGAAGGGGCTTTAGCGATAAGTTACTGGTGATTGGTGACTGGTTACTTACGCGCGGTGAAGGAGTCCATTCAATTACCGCGCGTAGTAACTTCTCCACCCCTTTTCCGGTTTTCCCGGATATTCTTAAAATATTTTCGGTATCCGGCAGGAGAGTTAAAATTTCTTTTTCGGTCTTTTCGATCTCCGCTGACGGGAGATCAATTTTATTTATAACCGGTATTATTTTTAATCCTTCTTTCTCGGCTAAATGCAAATTGGCAATGGTTTGCGCCTGCACTCCCTGTGTCGCGTCAACGAGGAGTATCGCTCCTTCAACCGCGGCAAGGGCACGAGAAACCTCGTAGGAAAAATCAACGTGTCCCGGCGTATCGATGAGATTCAAAATATAATTCTCGCCGCCAATCGGATACTCCATCCTTACCGGAGCCATCTTGATAGTAATTCCCTTTTCCCTTTCCAACGGATTCATATCCAAAAATTGCTCGCGCATCTTTCGCTTCTCGACAGTTCCGGTAACTTCCAGCAACCTGTCGGCGAGCGTAGATTTCCCGTGATCGATATGGGCGATTATCACAAAATTTCGAATATTCTCCATACTATCGAGGCTAAACCTCGATAGTGACCACTATGGAGGTTTAGCCTCTATACATTATTTAATCAACTGCTAAAGCTACCCATGCATGTGACGCTGTATTTCCTCTCCGTCCCAATGGGGTGGAAGAACCTTGCGCCCGAAAAATACACGCCGGAGCGATTGCATGACCGAATACATCTCTTCGTTTCGCAAAAGTAATAAGGCCAGAAAATATACGGCAAAGCCGACAAAACTAGCTAAAGTTCCTTGAACCAGAACTTGCGCAAAAGTGATAAGCGGTAAAGTTTCGGAAAAACTTACCCGCACCGCGTAGGCGACTACCCCGCCGGCGAGTGCCGCGGCAACAATTTTTACTATCGTCAAAAATGGAAAATGCTCACGCACTTCAAAAGTTTTTTCGGCAAGTCGTCGTAAAACTCCATAAAGAACTAATACATTTATAACGGTCCCCAATGAGAAACCAAGGGCAAGGCCGAGTACCTCCGGATTAGGAAGGTCGGAGACGCGAAAAATGTCCGTCAAAATCGCGCGAAACGCCGTGTGCTCCGCAAGAGCTTTGGTGAGAAACCAAGCGGTACCTATGGAAACCAGAGCCGAAGCGATATTTATAAAAAGGGGCCTCCAGGTATTTTCCAGAGCGTAAAATCCTTTAATAAGAAGCGAGGCTATTCCTTCGGCAAACATAGCGACTGCTAAAATACCGAGGACCGCGGCGGAAAGCCGGGTATCTTCCCAAGAAAAAGCACCCGTTCCGAGCGCCACTCGCACAATGTGCGCGCGAAGAACAATAAAAAGCACGGCGCTTGGCACTATCCAGAAAAGAATCGACTTGAGACCTAAAAAAAGTTCCAGAAAAAATAATTTAGCGTCTTTTTTAATGTAGGCGCCGGAGAGTTTTGGGAAAATGGCAATCGCGTAACTTACGCCAAAAATTCCTATCGGCACGAAAAAAAGATTATTGGCAAGCTTAAATACGGCAATACTCCCGGCTTCCAGTGTAGATCCGAGCGCCACCAAAATTATCAAAGTTATTTGAGTTACGGAAAGACTTAAGAACCTTGGAAATGAAAGCCGGAAAACTTGGGCGACCGGACCTTGAAAAAACTGGGTAAGGGTGTCTTTAAAAAGGTGCAGTATAATCCTTGGTGCAAACCCCAAGCTCACCAATGGCTGAAATTGTATTAAAAGATGTAAAAACGCTCCGGCGACGACTCCCAAAGCAAGTCCCATGAAGCCAAGAAAAGGAACAAGAAAAATTATACCGGCTATAATACCAAGGTTATAAAGCACGGGGGCCAGAGCAAACGCCAAAAATCTCTGAAACGACTGGAGTACCGCGGAGAAAATACTGGAAAGACCCAAAAGAATCGGGGAGACCAGCATAATTTTCGTGAGAGTAGAAGCAAAGTTTTTTTCCTCCGGAGAAAAACCGGGTGCTATAAAATGAATCAGGAGCGGGGTCAGGAAGAAAAAAATTACAGCCACTCCGATGGACACGGCAAGAAATAGAGTCACCAGATGACTGATTAACCGATGGGCCTCTTTCTGGTTTTTGGCCAAGGCGTCTTGAAAAATCGGCAAAATCGCCGCCGATCCCGCCCCCAGGATCAGAACCAGACTAACCAAGTCCGGTATTTGAAAGGCGATATAATAAATATCGAGCTCTCTCCCCGCCCCAAAAAGCCCGGCAAGCAGGCGATCGCGAAATACTCCAAGAACCCTCGAAAAAAGCCCCGCGGCGCCGAGAAGTAGCGCCGCGGAGTGAACATTGCCGATCTCTCCATTGATTAAGTTAAACCTCATTTGTTTGTGTTTTGTGTTTCTCTAGTTCTATATGTTTTATTGTACCGGCGTATCTCTTCTCTTTTCAGGCGGAGGCGGAGCTATGCTAGCCAAAGCCGGCTTTCCGGCCTTAATATTTTTAATAATAGTATTTAGTTCTTGATTTTCGGGATTAAACACTTTTATGCGTTCAAACTGTTCAAGCGCTTTTGTCTTCTGCCCTCTTCGGTCATAAATCAATCCAAGAAAGTAGCGCGCGTTTGAATAATTTTCGTTAATAGAAATTGCCCGCAAAAATTCTTGCTCGGCACTGCGCAAACTTTCGGTTTGATAGTAAAGAAGTCCGAGCTGGAATGCAATACCGATATCAAGCGGAGCGCCAAGCTTTGCCGCCTCGACACTGGAGATCGCCGACTTTATATCTCCCCTGCGCACGGCCGCCTGCGCCAAAAGAAAATGGGCGCCGGCAAAATCGGATTTAACCTCGACGGCCTTTTGGAACGCGCTTTGCGCCTCGGTAAGCGCTTGATCCCGTACCTGCTCCAAGATTTTGCGTTCGCCTTGGCCTTGGTTTATGAGTATTTGCGTTCTTTCGGCAAAAACCATATAGGCCCGTCCAAGATCCGTAAATATTACGGGATTTCGGGGATCAAGTTCCGCGGCTTTCTGGTAACTGTCAAAAGCAAAACGTTCCGATCCGGCAATGAAGGGAATAATCGTCTCATATATAGCGCCTTGTATCCTCCAAAAGACGGCTTCTTCCGGATAAAGAATTACCGCGGCCTGGCTATTTTGGATCGCGACCGAAACCGCCGACTGAAACTCCTGCTGTACGTTCTCCCCACGTCCGGCGCGCGCGATCACTTCTCTCAACTGATCAATACGGGCCAGCGCCAACGCCTGGTGATACTGCGGATTTTTGGAATCGAGTCGCAGAGCACGCTCAATATTTGTTATCGTCTCTGCAATATTTCCACGACTAATCGACTGCTGCGCCGCAGTAAAGGCAAAGGCCGCGCGCGCCTTCGTGACTTCAAGATAAAGTGTCGCCACCGCGAGAGACACGAAAAAAATAGACACGAGTGAGGTGGTAAAAAGCGCCCAGGGACTTTCAAATTTTACTTCCTGCCTGACTACACTCCAAAATCCTTTCCACAATCCAATTTCTCCGCGCCCGCCCTCCGAAGCTTTAGCAGAGGAGGGTTCTCCCATTAGCGCTGATAAAAGCCCCATTAGTGAAAATAAGAGAACAACAAGAGTGAAATTTGCCGGATAGAGAAAGGCGGTAATAATGAGCGAAACTATTCCCAAAAATAAAGCCCGCTCCAACACCATATCTTCTTCGGAAAAAAGCAGACGACGCAAAAATACGAATAAGGACGCGCCGATAAATCCAAGAAAGGCCAGAAGCCCCAAAATACCGGAGGTCGCAAGAAGAGTTGCAACCCACGAATATCCCTGCCCGAATTTTATGCTCCAGAATATGGTCTGATTTATAGAAGAATCTTTATAAAGATTCCAGTCAATTCCAAAAGTTCCGGGGCCGGACCCAAGCAGGACTCTATCCACGCCCTCTCCAAATACCGACCTAGCAATGCTGAAAGTCGCGCGCATCGACGGGTTCACTTCAACCGGTATGGATACGGGAAGAATAGGGGTGCGGATCATGAGCATTACCACCGCGAATACAATGAAGGCCAGCACCGTCCAATGCCGCCAGCTAAAATTAGTTGCCGGTAACTGATTACTGGTAACTCGGTTATTAAATATAAGTCCGAAAAGAAGTATGGAAGATCCTACCAAAACAATCCATGCTGTTTGGAAATTTATGGCAAGCAATACGGCAAAGAAAAGCATAGAGCAAATGGCAAGCATTGCTTTTGTCCAAGTTTTTAGCCACTCAAACGCTCCGGAGAAAAGAAGACCTATATTAATCATAAACAGGGTCAAATAGAAAAGACCCAAGCCGTTTATGGTCCCCACTGCGTTAGTTACGGGTAACCACTTGCTAATTATCTGCGGCATCATACCAAAAGCTCCAACTAGGGTTATCAGTGCCGAAAATCCTCCGGCAACAACCAAAATAAATACAAAAATCCCAACTTCTTTGAGCGACCTGAAAATGGTTGAAGTCAGAAGCAAAAGCGCTATTCCCAAGATAAGGGTGGAGAGTTTCTCGGCCGAGGCATCGGCAAAGAATAAAGAAAGGTAAGAAGATTTGGAGAAAAAAGTACTGAACGAATAAATCAATAAAAGCAGTCCGGCGCTATAGAGTACGGGCGAGCGGGTAAAGCTCAATTCGCCGGATCGCAATATGATAAGAAGCTGAAGTATCAATACTATCGCCGCGAGTACCGCAAAAACCACTTCCCGTCCAAATTCCACCGGTATGGAGAGTGGTACGAACCAAAGCGGGATTAGTGCCGCGAATACATATAAGATAGTCTTCGACGCGATATTAAAACGTTGTGATAGGTTTTCCATAAGTAACTAAATAATTTATATTAATAATAAAACACATTTATTCTAGCTCCTGCGACGATAGTCGCCTCGTTCCTTTTTTAAAAAAATATCGGCCACCTCTACTTCTCCATCTTTTAAAGTAAACAAAACACGCCACCGGCCAAATCGAAACATTACGGAAGGCGATATTTCTTTTTAACCTCGGCAAGGGTATATCTTTTTTCTCCCCGTGATTCCCGTTCGGCAATTTCAAATCGAATATGGTCTTCCATATCCTCTCGCATTTCCTTCCAGTTACGATATGTGTCCCAATCTAAAACCACAAAGCGTGGCGCGCCGTTTTCTTTGATAATCGCCGGTTTTCTTTTTGAGATTGCGCGTGCAATTGTTTTTGTAGTCATACTCAAATATTAACACTCTTGAACATGAGATGCAACTCTGTGGACTTGTGCTCGTCGCCGTTGTTAAAGGGGTAATTTCTGAAGTAGTTGTTATTTCCGTAGTTGCGGTTGTCGCCGGTTC
>CAYJWH010000022.1:0-10217 GCA_964373875.1 uncultured Candidatus Saccharibacteria bacterium | reverse complement strand
GGATAAGGCGCATATATTCGTATGCGCTTTGCCTGATTTTTCTCCCCATTGTTTTATAATTGGCAGCGAGGCACAAAGCAAAAACTTGTTTTTATTTTTGCCGAGCGAACCAATTATATGACCTTCCGTCACATCACTTCATTCTTCCTGATAATTTCGGCATACGCATAAGCGCTTTTCCTGATAGTACGCCTTAAGGTCATATAATCCACCTCTACGAGCCCAAACCGCGGCCAGAAGCCCTTTTCCCACTCGAAATTATCAAGAAGCGACCAGTGAAAATAGCCTCGCACGTCCACACCGGATATTATCGCCTCGCTTACCCAATACAGATGCTCTTGAATGAAAGTTGGCCGCAGGCGGTCCCTTGCATCCGCGACGCCATTTTCCAGGACAAAAAGCGGCTTTTTAAACCTCTGCCACAGTTCTTTCAATACAAAAAAGATTCCTCTCGAATAGATCTCCCAGCCGATGTCCGAGTCCGCATGTGATTTTTTTAAAAACGGGATCCGGCGATAATAGTCAAGCCCGATAAAATCGCTTTCGTTCACGATATTTTTCAGGAAGTAAAACATCACGAAATAGTAGGCTGGACGCAAGAGAGCCAAATTAAACCACCCGATATTTTGCGAAATGCCAATCTGAAAATTGGGATTGATAGCTTTGAGCTTTTTATAGGCAGCTCGGTGCGCGAGTATAAGATTTCGCACCACCCGATAAGCAGTAAAGATATTTTTCTTTTGCGGCGGGAAGATTCCGATGCGATATGCGTTGCTTGCCCAGAGAGTCGGCTCGTTGAGCGTAACAAAATAAATCACATCGTTCTTAAGTTCTCCGGCGATTTTTTCGCAGTACCGGACAAAAAAATCCGCAGTCCCTCTATTTTCGAATCTGCTTTTTTTAGCGACCCATGGGGGCAGCGTCCAATGCCAAAGCGTCACAAAGGGCTCCATGCCAAGCTCGCGCAGCGCCCTTATCGCTTCACGATAATGCTCGATTTCTTTCTGGTCGAATTTCCCCTCCTCGGGCTCAATCCTTGACCACTCTATGGAAAGCCGGTGGGCATTATGGCCCAGGGATTTAGCAATGCCAAAATCTTCCCGGAAGCGATTATAGTGGTCGCATGCCCTTCCCGAAATGTAGTTTTCTTCCTGCAGAGGATTGGGATAGCTCCTCAAAATATAATCGGGCCAGCTTTTCTCCCGTGCCGCTTGCGATTTGCTCTTGGCTATTTGCCTTTCCCACTCCGTCCAATCGTTTTTGTTTTCTCCTTCGACCTGATGACCGGATGTCGAGGCCCCAAAAAAGAAGTCCTTATTCATCCCTTCCAGTATACAGCAAATCGGATGGTTTAGGCCTCTTTTCTCTCAAAAATCACTTTTTGTATCCCCTTGCGGATTTTCGGCGTCGGCCAGAAGCCGAGGTACTTTCCGATCATAAGGCGGGTTTGCGCCTCAATTGCCGGAAGCGAGTTAAAGACCAGGGTTACCGGCACCATTACCCACTGAAGCACCATAAAGAGATACCGATGGCGGCCGACGGTTAAGGGTTTGGGCGGAAGAAATTTAAGAGTCAGATAAATAGAGGTGATAATTCCAAACATGGCAATACTCATAATCCATTGGGTTAGACGGGGTATATTGTAGGCAAGGACAGTAGTCCCAAAAAGACTTCCTCCCAAAAGCACCGGTAGCCACCCGGATACAAAAATTATAACGGAATTTGTCGCCCATCCCCAAAAAGATTCCAACATATTGAAAGTCCAATAAACCTTGGTTCCCAGAGGAATTTTTTTATTATGCACAAATCCGAAAAGAAAATAAGGGGTGTCGGCAGCCCCATAAGCCCAGCGCCGCTGCTGCAAATAAATATTTTTCAAGGTGCTTGGAAAATTTTCCGCCACATTCGCGTCCATAGATACGAGGGCCAAAAGCGGCTCCACCCGCCAATCGCCGTCAAAGGTCAAAAGACCCTGCCAAAAAATACGTGAATCCTCGGACACTACGTTTACCTGCCAAAAATCCATTTCTACAAGAGACTTAAAAGGAAAAGCGTGCGAGGAAAAAGAAACCAGCCTCTCCGGGCGCATCTGATTCATCAAATGCCAAAAACTTGAAGAAAAAGCCATGACCCTTGATACTGCCGACGCTTCCCAAATGTTATTTATAAAAAGAGGCACCGGTTGAAAAGAGGTACGCAATGGTTTTTTCACGGTGAGGTACGCAAAAGTGAGCCGCGTTAAATAATTTGCCGAGGCAATAGTATCTATATCAAATACCGACACTATCACTTTCTCGTAAGGTATATTTTCGGCGTCTATGATTTTCTCTTTGGCCCTGCGCGCGGCCCAGGTTTCATTGGCTCCCTTGCCGGCAAGCTCTCCGGGCCGATCTTCATGAATCGTGAAAAGAAATTTTCCAAATTTCGGTCCAAATTCTGACTCAATCCTGCGGCCTATTTCTTCGGCTTCCAGACCCGCCCGTCTCTCCCCGCTCAAAACAACTATTAAACGTTCTTTTGAAAAATTGGAATGAACCAAACCCTCACAGGTATTTTTTATGATCTCATACCCTTCACCATAAAAGGGGAGAATAATCAAATGCCAAACGTCTTCCCGCCAATTCCGAATTCCAAGCTGATGCCCGGATAAATCCAGTCCATCCAATTGTTTAACCCAATCAATTTTTTCCTGCTGTCGCAAATTTCTAAAACTCACCCGCAGATGCCAAGTCAGATAAACCGTTTTCAAAAACCAGTAAAGATCAAAGAGAATGATAAAAGTAACAGTCGCAAAGGGAGAGAAAATCGAACCAAAGATCAGTACGCCGAAAGTACTCCAGACAAGCAAGCCCGGCAACATTTCCAGCAGCCGGTAAAGCATTTTTTGCCCGGGATCGGAAAGGTCTTTTGCCGATCCGATTTTCAAATAAAATTTTTCTGGATTGGCCATTGATATTATTATAATTTTGATGTCATGAAATAGAAAGAGCGCCCTCACCGGCATAAAAATAAACCGTATTTCTACGGTCTTTTGTTTTACGCGTTATTTCTGAATTTCTCGCATTTTTTTTCTCATCTCTTCAAGCATACCAGCCATTCCCCTGTCTCGAAGTATTCGATCGCCAAAGCTAGCATACTCGAGCCGAGAGAATGTGCTAATCCCAAAATAAATGTCAAACACTTTCCAAGTCCCACCCGTATGGTTTAGAAAAAAGGATACCGTTATGTCATCGCCGTCTTTGAAATAAATCTTGGCCGTTACTGTTGCCTGACCGTCTTCAGATCGCACGTCCTTGGTAACCATTGTCTTCGTCCCACGGAGCTTCTCAACCCCCTTCAGCCAAACTACTTCCATGTACTCCTTATACAGAGCGCGAAATGCTTCAAGATTTTCTTCTTTGTCTTTCCCTTTGTACGGCTTCAGAATCAAACCGGTTAAGCGCTCAAGGTCAAGTCGCTCGAATACAATAGCACTCAATGTTTCAGAACGTTTTTCCTGAGTAAGGTCGGTGCCCTCAACTATTTTCTGAAGTCTTTCGATCGTTCCGGTTACTGCCTCCGTTGGAGTTTCTTGGGCATTAACCGTAAACGGGGAAAGGGCCAAAAGACCAAGTGTAAATACGAGGAAAGGGCGGTAGAATGACGGTGTCTTCATACTTGCCTCAATTCAAAATACTGCCCCAACGCTATCGGAGCTAACCGTATTTGTCAACCCCACACATAACTTTTGCAATTTGCTTTGTGCAGAGCACGGCAAAAGTTATGTGTGGGGTCAGCTATTTATTTCTCTTTCGCCACTCCTCTATTTTTTTGTGATTTCCTGTAAGTAAAACTTTAGGGACATGGTAGATTTTGCCCCGCCACCTGAATTCTTCTGGTCGTGTGTACGTAGGAACTCCTATGCCGTGACGCTTTTCTTCAAGCGACTCGTGTTTGCCCAAAACTCCTTTGATGTGGCGCGATACAGCATCAACCACTATCATTGCCGGAATCTCTCCGCCGGTCAGGACGTAGGGACCCACCGATAATTCCACAATTTCTAATTTCCAATTTCTAATGACGTTTATTACACGCGCATCAATACCTTCGTAGTGTCCGGCTATCATAATTATCCTGTCATATTTTTTTACCCATTCCCGTGCCATCTTCGAAGCAAATTGTTTCCCGCCTGCGGTGAAGAGAATAATTTTTGGGTTATCTTTTACTTGCCCCGTATCGAACTTGTTCTGGTGCGGGGTCTTTTTACTTTTATCTTTGAGAATCGAGTCGATAGCTCTCGCGAGCGGCTCGATCTGCAAAACCATCCCCGGCCCTCCGCCATAAGGCCTGTCATCAACTTTTTTATGCCTATCTCGGGTAAATTTGCGTAAATCATGTATGTGAATATCCACAAGCTTTTTTGCTTGTGCTCGTTTGATTATTGACTGGTTGAAATACGAATCAAAGATACGGGGAAATATTGTAATAATATCAAAACGCATATTTATATTTTACATCCGCAGACGCTATTTTACCAACTAAAAACCGCATTTAACTGCGGATTTTAGTTTTTGGTTCGACAAGCTCACTATATCTATCCTGAGCCTGTCGAAGGATTGAAATCTAATTTTAGACCCAGTAATACAACTTCGGCTGCTGCCTTTTTTGTATCTGGGACAAGTGAACATTCACTTGCGACTCCAGCATCATCTCGCCAGCTATACCTTGGCAGCACTATAAACTGCCGAAGTTGATATACCGGGTTAGAGTCTCAAATCTTCCACTACCTCGTCGACTTCCGATCGGTGCGGGCGGGGACCACGTCCTCCTTCCGGCTCCTCAATCTTCAAGTTTACGCGGGCGTTGTTTTTGATGCCCACTACTCGAAGCAGAGACCGAATGGCTTTGGCAGTCTGTCCGGCGCGGCCGATGATTTTACCCATATCTGCAGGATCGACGGTGAGGGTCAAAAGTACTCCCATCTCGTCTACTTTGCGCTCGGTTTTCACCGCGTCAGGGGTGTCAACGAGTGCCTTGACTACGTAGTCAAGAAACTCTTGATCTTGGTATTTGGCCATAATGTCTTTTTCGCAATTCTAGAATCTCGACCTTTCTGTTTTATCTTGTATCTATTATACGTATTCTATTAAAAATTGCAACCAATGCAACTCTCTAAGTTGGTACTTTCTTCCCCTGGATCACCCCTTTGGTTATCAGGAGGTTATGAACGGTTGGCGTGGATTTAGCTCCTTTGGAAAGCCAGTACAAAATTCTCTCGTTCTTTAAAACGGTATGTTTGGTCTTGGGATGATATGACCCTAGGATTTCGAGCTCCCCCGACTTCGGTTTGGATCGTTTTTCCTTGACTACCACCCGGAAAGCAGGATCGTTTTTCCTTCCAACTCTTTGGAATTTAAGCATCAGCATGGGGCTAATGCTAGCGAATTTACAGATAGGTGTCAACCCCGTTGTTGAAATTCTTTTATCTACTTGTATAAACTTCCGCTTCTTCCAATTTCAGTGATAACAATTTTGAAGTTCCATCATCTCCCATGGTAACTCCGTAAAGAATACCCGCGGATTTCATAGTTTCGCGATTATGTGTCACCAGGATAAGCTGCGTTTTCTTAGCAAGTTCTTTTAAAATCGCCGCGTATCTCTGGGAGTTGGCTTCGTCCAGCGCGGCATCGGTCTCATCAAGCATTAGAAAAGGCGGAGGACTAACCGCGGTAATGGAAAAAAGGAGGGCTATGGCGGTTAAAGCCCGCTCTCCGCCCGAGAGCATGGCAAGTCCTTTGATCCGTTTCCGTGGCAAATCAATACTTATATCTACCCCGTTAGAAGTCTGATGCACTTGCGCATCAGCGGACGCCTCTGGCGTCCGACTTCTAACGGGGTCTATTCCCTCCTCATCAAAACCGCCACGAATCGGTACATCCACGAGCTGCAAAGAGGCCCGCCCTCCGCCGAAAATAATCCGGAAATAATTGTGAAATTCGTCTTTTATTTTGGCAAATCCCTTTTTGAAATCTTCCTTGATATGCTTATCTAATTCCTTAATTAGTTCTTTTAGTGAAGCATGGGCCTGTTTCAGATCCGCGAGCTCTTTCGTTAAAAAAGAATGCCGCGCTTCGGTTTCTTGATATTCTTTGACTACCAACTCATCAATTCCCCCGATTTCTTCGAGTTTTGCCCGCAGGCGATCTATTTTTTTCTTGAGCTCTTCTCCTGAAATGTTGTCATCTTTAAATATTGATATATTTAAATCTTCCGCCGTAAAATCGGCCTCTTTGAAATCCCTTTTAAAAATTTCTTCCCGGGCTTCTAGCTTTTCCTCCTCAAATTTGAATCTTTGCATCTCCAGAGCAAGATCTTTATCTTCATCCTGTTTGGCTCGAAGGGCTGAATCGAGTTCGCGAACTTTTTGCTGAAGGGCTTTGGACTTTTCCCTAAAACTTACCCGGACCGACTCAAGTTTTTCAATTTCCTTCGCGGTTTTGACAAGTTCCTGATGAAGTCCTTGCACGGTTTTTTCCAACTCCCGAACAATAACGCTTTCTTCTGCTCCTCTTTTTTCTTCCGTAGTTCCTTTCTGGATTTCGTTTAACAGACTTTCCAAATCCTCCACGAGTACATACAGATGCGATTTTATAATTTCCGCGCGATCTTCTTCCTGAAGAATTGAGCGTATCTCAGCCAGTACCTCCCGAATTTCGTTCTGTATGTATCCTGTATCTACTGCCCGCACTCTCGGTTGAGACGCGATTTGGCGCTCCACTTCAATGCGTCCTTCTAGCCGCCCAATTTCGCGCTCAAGTTCCCGTCGCTGGGCTTCAACTTCGGTCAGTTTTTTCTCTTCCCCGCTTTGAGCCAAATCTTCGGCAAGCAATTTTTCCGTGTCCACAATTTCTTTAAGAAGTTTTTCAGCTTCCCTCTTTACCTCAAACTGTTTTTTACGAAACGGTTCGGATTGATCCGCGAGACTCTTGTATCCGTCTTTAATTTCTTTGGCCTCCTTGGCAAAATAGGCCTTTTGAAACTCTTTGAGCTCAAGTTCCACCGATCCGCGTGCCTCGGCTTTTTGGGCTTGCACTTTTAAAAACTTAAGATGCGGAGCAATTTCTCTTACAAGGCCCTCCACTTGAGACATATTTCGTTCGGTGGCATCAAGTTTTCTTTCAGTCTCATTTTTTTTGAGCCGATAGATACGGAGCCCTAGGGCCTCCTCAAGCATTTCGCGCCTCTCCTTCGGGGTAGCGAGAATAATTTTGTCGACTTCCCCTTGGCCGATAATATTGTGTTTTGTCTCGCCGAGGCCGATCCTCGCCATAAGTTCGACCACGTCTTTTAGCCGCACTTGCGAGTTATTTATATAGTACTCATTCAGACCGTCTCGAAAAATCTTTCTGCCAATAACTACTTCGTCAAAATTCAAGGGAATTCTCTTGTCCGCATTATTAAAAATAAGCGCCACCGACGCTTTGCCTATTCGCGGTATTTGGGGAGAGCCGTTCCAAATCAAATCTTCTCCCCTTTTCCCGCGGAGAGACTTCATCGACTGCTCCCCCAAAACCCAGCGAATTCCCTCGGCAATATTGGACTTGCCCGAGCCATTCGGCCCTACAATAGCCGTAACTTTTGAGGGAAATTCTAAAGCCGTCGCTTTCGCGAACGACTTAAACCCTGATAATTCAATCTTCTCTAAATGCATAGACAAAATATATTATAAATGAAAAATATCTGGAAGAAAAGCCCTTAAAAATGATATTTTTAAAAGTTACAAACGCCACGCTATAGCGTGGCGTTTGTAACTTCACAACAAAAATCTGAAATAACTAAAGAAGATTAAATTTATGCTTTAGATGTAGTTCGTTATCCACTGACTCCGCTAGGATAAAGCGAATATGCGGCCTAACTTCATAAAATTCTGTCAAATACTCAATTTCTTTATCACACGGGTAGGGGTGCACAAATACGCTTTTCTGCAGCTCGATCATTCCTATCTGCTTTAAACGAATCCTCAGAATGTCACGCGTCTTTTTTAGATATTCGGGAATATCAAAAATCGCGATACGCCATTTCCGGTCCCATTTTTCAGATTTTGGGATTTTCATCTTCTCTAATTGATAGGTCAAGACCTCTTTTTCCCCTTCTTTACTAAGGACTAATGAGGTAGATCCGTCGCTATTTTCCTTACAAGTAACCAGCTTGGACTGATATAGCGACTGGATCGCCCGATGCAGGACTCTCCTTTCAATATCTTTCCATTCTTTACCAACCATTTTGAGAATTCTAAAATAACGAGCTGGAGAACTGGAAAGTCCAAGCGCAAGTCCGCCCATAAGAAGCAGTAAAACTTTCTGCTGTATTTCCCCTTTACCTTTTGCCGGCATATTATCTATAATAACAAACTTTCCCAAAGTTACAAATAACAAGCTATAGCTTGTTATTTGTAACTTTTTATGCCCCCGAAAGAACTTTGCCCTAGTTACAAACGCCACGCTATAGCGTGGCGTTTGTAACTTTTAAAACGTGAGTCATCAGGGGGTAGTTGTTGCGATTGTAGAGGAGACGATTTCTATCGAAGTTATAGTTTCAATTGAATTAGTAGGTTCACTCGCTGATGAACTGTTTGCCGGCGCACCGCATTCGCCTGCCACTAAAGTAATTGCTAGATTTTTTGACTTTACGCAAACCGGTTGCTTCGTGTCTTCATCAAAAATAGTAAATCCGCTTGGAGAAGTTATCTTGAGTTTTTCCGTCTCTATTTCTTTCACTACCAATTTTCCGGTTTCATCCAATGACCACTTCCCGTCCATGCCGATGATTTTGTAAACATTCAATATGGAGTTGCCGTTGAGGTTGAGGTCGCCGAAGAAATTGACATTCACTTTGCCGGAGGTTTGGTCAACGCTCCATCCGTTTGAAGTCGGACTTCCACTTACGAAGTCCGACTTCGTAAGTTCTGAATCAAGTTTCTGCGGAGCAAGATACACAAAAGCCATTACGGTACCTTGCTCTCCGTCAAAATCTTCCAAGGCCATGGCAATAATGTCGGCTTTGGTTCCGGGAGGAGGAGTTTTCATGGCGTATCCGGCAAGAGAGGAAGGAGAGAGATAATTTCCCAAAACAATTGGGCCGTTTTCGTTAGTGACTTTGACAGGAACTCTACCGGCAAGGGCCACTAGTCGTTCACTGGTTTTTGAGTCCTCACCTCCTCCCAATATTAAGCCCGGGCGAGTGGAGATGATGCCAATGGCCGGAGTAGTGTCTTGAATACTTGCTTTTTTCAGAGAATACCCTCCACCGTCTTTGATGATGGTAACCACATCCCCGGCTGAAATGCTTTGATCTGAAGTTGGATAATATTCGGCGATGTCAGCAGAGAAGGTGTTGGCCGCACCTATGTAGAAGGTGCCATAAGAGTTTCCGGTGGTTGCGGAATATACATTCTGGTTGGCTGAAGGAGTGGTGGTAACACCGGATCCTGAAGCAGAGTCTACACGGATGCGGCCGTCGCCACCGGCGGAGCCGGCGGAAACGCTTGATGCTCCAGCTGCTGCTGTAGTTGGGGACTGGAGTACGTTAGTGTGTCCAGAGCCTGCCGAACCACCGGTCGCACCCGCGCCGCCACCGCCACCGCCAGCAGTATTAGCTGTCCCCGCTCCTCCATTTCCGCCATTACCCGCGCTTCCCGCAGAACCACCGCTTGCGGTAAGAGTACCGGCCGTAATTGTTGCGGCTTTAATGTGCACCGAACCTCCACTGCCTCCACCGCCACCTCCTCCAGCACCACCGCCTCCTCCGCCGCCACCATCATCATCAGGCCCGTCTACCCCAGCGCTTCCTGCTGTGCCAGTGCTTCCACTCGAACCCGCCGCGCCATTTGCGCGAATCGTTCCGCTATTTGAAAGTGTCTGGGTTTCAATAAATATAATGCCGCCACCGGCTCCTCCTGCACCTCCTGCTGCTCCCGCGCCACCAGCACCACCTGCCGCATTTAGTCTTCCTGCTCCTCCACCTCCGCCGCCACCGCCAGCAGCGCCACCGCCTCCGCCGCCCAGGAATATCGTGGAAAGATTGGCTACACCATTTGTCCCCGCGGTTGTTCCTACAGAACCCGCAGAACCAGCTACGCCATGAGTGCCCCCTCCACTCCCATGACCTGGTCCTCCAATACCCCCTGCTCCGCCCGCAGTTGCTGCATTTGCGGTTCCATATCCACCACCGGTGCCACC
>CAYJWH010000021.1:0-11310 GCA_964373875.1 uncultured Candidatus Saccharibacteria bacterium | reverse complement strand
ACACTCTTTAGATATGATACCACGACATTGTCAGTCTTTAAGAGAACCAGATGCAGGCGATAAAGACTTTTCAGCAAGAAGTTCCAAAGATATGGCTTGTACTGACCCTCGCGGTAATAAGTCTTGAGTTGCAGAATAAACAACCTCGCCTTCGCGGAATCCTCGTGCAAACGCTCGGTGATCACCTGATCGGGAATCGCAATAACCTGCGGAATTTTCAAAGAAACCCGATACCAGAGTACAAACGTACTCGCGACAAAAACTACAAAAAGAGTTAAATCAATTAACATGCCGATGTTGTTTAAATTTAAGCATTTCGCAGTTTGGCGGCTCCGACGTTACGTCGGAGGCCAAGCCCTTTACAGTTCAATACGAGAAAATTTTCCGATTTGTATATTCTCGCCAAATTTTCCAACAGCTTCGTTTAGCACATCCTTAACCGTTTTATTCTGATCCTTGATAAACGGTGCGGCTAGCAGAGCTTCCGCATCTTGGGGCGCCACTGCCGCAATTTGCATGGAGAGCTCATGAGCAAGATTTTTGAAGTCAAAGGTTCTCGCGACAAAATCAGTTTCGCAAAGAAGTTCTATAAGGACTCCTATTTTTCCATTGCCGTGGATATAAGATTCAACAAGGCCGGCTTTAGTCTCGCGTCCGGCTTTTTTGGCTGCCACTCCTCCCAACCGACTTTCAATCGCGCCCAGTGCCTTGCTTATGTCTCCACCACTCTCTTCTAGGGCCTTCTTAATATCGGCAATTCCGGCTCCGGTTTTTTCCCGGAGCTCTTTTATTTGTTCGGTTGAAATCATTACAGACTGAATTTCTAAATCCTAATTTCTAATCTCTAACTTCAAATTTATAAAGTATTTTGAAATTTGAGTTTTGAACTTATTTAGAGATTAGAGTTTCGAGATTAGAGATTGTTTACCTTACTTCTGCCTCCGTGCTTTGCGTTTCTTTCTGTTTCAACCCCTCCTCTATCGCTGACCCGACTCTGCCCACCATATATCTTACCGCGGGAAGAGCGTCATCATTGGAAGGAATCGGATAATCTATAAGTTCGGCGTTGGAATTTGTGTCAACCAGGGCGACTACCGGAATTTTCATACGGCGCGCTTCAGCAACCGCTGTCGTGTCTTCGGTTATATCTACGACAAATACCGCGTCCGGCAAGCGCTTGAGAACTCTGATCCCTTCAAAATTTTTGCGAAGCTTTTCGATTTCCTCTTCCTTTTTCATTCGCTCTTTCTTGGTGTACTTTGCAAAGTCCCCCGTAGCTCTTTCTTTCTCCAATCGCTCCAAATACTCCACCCGCTTGGATATGACCTTGAAATTTGTCAAAGTTCCTCCGATCCAGCGCTCCGTATAGTACGGCATTTTGGTTTTCTCGGCTACTTCCAAAATTGCTTTTCTGGCCGCCGGACGAGTACCTGCCAAAAGCACCATGCCCCCCTTGGCGGCAATTCCCTTCAGAAATTCTCGCGCTACCGCAAACTTCTCTTTGGTTTTGGTCAAATCAATAATGGAAATCGTATTTCGTACTCCAAAAATATACGGCTTCATGGCCGGATGATTTTTAGACTTGGCGTGGCCCAAATGGATTCCGGCTTTGGCCATCTCTTCTATCTCCGGATCGACTACGGGTAGCAAGCCAGTCAAATCATTATCTAAAACCACTTCGTTCATAAGGACAAATATACCAAAAAAGCCGGTATTGCGCAAGTAGCTCAATTATGCTAACATAATATGTATGAAAACCGATATACATCCGAAATATTACCAGGCCAAAATTGAGTGCGCCTGCGGAAATAAATTTACAGTGGGCTCGACTAAAGAGAAGCTTGAAATTGAAATTTGCTCAAAATGCCATCCTTTCTATACCGGCAGTAAAAGAATCACGGATACCGCCGGCAAAGTGGAGAAATTCAAGAGAAGATTGGCGAAAAAGAAATATTAGAGGCAAAATTAGACGCCACTTATACGCAAAATTAGACGCAATTGCGTTTATCGTTGCATAACAAGTGGCGTTTACGATTGTTTCTAAACAAAAATGACCATCAAAGAACTCCGGGAGAAAAAAACAGAACTAGAATCCAAACTCGCTGACCCCGAAGTTCTTCGTGATCCGCAAAAAACAAAGGAGTTTAGTTTGGAGTACGGAAGGATAGAGAAAGAATTGAAGGCCGCGGAGCGCGTTAAAGATCGGGGAAGTGAATCTCATGACGTGATTATGGAGATACGCGCCGGCGCCGGAGGTGTCGAGGCCTCTCTTTTTGCCCAGGAACTTTTTCAAATGTACACAAGATTTGCCTCCAAAAAAGAATGGAAAGTCGCGGTAATTGACGAGTCTAAAAGCGACCTTGGCGGATACAAAGAAGTTATTTTTGAAATTAGTGGCCAGGGCGCATATCGAGCCCTTGCTTGGGAGTCGGGAGTCCATCGGGTTCAGCGCATCCCCGAAACCGAAAAGTCAGGACGGATCCACACTTCCACAGCATCAGTTGCCGTACTTCCCAAAGCGCGAGAAATCGATATTGAAATAAAACCGCAGGATATTGAAATGGAATTTTCCCGTTCGGGCGGGGCCGGTGGCCAAAACGTCAATAAAGTGGAAACCGCCGTACGTATAATTCACAAACCAAGCGGTATAGCCGTGCGCTCGCAGGAATCACGTTCCCAGCAAAAAAACCGCGAACGGGCCATGGAAATACTTCGCTCAAAGCTCTTAATTATAAAAATGGAAGAGGAACAAAAAAAAATGTCTTCGGAAAGAAAACAGCAAATAGGTACTGGCGACAGATCAGAAAAAATAAGAACTTATAATTTTCCCCAGGACCGAATCACTGATCATCGCATTAAAGAGTCTTGGCATAATATACCCTCTTTAATGGAAGGTAATATTGAGGAGATTATTGAGTCACTTTCTAAAAAATAAATCTCCTCTGTAGAGGAGTCAATTTAATATGGTCTGATCTTAAGACCCGAGCACGCATCTTCTAAGTCCACAGAACCCAAAAGATAGGCATATGGGTTTAGCGACCCAAGAAGTCGGTCTGCATGGGGACCATGCTGGTTTTTCAAAATAAAAAGGAGTAAGCAACTTCCGCAATTACGTCTGGGTTTTGCAACTCCGAGATACTGGCGGTGCATATTGCAAATGATATGCACACTACGCTCTAACGCCGCGTTCTTACCGTTTTTGAAAGTCTTTTTTCCTTTACCAGCCCGACTTACTGTTACCACGGCATGAGTCTGCATCCTAAACCCCCAAGAAGCTCAACCAAATTTATACCAACTACAAAATTCTGTCAATATCCCGCGCTAGTGAAATGATACGGTTCGAGTACGAATTACATATATAACGAGTACATCTGGGATTGCCGGAAATATAAGTTTTTGCCGCGCGAATTTCTCCGGCCGTAGTCTTTAACGAAGCACCCGACTGCGCGAGAAAAACGGCTGAAGCCGTAAAAGCGTCTTCTACGTCCCACGGGCTGGGAGGATTGTGGCCGGTAAGATCGGCCACTTTATTTTCGAAACGAAGCCAAGTCGTCGGTATAAACTGCGCCGGCCCCATGGCCCCTCCGCATCCGTAATTAGGCCGGCGTGACACCGGCATTTTATCCGGATCAAGGCCGAGCTTGCCGGTTATCTGAAAGAATGCACTTTTCTCCGCCTCCGCACTGCTTCGTTTACCCAAATTTATATAGCAATCATAAAGATCTCTTTTCCAATTTCCTGTCCCGAGGTTTGTGCCAACACTAATAACTCCATCTTCAAATTGCTTTCCGGTTTCAACCTCAAGGAGTGCCAGAAGAAACGCGGGACGAATGCCGGCGCGATTGGCCGCAATGGTCGCGAGCCGCACCGCCTCCTCGGCAGTAATTCCGGTTTTTTCAAGATAAAAGAGTTGGGTTTTTAAAGTGGCAATATCCCTCTTTTTTGATTGCAGTAATTGCTGGAATATGGCCTCCTTTCCTTTAGTTAGGCGCAAGAGCTCATCTTTCTCCTTCTTTTTTTGTGCGAGAAGCCGACGCTCTACCTCCTGCAGAGAACTCAATTCCTGTTGCTCCTTCTGAAACTCTTCAAGCTCTTTTTTTTTCTTCGCGAGAACTTCCCGCTCTTCCTTAAACTCGCCAAGATTCGCCTTAATATTGGTTTGTACCCTTTCGATATGGAACAGGGCCGTAAAAAAATCTGAAAAACTTCGATTACGTAAAAGTATGGTTACGGCGTTTGACTGGTCATAACTATTTAGCGTAAAAAGACTCGCGGCAAGAGCCTCACGATTTTTCCCGATCTTTCTTGACAACTCCGTAATACTTGCCGACTTCTGGCTTATATCTAAGCCGGCCTTGCGGATAGCGAGAGCCAAACGCCTTATTTCAAGTTCTCTTCGTCTTACCTCCGAATTGAGAGTTTCCGTTTCATTGGCCAGAGTTCTTTTTTCGTTGAGTACCATCTGCAAATGAGTGTCGAGCTCAAGAGCCTCTTTCTCGAGTGCCGTAAGTTGATTTTCAAGCTCGGTTCGCTTGGCAGGCTCCAATTCCTGTGCCTGACTGGAATGGTAACTGACAATTCCTCCAAAAATTAAAAATACGCCCAATGTAGTAAGGGTTTTTCGCGTCAAAAAAGTAGACCACCACATCAAACGAGCATTGCGCTTTGCGCCAGCTTTTTTTTGTGCTCGTTCTGGTGTGGGGATAGATCCGGGACGCATACTTCAATGGTATCAGGTTCCAGACCCAGAGTCGATATATCAAAAATTGGCTTACCCGCGTAAATTTTTGAACTACTATGCCAAAACAGATTAGGTCTGGTCATCCCAAAAACTTAGGCGGGCTTACTTGTCCGCCTTAGCTTTCTTGTCCGCCATAGCCTTGGCAGAGGCGGAAGCGGTGGCGGATTTTTCAGTTTTCTCTTCAACGGCTTCACCCTTGGCGGCCCTTTCGGCGCGTTTGACTTCTTGTTCGGTAACCACCTCAACTACTCCTTCGGCTGGCTTCACTTCAAGTTCAGTGGCAAGTTCTTCGTCGGTTCGAGGGGGCTCAACAAGCGCCACTACTTCTTCGGGGTCAACATGTACTTTAACCCCCTCCGGCAAAGGAATATCTTTAACCAAAAGCCGCGACTGGATAGTATCAAGTCTGGACAGGTCGGCTTTCAATTCATGCGGAAGATTTTGAGGCAAGGCCTCCACTTCGATTTCTTTCAGCACCTTAACTAAAATACCGCCCTCGCTTTTAACTGCTGGCGATTCGCCAACGAACACTACGAGAACTTTGGTGCGGATTTCTTTGTCCATGCGCACCGCGTAAAAGTCCGCGTGCAGAGAAGTTCCCTTAAGCGGATGATGGGTAATATCGTGAATCAAAACATTGTAGGATTTTCCGTCTACATCAAGCTTTACCAGAGTGGATTCCCCCGCTTCTTTGTATACTTTTTCAAAATCTTTATATAAAACTGCGATGGATTGCGAGGGAACTCCTTCTCCGTATATAACAGCCGGCAAAAAACCGGCCCTACGAATGGCATTTGTTTTCTTTCCTAATTCGGTTCTGGGTTTGGCTTTGAGTTCCTGCATAAATAACAGGATAGCATAAAACGAGAAAAAAGAAAAGGGGTTATTTACCCCTTAGATTCTCCGAGAGAAGTTCGAACCGATAAGTATATCGGCGGTAACTCCGTGAATACCTCCTTGGCAGACACAGAACTCGCAGACGCACGTACAATCTTTTGGACACGCGCATTTGAAGGAAGACGTTTTCCTATTAGCAACATCGGTTTGGTACTCTTGATGTCGCTGGTAACAATTACACTGAGTCATCACAAGCCTCCAGCTTGTAGATCTATATTAAGAGTAGCGCTAAGAGGAGCTTTTGACAAGTCCGGTATATCAACTTTGACTGATCTGCCTTGTAGATCAAAAACGCAAGTTGCCAAAGTTGTATTACCGGACAAGATTCGGCGGTGTTCTCCCTTCCAGCGCTTCAATAATATTTTTTGCCGCGATTTCCCCCATTTTTTGTCTTGTTTCTTCAGTGGCTGACGCGATGTGCGGGGTCAAAACGACATTTTCAAGCTCCGCAAGTCCTGATGCCAGAGCCGGCTCATTTTCAAATACATCAAGAGCCGCCCCTTTGATTGTTTCGTTTCGCAGGGCCTCCACTAAAGCAGCTTCGTCTACAACCGGACCGCGGGAAGTATTGATTAGATACGCGGTTTTTTTCATCAGACCAAGGCGCCGCGCATCTACTAAATGGCGGGTTGTAGGCAAAAGCGGCACATGAATCGAAATAAAATCAGCTTCTTTGAATACGTCATCAACATTTTCGCGATATTCAGCCTGTGGTGAGCCCGTCGAATCCACACCGTACTCTTTCTCAAATTCTTCCGAACGCTTAACATCATAATAAATTACTTTCATCTCAAATCCCTTTACGGCATGATACGCAACCCGCGAACCGATCCGGCCGAGACCGACAATGCCCATAATTTTTCCGGAAACGTCAGTGCCAAGCAAAAGCGTCGGCCCCCAAGAAGTGAATTTGCCGACCCGGGTATAGCGATCCGCTTCAGAAATCCTGTGGGCAACTGCAAGAAGAAGTCCGAAAGCATGCTCGGCGACCGTATTGGTCAAGGCGCCGGGCGTATTGGTAGTCATAATCCCCCGCTCTGTTGCCGCTTTCAAGTCTATGTTGTCATAGCCCACGGCATAATTCGCAAAAATCTTAACGCCGTTTGTTTTAGCAACATCCAGAATTTCCGTAGTAATTTTATCGTCCAAATCACAAAGTACCGCGTCATACTTTTCATTCAAAACGACAATTAACTCTTCTTTGGTTAAAACTCGATCTTCAGGATTTATGACCACTTCATAACCTTTTTCTCTAAACATATTGATCCCCCTGTCCGGAATGTTTCTTGTTACATAAATTTTCATAGCGTTAGAGATTTATCAGTACTAATCGCTAAACTTGTGAATTTTCCACTATGCATACGTCTTGAATCCACTTAGAGATATACCCTGGATCTCTAACGAGATTCATAGCGTTCTAGATTTTACCAACAGACCCAAATAATTGCAACTTCTCTTTAACCACTTTTTTCATTGCCTCAATTGCCTCGTGATCCAATTTATACATTGCAACTTCCTCCGGTTTCTCAGCAAGTGTTTCTCGTAGCTCCTTCACATACGCAACACGAATGTCAGTATTTATATGGATATTGGCAATTCCTGCTTGAATAGCGGCTTTGATTTGCTTGTCCGGAATTCCGGAAGCGGCGTGAAGCACGAGCGCAACTTCCTCGGGCACCGCTTGGCGAATCGTTTTTATCCTCTCTATATCGAGCACCGGCTCATCAAGTGAAATCCCATGAATATTCCCCACAGCTATTGCCAAGCGATTCACCCCTGTCTTTTCTACGAATTCCTTGACTTGCTTTGGATCCGTATAATCTTCCGGCTTCACTTCAATTTTTTCATTTTGGATTTTGGAGTCGCCACGCAAATATCCAAGCTCGCCTTCTACCGATATTCCCAGATCCTTGGAATGAGCATAATCAGTTATCAGTTTTGTTCCGGAGGCATTTTCTTCAAAGGACAAAGCGGACAAATCAATGTGCACGGAGTCGTATCCCGCGTCAATATCCCGTCTGGCGGATTCGGTGCTTTTGTGGTGGTCTGCATTCAAAAATACCGGAATGCCGCATTCTTTTCGAAAGACATCCCGCAAAGCAACCGCCTCAAGATGCCCAAGGTGCTTGCCCTCGCCCTCCGAAGTGCCGATGATCGCCGGCGCCCCAACATCTTTGCACGCTTCAACAATCGCCCGCATCTGATCAAGTTCGGACGCGTTAAAATGTCCGGTCGCCCAGTGCTCGTTTGTTGCTTTTTGTAATATTTCCTTAAGACTCATTTGACAAATGATTGAAGTCGGACTTCAATCAAGATATGCAAAGGTTACAATTTGATAACGACCATATATATCACATTTATAATCGCGGAGTAGAAAAACGCGATGTATTTTTAAATCAAAAGGATTACCTGCGCTTTGTGGTTAATCTCTATGAATTTAATAACAGCGCCCCGGCCCTTAATTTTGGCCGCAACCTGTATTCCCAATCGATTGAAGTCCGACTTCAATCAGAGAAAAAAGGACAAATCATAGAAATACTGGCTTTTTGTTTGATGCCCAACCACTATCACTTGATGCTTAGACAACTTGTGGATAATGGCGTTACAGAATTTATGAGAAAGCTCGGGACAGGTTACACCAATTATTTTAACTTAAAGTACACCAGAGTTGGGCCACTTTTCCAGGGCAAGTTTAAAGCGGTTTTACTCGAACGCGAACAACACTTTCAACATCTACCCCACTACATTCATCTTAACCCCCTAGACCTCAATATGCCAGAGTGGCGGGCAGGGCGCATTAAAAATACCAAGAAGGCCGTAGATTTTCTTAAAGCATATCGTTGGTCTAGCCTACCGGATTACTTAGGTACAAAAAACTTCCCAACCATAACCAATAGGGACTTCCTTATGCAATGCGTAGGATCGCCCAAAGATTTCAAGAAAAGAATGGAAGAATGGATGCATTCAATGGACTTCGAATTCATCCAGACAGTCGCTATTGATTGAAGTCCGACTTCAATCAAAGAAGTGGTTTCGGATAGTAATCTGCTGAAGCTTTTCTTAAGTACTCTTCAAGTTTTTCTCTTGTCAAAAGTCCTGCTTGCGCCCCGATCCCCTGCACCACGGACATAGAATTTATTGGTCCCCAGCGGAGCGCTTCTTTGACGTCTTTACCAAGTACTAAAGCCACCGTAAACGTCGAAGAAAACGCATCCCCCGCCCCAGTCCGTGAAATGGGCGGCTTAGGATCTGGGTACAGACGCATAGAGTACATCTCTTTGCCATCATAGGCATAGGCGCCCCTCACTCCGTCGGTGATTGTCACGATTTTGGGTCCAAGTGACCCAACCCCTCTGAGCAAATTTTTTATGTCATTCTCCTGAGTTTCTAGAATCTTTTGCGCCTCTTCCTTGTTGCAAAAAAATAAATCAGTACGAGCATACACCTCTTTGAGCTTGTCTTTTCCGAATCTCATCTGGAAAGTCCCCGGCTGGAACGCGAGCTTGACCGAAGGATGCGTGCGCAAGTAGGCCACAATTTCTGCATGAAATTCAGCCGAATTTTCACCAACCGAAGAAAAATAAATCCATTTGGGCTCGCCAATATCAGGCAACGCATAAGGGTACTTTTGATGCTTTATAAGAATTGTCCGCTCGTCGCCATACCAAAGGACATAATGATAATTTGTCGGAATATCTTTGTGTACTTTTACAAATTCCGTGTCTACCTCTTCTTTTTTGAACACGCCGAGGATTTCTCTCCCGTGCTCGTCGTTTCCGACATTTGAGATGAATGCCGTTTTCAGTCCGAGACGCGAGGCGCTAACCGCGGCATTGGCTGCGTTGCCGACTCCGGGGACAACGTGCACGTCGTCATACGGAATCTTGTCGCCAAAGCGCATGCAAATCTCTTTTCCCGAACCATGATCCATCTCCACATGCGCCGAAGAAAGATTCAAACGGATAAAAGCGTCGGTGACCGTGTCCCCGATGGCAATAAAATCATACTGTTTTTTTGAAAATATATTCATTCCAACTTTCAATAACATACCAATATACTTGAGAATGTTGGTATGTTATTTTCGTTCTATAACTTTTTTAACCGCGGCAATAATATGAGAGACGCCCATGCCGAAGTACTCTAAAAGTTCGGAGGGTGAACCCGATTCTCCAAAACGATTCTGAACGCCGATAAACTCAATTGGTACGGGATAATTTCTGGCAAGCACTTCGGAAACTGCGGACCCCATGCCACCGGCAACTTGATGTTCTTCTACCGTCACTATCGCTCCCGCATCTTTGGCGGCCTGAATTATTGTTTCCTCGTCCATTGGCTTTACAGAGACATTATTGACAACACGGATATTTAACCCCTCCCCTTCCAATTCTGCTGCGGCAAGAATCGCATTGTGAACCAGAGAACCGCAGGCGATCACGGCTACGTCAAGCCGTGATCGTCCTGAGCCTGTCGAAGGACTTCCTTTAGATTTAGGGGCGTTCCAAAATATTTGCGCTTTTCCGATTTCAAATGGCGTCTCCTCCGTGGTAAAGATAGGAGTTTTCTCACGCGCGTAACGAATGTAGCAGGGGCCATGTATTTTTGAAACCGCATACGTAGCTTTCTTTGCTTCCCACATATCGCAGGGAGAGAAAACTTTCATATTGGCAATGGGGCGCGTAATCGCAATATCCTCAATCGCCTGATGGGTTGCCCCGTCAGGCCCTACGGAGATACCGGCATGCGCTCCACAAATCTTCACGTTCGCATCGTTGTAGCATACGGTGGTGCGCAACTGCTCCCAGTTTCTTCCTGGACTAAACATGGCATAACTAGCTATATAAGGAATTTTTCCCATGAGAGACATGCCAGCAGCAACAGAAGCCATGTTTTGCTCCGCCACTCCCATCTCCACAAATCTTTCCGGGTATTTTTTAGCAAATCCCTCCATTCTTGTAGACTCGGTCAGGTCCGCGCAAAGGCCGACTACGTTAGGATTTTCATCCGCCGCCTGCACCAATCCTAAACCAAAACCATCTCTCGTGGGTTTTTGTTCGAGAGATTTTAAATCTAAAATATTTTCTACAAGTTTTGCTTTGGGATTGACTGGCATGATTTTTTCCCGTTTAATTTTTGCTTGGTAAACCTCCACACCATGGGCTTACGCCCGTGGCTTTCTGGTGTGGGGGTAAAAGTTTGGCAAGCCATAAAAAATAATCAAAACCGAGAAGCGACAAAAATCGCTCCTCTAGTTGATTACTTTTGCGTATTACTTCCACAACAACTTCCTCCTCCGCATCCACCATGTCCTTTTTTGCCCGCAGCCAATACTCCGCTCACCAATGCCGTCCAATACCAGGTCATGTAGTTGATGCCGTAAAATTCTCCGCCTTGCCAGAGCGCTACCACGCCTCCGACAAAAGAAAGAAACCCGACCACCCAGAGTGCTACTCCAAGCATCGGCCTCCAACAGCATCCCCAGTGCATTTTTCCGTGATTCATTTGATCCATCATATATTTAAAAAATTAAAATTAATGAAACGACCTTTATCAAGCCCCTTCTTATATAAGAGGGGGCTGGGTTTATTCTATTGGTGCTCGCTTTTTATTTTTCCACCCAAAGTTCGCAATTGATTCAGTGATTCTTTTACCTCTTCCGGCTTAAACGTCTTTGA
>CAYJWH010000020.1:0-12063 GCA_964373875.1 uncultured Candidatus Saccharibacteria bacterium | reverse complement strand
GTCCGCATCAGCCTGCAGAAGGGTTTCGCCCGCCGGAAGGATCATTTCAGCAACCGTCCGGCTCTTTTCCACCGCCTCCAACAGGTATATTCCAATCAGCACCTCCACCAAGCGGCGGCACATTCTCTCCGCCGCCAAACGGCGAGACGTTTCAGCAGCCGCCCCCGCCACCGCCTCCATCAAGCCAGGCGCCAAACAAAGGATTCTTTGCGAGCATTATTGATTTCTTAGGATCTCGTTAAAACCTATCCATAGAAAGATAAAAATCGGCGTTTCGGCTTACAAGATTCGCCGATTTTTATATTTTCCATTACAATATTTCTGCCATGTACAGAGTTTTAGCCGTCATTGTCGTTTTAGCGGGAGTATCTATTATTGCGGTTGTTTTTTTATCAAAGACAGAAGAAGTTCAAGAATCTCCTCAAATTTCAGAAGTGAAGGAGATTATCCAAGAAAAAGCAACTTCTTCTCCTGCTTTAACCCCTAAAATTGTTTCCAAGCCGATAAATAGGCAAAGCCCTTTACCGGGCCAAATTGATATTCCTCCAATCGTGTCTGTTTCTCCGGTAGTTCCCAAACCCGTTTTGCCACAGTCGCCATTAACGGCGCCAGAGTCCGCACCCGCACCCGCTACGACAGAAGTACAGGTCCCCAAACTTCCGCCTGCTCCGACCGTAGCGTCGGAGCCGCTTGATAAAAAAATATTATTAGACGCGGTAGTAAAAATTCAATGCCCTATGGCTGACGGACTCGGCAAGTATATTGGGTCGGGATTTGCAATTGGAGGGCGTACTATTATTACTGCCGCTCACGTAATCAAAGACTCGGCTTCAGATACCTGCGAAGTTATTTTCCCGCGCGAGCGAAAGCCAATTCACTACCTTAAAGGAACAATTGTAAACCTCAAAGAAACTATCCGCCGTCACGACGAAGAGGGGATTGATATTGGGATTCTGATTCTCCCTGAACTTTCTTCATATCCGGAAGCAAGAGCGATTTTTTCTAACCCCTCCGGTACCGGAGGGGCAAGCTACCCATCCATTTCCTATCCTATTTGCAATAGTCCGCGAGTGCTTGGCGACAAACTTCTGCACTTTGGCTATCCGTCAAATTATGTCGACCAGACTTATCTTTCGGAGCTTCCCGGAGAAGCAGTAGTACACGCTGAAATCAAAAGCATAGAAAACCGGCTTAGTCTTGATGGGACTTATTCCTACAAATCTCCGATTTTTGACTTTACTTATGACGAATCAAAAATGCATCCCTATATGGTAAGTCGGGTTGCCTCGTTTTACGGAGATTCCGGAGGGCTGGCTTTTAATGCCGACAAGCAATGTATCATCGGCCCTCATCGGGGAGGAACCATTGGCAAAGCGGCCGGAGAAAACTATTCGGTTTTTATGAATCTGGGGTGGGAGAAAGCAAGGCCGCTTCTTCCTTGACAACTTTAATTTTATTTCCATACTGGAGAATAGATCGATGCGAGGAAAAGAAAATGACTTATGCCCCTGACCCCATTAAAGGCGGTTGGAGAGAAGTACTACAATCCCAAGAAACTGCTGGATCATTTGACTTGAAGGCAATCGCCAGGCGTGCCGCTTTAGATGCGGAGCGCGAAGTCATTTCTAAAATGTTAGAGAGGACCCATGGGAGTAGAGTAAAAACCGCAACTCTGCTAAAAATTTCTCCTCGAGCTCTTTTCTACAAAATGAAAGCAATGGGTCTCAAACGCCCCAACAGCAATCCGGCCTAAAGGTCGGTTTTTGATATGTATTTTGGTGGGTTGACCCCGCCGTTGAGATTCCTAAAATAGGTATATGTTTTATGTCTACGTCCTCACAATGGATAATGAACAACTCTACATTGGTTCAACAAAGGATCTTCGCAAACGAGTAGAACAACACAGAAAAGGAGAAGTTCTCACCACCAAGAAATATTTACCAGTGAAACTGGTTTATTATGAATGCTATCTCTCAAAAAATGATGCCAGGCGTAGAGAGTCTATGTTAAAGAAGTATGGAAGCACCTGGAGCAACCTAAAAAGACGCATTGGAGATAGCATCAAGGAATCTCAACGGCGGGGTTGACATCCGTAAATTCAAGTGTACGCTATGGGTAGCTCATAAAATGGAGAGATGAAATGCAAGAATATCCGAAAGATCACTGGCGCATTGTCCTTCAGGGGAACCAAGATGCTTTGCGTATTTTTCAGCGGTTATATGAAGCGGCACAAGTAACAGTTATTGATGGGAATTCTGTCCGTGTTATCAAATCTCCTGACAACATTGCCTTTCAAGTTCTAGCAGAGTTTGGAATAAAACTTCCTGCTGGTAAGTCGGGTATGGACTATATAGAGAAAAAATTCATACGAGGTGGTAGCTTTATGGTCCTACTCTTTAGTATTTGCCATCGCATAAGAAATATCAGGAACGGGCGTGCCATATTTGAAACAGAAAGTGCGGCAAAAGAATTTGCCCGGTCAAAAGGTGTGGATATTGAGGGCGGATTGCCATACGTATGGTTACGCAGGGAGACCAATGAATATTGGGTTGCAGGCAGATACGGACCGATGATGGAAACTTGGGACCTGCTTGAAAGAATTGCCGCGACAGACTCTACTCTCCTTCTTTGCGGAGAAAGCGGCACAGGTAAAGAAGTTGCCGCGAGATTTGTACACCAAAACAGTAAGCGTCGCAATGGTTCTTTTGTGACAATCAATTGCGGAGCAATTCCGGAACCTCTTGTCGAAAGTGAACTTTTCGGACACGAAAAGGGGGCCTTTACCGGAGCAATTGGTATGCGGCATGGTGTTCTGGAGTTGGCTCACGATGGCACTCTTTTCCTTGACGAAATTGGCGATTTGCCGCTGCTTCAGCAGGTAAAACTTTTGCGAGTAATTCAGGGTGAAGATTTCAGACGAGTTGGCGGTATGACTGCGGTGAAGGTAAACGTGCGCTTTATTGCCGCAACCAACACAGATCTGGCTCATGCTAAAAGGACAGGAAAATTCCGGGAAGATCTCTACTATCGTCTAAACGTTATTCCATGTACCATGCCTCCGTTGCGGGATAGAGTCGAAGATATTCACGAACTGGTTTCTCATATACTTGGGCGAGTAACAGGATCAGAACCGTTTGAGATAAGTTCGGCCGCAATGAAAAAGCTCGAGAGTCATACTTGGCCCGGAAATGTACGAGAACTTGAAAACGTAATTCAGAGAGCACGTATTCTTTGTACCAAAGGGGAGATCGAACCCGAACACATCATAACCGAAGTCGACTCAACTACACGGCCACCAATTTCTTTGGAGTCATTTGGCGGCAGAACCCTGTCAGAAATAAGCAAAGAAGTTCTTCTGTCAACGTTGGCGGAGTTCAACGGCAATCGAACCCATACCGCCAAAGCTCTTGGCATTACCGTACGAACGGTAAGAAATAGATTGGCAAATTATCGTAAGGAAGTAGGGCTTCTTTTAGACAAAGACCAGGCCTAAGGCCTGGATTTTTTATCTCCAAATAAGGAAAGTGGGGGGTTGACAGGTATTTATTTTGTTATATAGTTTGGCAAGAACCTGAAAAACAAGGCCTAATATGTCAGAACATTGGACAAGTAAGATCTTGGATGAAGAAGATAGAAAATCTTTCCAGAAGATTTGGGACGCCGGTATAGGGATAAGTGTAGCCGGGGAAGACTTTCGGGTGGTGCTTGACCCTGATGGTCTTTGTGGCATGGCAGTAGCCACAAAAAGAACGTTTCTCGGTTATCTTCAAAGAGTTTTAGATACCAGCTGGTTCTTGGTATTTGAAGATAAGTTTGACAAGAGAAAGGCTATCTATATTGAAAGAGACCCTGACAGTCATAAGCGACTGGATGATCTTGTTTTACAAGAATTAGCAAATAAGGGAATTGCAGACATCTCCTGTCTTCGTAGAGAAATTCTTACGGAAGAAACAAGGGCGATATTGGCGGATAAAATCATCGGAAATAGCCCGGGAATTACCGAAGCTGTATCGAAGATCCGCATGGCTGCTAGGGCAAATAGGGGAACAGTACTTTTCTATGGTAGATCAGGCGTAGGAAAAGAATCTGCAGCCCAGCTTTTGCACGCGGAAAGCCCGCGTTGCCACGGACCATTCGTAACGGTAAACTGCGCGTCTATTCCAGACACCCTTATTGAGAGCGAACTTTTCGGACACGAAAAGGGAGCATTTACTGACGCAAAGAGTGCAAAACCGGGATACTTTGAGCTTGCTGATGGTGGCACAATCTTTCTAGACGAGGTAGGGGACTTGTCGCTAATGGCACAGGCCAAGATTCTCAGAGCCTTGGCTACAAAAAAGGTTCAACGAATTGGCGGGACACATGAGCTGAATATTGATGTAAGGGTGGTGGCGGCAACGAATAAAGACCTATTTAGTGCAGTGCAAGAGGGAACATTCAGAGAAGATCTTTACTATCGTCTTGCGGTAGTAGATATCACCATTCCTCCTCTGTGTCAGAGAAAAGAAGACATACCTCTGATAGTCGAGCACCTGCTCCGGATTCTAAAAGATGAAATCGGAATTACACAAGATCACGTAGTAAGTGACGAAGCCATGGCGTATCTTGCAAGATATGACTGGCCAGGAAATATTCGAGAACTACGCAATGCTATAGAGAGAGCCGTCATATTGTATCCCAATGAGCCAGAATTTACAGCAAAGTGTTTTCAGCATATCCTTCTCGATATCCCCTCAGTTGCAGAGGAAGGGCCGACTGCAGCACTTGATCTATCTTTAGAAGCGGCAGAGAAAAGACACATGAAGAAGGTACTTATGGATTGTAGAGGAAACAAATCCAGAGCTGCCGAACTTCTTGGAATATCCAGACACACCCTTAGGATGAAACTTGAGGGAGAAAGTTCAAAAGAGAAAAAAGATTAATTCCAGGGAAGATCCCTGGTTTTTTAATTTTTAGTGCTTAAGCGTCTGGATTTTTTTATGGGAAGTTGCTAGATTGTGGGTATGCCAATCAAAGAAAATAAAAGGAAAGTTATGCGTCCGGCAAACGCGCGTATACTCGCGATTATTTTTTTGGTTTTAGGAATAACGATCGGTCTTTTTGACTTTCCGCAATATTTAGGAATCAGTGAAAAACTGCCCGCCATAAGTTTTCCCTTCAGATTTGGTCTGGATATCCAGGGCGGCACTCATCTCGTATACAGAGCGGATATGACCAATATTGAGTCCTCCGAACAATCAAGTTCAATGGAAGCATTGCGAAATGTAGTGGAACGTAGAGTAAATCTTTTCGGGGTTGCCGAGCCCCTTATACAGGCCGAGAGAGCCGGGAACGAACATAGGTTGATAGTAGAACTTGCCGGAATCAAAGATATAAGTGCCGCGATAAAACTCATCGGGGAAACCCCGTTTTTAGAGTTTAGAGAATTAAAAGATCCGCCTCTGCAGGCGGGTAGCGAATTTGTTCCAACACTGCTTACCGGAAGATTTGTAAAAAAAGCAGAAGTTGTTTTTGACCAAACTACTCAACGCCCTTATGTGGGACTTGAATTTACTTTCGAGGGAAGTGACTTGTTTGCCGAAATCACTAAAAAAAATCTCGGCAGGCCTCTGGCAATTTTTCTTGATGGCAGTTTGCGTTCTTCCCCGATTGTTCAGGATGAGATTACGAGCGGAAGGGCTCAAATTACCGGAAATTTCACTCCGGAAGAAGTCAAAAAACTCGTGGGAGACCTTAATTTAGGAGCGCTTCCCGTACCAATTACTCTTATTGCCCAGCAGTCTGTCGGCCCTTCGCTTGGGCAGGAATCGCTTGAGAAAACCATAAGGGCGGGAGTCCTTGGATTTCTGGCGGTGGTGCTTTTTATGATCATTTGGTACCGGCTGCCGGGAATTGTTGCTATTTTCGCTCTGCTTTTTTATATAGCAATAGTTTTATGCCTTTTTAAACTCATACCGGTAACCTTAACCATTGCCGGTATTGCCGGATTTATCTTATCTATGGGAATGGCGGTGGACGCGAACATTCTCATTTTTGAGCGGCTTAAAGAAGAGTTGAAGGCGGGTAAATCTATTGAGGAAGCTATTCGCGAAGGATTTATCCGTGCCTGGACTTCAATTCGCGACTCCAATATTTCAAGTCTGATTACCTCGGTGATTTTGTACTGGTTGGGTACAAGCATTGTGCAGGGATTTGCTTTAACACTTTCTATCGGTATTCTGGTCTCTATGTTTTCGGCGATAAGCGTTACCCGCACCTTGCTTTTTGCCGCCATGACTCCGCGCCTGCAGTCTTTTCGGGGGTTATTCATGAGCGGTTTTACAAAGTAATTTTACTATGGATATAATCCGCTATAAAAATATATTTCTAATTTTCTCGGGACTGTTGGTTCTCGGCAGTATGGCGGCAGTTTTGGTTTGGGGCCTGCGCCTTGGTATAGATTTTACCGGAGGTTCGCTTCTTGAAGTAAGATATAAAAACGAGGTACCGGCCATTGAACAGATTAAAAAAACTCTTGAGAATTTGAGAATCAGCGATTTGATTATCCAGCCCTCGGAGAATCAAACCTTGCTTCTGCGATTCGGGCACGTGGATGAAGAAGAGCATCAAAAGATTCGTATGGCCTTGGAAAACCAAGCGGGGGAGGGAAATTTTGAGGAACTGCAATTTACCACCATTGGTCCTGTCATCGGCGCGGAGTTGAAAAGAAAATCATTGTTTGCCCTTGGACTTGCCTCACTTGGCATTATCGCTTATTTGGCATTTGCCTTTCGTAATGTTTCTTCATCCCCGAACCAAAAATTTGGTGTGGGGACAAGCCCATCTTCCTGGAAATATGGAATGATTGCCGTAGTGGTTGCTTTTTTGCATGATGTCGCTATCCCCACAGGAATTTTCGCGGTTTTGGGGCATTATCTTAATGTGAGTATCGACACTCTGTTTATTACCGCCCTGTTGACAATTTTAGGTTTTTCGGTGCACGATACAATTGTAGTATTTGACAGAATCAGGGAAAATCTGCGAAAATTAAAAGTAGCAGAACCTTTTGAGAATACCGTAAATAAGAGCGTAAATGAGACCATAGCTAGATCAGTCAATACATCTTTCACTACGGTTTTAGCGCTTCTGGCTGTATTTTTCTTTGGAGGAGTCACAGTGAAGTATTTTGTGCTGGCGATGATTATAGGTATAATTTTGGGCACCTACTCGTCTATTTTTGTGGCAAGCCCTTTATTGGTTATATGGCAGAAGTTCAGTGCAAAACTACGGTAAGTAAATGCGGCTTTTGCTGGACATAAAGTCCGCCTAAATTTTGTCGAACAAAACTTAGGCGGGCAAGCCCTTTATTGAACCTAGTGTGGAGTAGATTGACTAAAAAGGGTTAGTATGATATTATTTCATATACAAATTTCTAGCTATTTCTAATGACAAAACTTAATTTACCCATAGGCCTCGAGGAAGCGACTAAAATACTTCTAAAAAAACTGCCGACACGCAGAATGAAGGATGTTGTGGAGAAACGCTATGGCCTAAAAGGGGGTAAGAAAAAAACTTTGGAAGCCATCGGGAAAGAATACAAGATTACCAGGGAGCGGGTACGGCAAATTGAAGCGGACGCCATGAAGCATCTTTCTCGCGAAGAGCATTTGCGAGAGATCGAGCCGACTCTACAAGTCCTCCAGGCGCATTTTCGAAATTATGGCGGGGTACTTGCCGGGCACCATTTTTTTGCGACACTTCCCTCGCCTCGTACTTACCCTCACGCCACTATTCTTCTCACGGTCTCCAACTATTTTACGGAACTGCCTGAAACCAATGATTTCCACAGGCGGTGGGCTATAGATAAAAAAAGCGCCGATTTGGCGGAAAAAATTATTCTTAACTCCAACGATCGCCTTGCCCAAATCGGCCATCCTTTGCCGGCAGAGGAACTTCGAGCGATTGTCGCCGAGCACTCGGGAGAAGTTCTTCAAAAAGAGTTGTCCCAAGAGGTCCGTGACGCCTATCTTGCTTCTTCCAAAAAAATAAGACAAAATCCATATGGCGAATGGGGGCTTTCTTCGTGGCCAACTATCAATCCTCGCGGAGTAAAGGACAAGGCCTATCTGGTGCTGGCTAAATCTGAAAAACCAATGCACTTCAGGGAAGTGGCTCTAGCCATCAATACTCTTGGAGGGAACAAACGTAAAGCTCACCCACAAACGGTTCATAACGAACTTATCAAAGATAATCGGTTTGTGCTGGTTGGCAGGGGATTATACGCGCTCAAAGAATGGGGGTACGAGCCGGGTACGGTGCAGGACATCCTTGTTTCTATTTTTAAGAAAGCGGGCAAACCCCTTTCTAAAAAAGAAATTATAAAGATGGTGCTCGAGAAAAGATTTGTAAAACCGCCGACTATCCTCTTGAATCTTCAGGACAGATCCCTTTTCAGGCGTGTGGACAGCAACTATACTTTGGTCTAAAAAACTCCGGACTTTGAAGTAAACCCCCACACCATGAGCGTAAGCTCATGGTGTGGGGGTGAATTTGGGAATCTGGAGTTTTTGTTTACTCAAATTTGTGGTATACTATCGTATAGTAGGTTCGCTCGGTTGAGATAAAAAAATCAATTTTTATCTCAACCTCGCTGCTAGTTACGATATCGACATGTTGGTAGATATACTAGAAATTATTTTCGCCGTCCAACAGGGATTTTTATCTTTTTGGTGGCTTTGGTTATTTATTGTACTTGCGTCATTGGCGTATTCCTTGTGGATGACCTATATACAAGAGCACTTTCGTCGATCAATTACCTGGACAATGTTTGAGATGAAGGTGCCAAGGGAAGTTCGCAAAAGTCCGCGCGCTATGGAGCAGGTTTTTATGTCTGTACATGGTATCCGCAACTCCCCCTCAAATCTAAAGGAGTGGTATTGGGAGGGCGAGGTTCCCATGTGGTTTTCTTTTGAAGTCGTAAGCCACGGAGGTGAGACCAGATTTTTTGTACGTGTTCCCTCAAAGCACCGCGAAATTATCCGTTCCGCGTTTTATGCTCATTACCAAGACATTGATCTTGATGAGGTTACGGACGACTATATTTACCGTTTTCCCCGAACCATGAAAGAACTCAAGGAGACGGGTTATAGAATTTTCGGCAATGAGCTGGTGCTGGATAAAGAGGATGCTTACCCCATTAGGACTTATATAGATTTTGAAGATAACGAGGAGGAGCGCCAGCTTGATCCTATTGCCACCCTGCTTGAATTTCTTAATAAATTAAAGCCGGAAGAAAATATTTGGATTCAAATACTGCTTCGCCCCGCGGATGACTCTTGGAAAAAGACATCCGAAAAAATAGTAGAAAAGATTAGGGACGCGACCGGTCGAACCCAAATTGAAACTAAAACCGGGAACATGGTTTGGGTGGAACGTACTCCCGGACAGCTTGATACCATGAAAGCTATCGAGCGCTGTATTGCCAAACCCGGCTTTGACAGCTTGCTACGATATATTTATATAGCCAAAAAAGAAGTTTATGACGAAGGATTTGGGCGGCGTGGAGTTTTGCAATCTTTCAACCAATACGCTTCCGAATCATTAAATAAATTCGCGCATAATGTTCTTGTTTGGACGAGGATCAGTCCCTGGAGATATCCGTTTATTTTTGCCACAAGCAGGAGAAATACTCGCGAGGATAGGATTTGGAAGAATTATCGTCATCGCCACATGTATGATGAGCGTTTTATGGGGCGGCTCATGGAGCTCAAATTTTTTCATTGGGGTTTGACTCCGACAAGACAGCGTAATGTGCTAAATGTTGAGGAAGCGGCAACTATCTTTCATCCGCCGACCAATGTGGTGCTTACCGGGCCTTTAATCAAGCGCGTGGAGGCCAAGAAAACCGGACCTCCGGCCGGCCTTCCAATTTACGGAGAGAAAGGGGAGTCGGAGGGCTTACCGGGAATGAAGTAGCGCTCGCTTATCTGGCTTCTCGCCATTTGCTCTCTGCTCAAGTGTTTCGCTCGCTTGAATCTTATTTAGTGTAGCGTTTAAAAGACGCCATTCTCGACCAAACTACTCGCTAAAAGGTTTTAAGAAATGTTATCAAGTCTAATTTTAAGATAGTCTTAATACTATATATTGGATGATTTTTGAACACTGTGGCATAGGATTTCTATTCTAATGTTCTTGAGAACATTAGAATAGAAAATTATGACTAAAGAAATCAAAACCTGCCAAAGCTGCAAACAAAACTTCGTCATTGAACCGGAGCCACAACACCAGGGCCCCGCACGAGAACAAGTTACATGCGGGACAGGTGCTACTCGGTGCTGGACTTCGCTTGCCTCGTTCTATAAATTTTTATGAGTGAGGAAACTAGACAATGTCAAAACTGCAAAGAATCGTTTACCATAGACGCTTTGGATTTTTTGTTTTACGAAAAAATCAAAGTTCCCCCGTCGACCTGGTGTCCTCTGTGTAGGTTTCAACGCAGAATGATTTGGCGCAATGAAAAAACTTCTATAAACGGACGTGCGATGCTACGGAAAAAGAAGTTTTTTCAATGTTTTCTCCAGCGGCACCTATAAAAGTATACGACCGAGACTACTGGTGGTCTGATAAATGGGATCCATTAAATTATGGACGAGACTATGATTTTTCTCGCCCTTTTTTGAACAGTTAAAAGAGCTTATACAAGCTGTACCGTGGCCGAGTCGGTCATTTCTTGAAAATGTACATGTGGTGGCCTGAAGTCAGGAAATAAAGTGTATCAAAATCAAACCTCCCACTTCCACGGCTACTCTCATTGCCCCAATGGATTTGAGACCTCTTATGCTCCAGACAGGCCGGAGATTGTTTACTGCGAAGCGTGTTATCAGAACGAAGTAGTTTGACTTACGCCTTAAGCTTTTATATTATTGAGGCATGGTAGACATACTCACTATCCCCAAAAAGTTAATACAAAAGGGCGAACTGGTCATTATGGCCCGCGCCGAGTATGAAGAAGTTCTTAAGTTAAGGAAACGCCTGATCGGGGAGGAGAAAGATACTGACGAGGCCATACGTGTTTTCGAGAGAGAGCGCAGGGCCGGGAAATTAAAGAAAGCCACTCATTTTTCTGAAATTCTGGGAGCACGTAAGGCTCGAAGCTGATCTGATATGCGGCAGATTTTTTACTCCTCCAAATTTAAAAAATCTCTAAGAAGAATGCCTAATTTTGTTAAGAAAGCTTTTCTTGAAAGGGAAAGCTTGTTTTGGGATAATCCATTTTGTCCGCTCTTGGAGACACATAAACTCCATGGCAAATACAAGGACTACTGGGCTTTTACGGTTGTTGATCAATATCGCGTTATGTTTAAATTTTTGGAGGGTAAGCATGACGTAGGTTTTATTAATATCGGCACTCACGACATATATAGATGAAGCAATATTATTAGGCAGACGTGATATAATGTGGAAGGCCTCCCGCTCTAATTTCGCTGGACATTGATTGGCGAGCCGCTTCGCCCAAAAGGTATGGCCTATTCGGCCACGCGGCTCGCAAGGGTAAAACTAATTTAATGATAGTTGTCATTCACTTCGATTATTTGGCAAAATTAGAACGGGATGTGCATAGTTTCAGCGAAAATTTCTTCGCTGAAGCTCTAAATTTTCGGAAACTATGGCAAAAGAAGGAAGGATTCATTTAAGTAAATACGGCCCGCCGCCTCCGGAACTTCCGGTTTATCAGCATGTTGATCCGCGGGAAGTTTCTTTTATCGGCAGGACCAACTACGAGGCGCCGCTGGAGTCCAAGAAATATATCTTTGGGGTGAAGCGTCGCGACCGCCGCCGCCACCTATATATAGTAGGGAAGTCAGGAGTAGGGAAGTCAAAACTTCTTGAACTTTTGGTGCGTCAGGATATCGCTTATGGTCACGGGCTTTGCTTCATTGATCCGCACGGAGATGTGATAGATACTATTCTTGATTTTATTCCTGAAGAGCGGATTAAGGACGTGGTTTTGATTGATCCTTCGGATGCGGAACAGCCGATCTCTTTTAATCCTCTACAGAAAGTCCCGCCAGACATGAAGCATCA
>CAYJWH010000019.1:0-12643 GCA_964373875.1 uncultured Candidatus Saccharibacteria bacterium | reverse complement strand
AGATTACGGTAGCTAGGACAAAGAGGATACCAATGATGGTGTTTAAGACGCCTCCAACATTTTGCAGTGGTTTTGTCAACGCAGTTGGGTCTGCTACCGCTCCTGCTAATAGGGGGAACCCTGCGTATATCAGAGAAACAACTGGATAATAAATTTTTTTGAATTTTGACATTTGCATAAATTTTTGGTTTTTATCCCACACATAACCTTGGGCAAGACATGCACTCAACTTTGAGTCAAATACTTATAATCGCTTTGCTGTTGGATAAAACCCCACACATAACTTTGACCGCGCAAAGCGCGAGAGTTATCTGTCAAAGTTATGTGTGGGATAAAACCTGCACAAAGTTATGTGTGGGATGAATCGACCTTTTCCGATTAGTTATTAATAATCAATTATTTATGATCAAAATTTCTTGGCAAAATCGACGATGGCGGTTGCCAGTACCGACGCGCCGACAATTATAGCTGTCCCAATAAGCACCCAGAAAAACATCTTTTTGTCTTCCTCAAGTCCCTTGGAATTTCCTGAAGCCGAATGGATAACGAATCTAAACCCCACAAAGATAATGGCAACTATGGCGATAGGGAAGGCGATGGTTCTAATGGCCTTGGCTATCTGCTCAATGAGGTCAGGAAAACTATTGGCGGCGATGGGGTTTTCAATGGCGACTGCGGACACTCCGAAGGATGCCAATACTATAGCAAAAAGGGCGAGGATAAACAATAAACTTTTCCACATGGGATTTAAATTATTTAACGATTATATTGAGCGTGAATATGATCAACACCGGAGACTCCGCACGATGAATTTTTGCCCTTAATCTCGCATTGCAGGAAAGTGTCTGGGCCGAGTCTGGAGTTTAGGAAAGCAAAAAGTTCCTTGTAGGAAAGCTTTGGGTCTATAACCTTGAAGTCAGCCGCTAGGCCTTGATAATGTTTGGAATCGGCTCCGTGTTTTCCCGTAGTCAAAGAATTAATTTGGACTCTTCCTTTGTAGGCGTCAAGAGTTCTATCGACAAGCGCCAAGAGCCGCGAATCCAAATTTATAGTTCCGGATGTTCCTCCTTCTTTACAACTACAATCTGGCGCGCACACAGGCGGAAACTGGCCTTGGGCAATAGCTCGAAGCGTTCCGTCGGCGTTATTATTTCCACCGCAATCCCCACTGGTACTGAAAGATCCTGGAAATTTTGCGAAAAGATCTAGCGCTTGTTTTTGGATTTCCGCGTTAGAAGGTTTTGGCTGGCCCAAAATCGCCTGTAGGTCTTTTTGCTGCTCTGCTTTCGTGTCAATTTCTTGTTTTGTTGAGTCGGTTGGGGTGGTAGCAGTAGTCTTTTGCCCAGATTGAGTCGGAACACTGCACGAAATCACATTCCAAGGGCCGAAACTGGTTCGGCTCTCCCTAATTATAGCGGTAACCCCGCTCCCTACATCCTGTTTGCCTACCAGTATCTTGATTATAGTATCTACGCCAAGCCAAGCAAAGAAGATAATGGCCAAGCCAATAAGGGTGTTGGTAATTACTTTCTTGCCTTTAGTCAGCGCGGCAGCTGATTTTTCTCCTCCAAACCCCGGGACAACCATCAAAAATCCGCCGTAAACAAACATTAAAGCCGCGATCGGCGGTGCCAGCTTGAAGATTATAAAATTATAAATATTCTGAACGAGCACAAATATGTGGCAAGGGGAGCAGGGTGGTTCTCCGGTGCCGCCACAAGGAACAAGTCCTTGAGCATTGGCAAAAGGAGAAGCAAACAAGGCGAGAATCGCCAATAGCACTATAGTAGTAACAAGCCGATTATCAATTTTATTCATGGTTGGCGGTCTGTTCCAAGCTAAGCTTGGAACAAAGCTAGGGGAGTAAAAGTTTTAGTTTTTGCTCAAGGCGGTTTAGGGCTTCCTCGGCGCTGATAGTTTTTGCCGCGACCGGTTCAATCGCTTCACGAAATAAATTTCTTGTTTTGGCATCATCCGGGACAAGCCAGCTTTTGGCAGATAAGGCCTGGGAAAAGTAAACATCAAGGTGAGGAGTTTTTGTCCCCGCGGATATGAGGTCGCGGCGGGCAGGCGGGCGACTAGTGCTTTCAAGATAAATTTTAGCTTCTTCTCCGTAGGCGATACCAAGTATAAATTGCCAAGCGGCTGTGGGGTTTGCGGAAGATTTTGATACGGTCGGGAAAAAATACGAGCCGTAGGTAATCGCGGTTTGAGACCCTTTTGTCTGTGGCAGGGGAGCGACGCGGAAGGAAAGTTGCGGATTTTTGGCTTCAATAAGGGCTAAATCTCCGGCATTGGCAAAAATCATAGCCGCGTTTCCCTCGCTAAACGCCGTAAAGGAGTCTTTCATTCGGACTGTCCAGGAGAAATGGCGCGAGTTTGGATTGGCAAATGAGGTGTAAAAGCGCAAAGCGGCGGTTGATCCCTGTCCCAATGCTACATTCCGATTGTCCCTCGTCACTATCTGCTCGCCGTTTTGAAGAATAAGGGAGCTTATGAGTTCAAAAGCGCGTTCTATATTCGTAAAAGTGCCGAGTGCCACGCCACTCTTTATTACATCTTTGGTCGAGCTAAGTTTGGTCAGGCGCGGAGACATATTCACAACTTCGTCCCAGTTTTTTGGCGGCTCGGCAATGCCTGCTGTATTTAGTGTATCCTTGTTTATTACCAGCGCGAGAGTATCCACAAAAAGCGGTATCCCCAGTATTTCTCCGCTTGAGTTGATAAGATCCTGGGAGGTAATATCTACAAAAGCGCGCTCAAAATCTTTTTTTGATACGCCAAATTCTTCAGGAACTGGAAAAATTTTGTCTTTGTGCTTGAAGACCGAGTTGTTGGAAAGCATAAAAAGATCGGGGCCCCGACCCTCGGCAATGCGGTTTACCAAAGTTTCTTCGTAAGTGGATTCAGGAAAGCGTACGTAATTTATGGTAAAATTCCTGTTTGCTTCCTGAAATTTGGCAATAATATCCTGCCAAATCTCTTCATCATCCCCGTATCCCCAGAACTCAAGAGTGACCGGTTCGGGGCTGGCATCTCTTCTGCCCACGCCAAAAATTACCAGGGCTATAACCAAAACAAGCACTCCGATGCCGATAAAGAGTATGATTTGCAGTCTGTTGGTCATCAAATTTCTAAGGTCTAATATCTAATTTCTAAATAATCTCAAAATTTCTAGACCCTAAATACGTTTTTGATTTTTGGGTTTTGGACATTTGGATTTGTTTAGAGATTAGGGTTTAGAAATTAGAGATTTACGGCTTCTTGAAAAGAAGTCCGTAGTGGTGTGATCCTGCCTCAAACTCCCGGTCAGCGACGAGGCCCGCGTCCGCGGCCCAGCGCTTCACCTGCTCCTTTTTAATGAGCATCGCCGGGGGCGGACCAAGCGATGTCGAAGTCTGGCCCCATTCAATTACGGCCAGCCGCCCTTTTTCGTGCAAAATCCGGCTTGCTTCATGGAAAAGTCCCGCTTTGTTTTCGGCCTGAAAAAGTATATTGGCGATCATCACGAGATCTAAATATTTTTCTTTTATTTTTGACCCTCCGGGTTGGTCGAGGTCCGCCCAGACGGTCTCTATATTCAAAAGATGGTCAAGTTTGGCTCTCGAGCGGATAATATCAAGCACGGGTTTTTGGATATCAATCGCGTATACTTTGCCGTCTCCTCCCACGGTTTTAGCCAAAGGAATAGTAAAATAGCCGTGCCCTGCCCCAAAGTCGGCCACGTGGTCGCCTTTTTCTAAGCCGAGGTTTTTGACAATTCGCTCGGGTTCTAGAAATGTTTGAGTTGCAGTAGGAGTTCCCATACTTGTATCCTAGCACACTGAGTAAAAATAATAATGCACAAGGTTAAGTAAAATAGCCCCAAGCAAGGGCTAGTAACTGTACAATTCCACTAAAAAATCAAAGAAGCTCTTTGGAAAACCTAATATTCTGACAAAAAGCGGTTTGATTGGACTATAGCTCCATACTCCTGCTTCGTAAACCAAGTCCGGATAGTCAGGATTACGATACGCCATCAGCTTCTCCTCATGAATTCAAGAGGATCTTTGTCAAATAGCTTTGCCGCAGTATGGATAATATCTGTAAACCTTGCGAATACTTCGTTCTCTTTACTCTTAACTGCCTTAACAACTTCTTTTGGCGTATAACCGGTGTGGCCTAGGACCATGGTTGCTTTATTCGGATAGGGATGATTGTTTGCCCACTTTTCCAGGGCGGCAATGATTTCTTCATCACTTCTCTCGATATATGGTATCTCGATATATGGCATATTGTCACCTCTTTTCGAACTAAAACAAAAATAGCACCAAAGGCGCTATTTTTGCAAATTTTCACTATAGAGGTTTAGCCTCTATAGTGTGGTAATCGAAGCCACTGCGTCGCCATTGTCCATGCGCATGATGCGGACTCCCTGGGTGGCACGGCCAAGAGTGGGGACCGTGGAGAGAGTTGTACGGATCACCTGTCCTTTGCGGGAGATGGCAATAAGTTCCTCTTCTTCGGGGTCAATCACATGAGACCTGATTATAGAACCGGTTTTGGAAGTTATTTTGGCGCATTTAATGCCCGATCCTCCTCTACGCTGTTTTTTGAATTGCTTAACCAGCGTGTGTTTTCCAAACCCGTTCTCCGTAACAATCAACAATTTGCCGTTGGCGATTTGTTCTTTGCCGATGGCGTCCATGCCCACCACTTCGTCTCCTTTTTTGAGGCGCACGGCGCGTACTCCGGAAGCAGTTCTTCCCATGGGTCGCACGTCTTTTTCCGAGAAACGGATTGCTTGGCCTTTTTTAGTGGCAAGAATCAATTCGTCCTGTCCAGTGGTGAGGCGCGCCCATTTGAGCGAGTCAGGGCCCTTGAGAGTGATCGCGATCAATCCCGATCGCCGTACATTTTCAAAAGACAAGGCCTCCACTTTTTTAATGATTCCGTCTTTGGTAACCATGACTATATAATTACTTCCGTTGCCCGCTTCCTGTTTTTTGTTTTTTGCTTCTTTGGAAACGGCAAGTATGGAGGTGATTGATTCCTGTTGGGACAAAGACAAAAAGTTGAAAATGGATTTGCCTTTGGAGATCCTCGTGCCTTCGGGAATTTCGTAGGCGCGGACTTGGTAAACTTTTCCGGAGTTCGTAAAAAACAAAAGACTTGAATGAGTATTACAGGTGAGCAGATGCTCCACCACGTCTTCTTCTTTAGTTTCAATCCCCATTAATCCTTTTCCGCCGCGTTTCTGCATGCGATACGATTCGGGCTTCAGCCGTTTGATGTATCCTCCGCGAGTAAGCACCACCACCGCTTCTTCATCGGCGACAAGGTCTTCTTCGGAAAATTCCTTTGGAGAAGATTTGACCACTTTAGTCTTTCGTTCGTCTCCGTATTTTTCTCTGATTTCCAAAAGTTCTTTTTTGACGACCTCCGAAATCTTTTTGGGATCTCGGAGAAGCGCCTCAAGAGATTTGGCAAAGGCCTGCTTTTCTTTTAGCTCATTATCTATTTTTTGCCGCTCAAGGCCGGCCAAAGTTTGCAGACGCATCTCCAGGATCGCCGTTGCCTGTATTTCCGAGAGCGAGAATCTTTTCATCAAATTCGCGTGCGCGTCTTCGCGATCTTTGGATTTCTTTATGGTGGCGATGACGCGATCAATATGGTCGAGCGCTTTTTTCAGTCCTTCTAAAATGTGGATGCGCTCGCGGGTTCTGGTCAGATCAAATTTGGTTCGTCTGGTGACAACCACGTCCCGGTGTTTCAAAAATTCTTCAAGCACCTGTTTTAGCGAGAGGACCTGCGGTTGGATGCCGTCTACAAGAGCGAGCATATTTAGGTGAAAGTTTTTTTCAAGGTCAGTATGTCTGTAGAGGTTATTCAAAACTTTTTGCGGATGAGCGTCTTGTTTTAATTCAATTACAATCCGAACTTTTTCTTCCCTATCGGATTCGTCGCGGATGTCGCGAATCCCTTCAAGCCGCTTTTCTCCCACCAGATTGGCCATGGTTTCAATGAGCTCTGATTTGTTTACCTGATAGGGGATGGAGGTGATGACAATCTGCGAAGAATTTTTGGGCCCGTCCTCTATTTCCGCGGTACCGCGGTTTAAAATAGCTCCTTTTCCTCCGGCATAAGTTGCGCGGATTTCTTTTTCATCAAAAATAATTCCGCCGGTGGGAAAGTCCGGGCCTTTCACGTATTCCATCAAATCTTCCTGCGAAGTTTTGGGATGGTCAATAAGATGCGCGATGGCGTCAACCACCTCGCCAAGATTGTGCGGGGGGATATTGGTGGCCATTCCCACGGCGATTCCGAGAGTTCCATTGAGAAGCAAATTCGGGACCGCGGCGGGAAGCACGATTGGTTCTTGTCGCGTGCTGTCGTAGTTGTCCCGAAAGTCTACGGTTTCTTTTTCAATGTCGCGCAGAAGTTCCTCGGCAATTCTCGTAATACGGCATTCCGTGTATCTCATTGCCGCCGCCGAGTCGCCGTCGATATTGCCCCAATTGCCTTGCCCATCAACCAGCGTATATCGCAAAGAAAAATCCTGTGCCATGCGAACCAGAGAATCATAAACGGCAATGTCGCCATGCGGATGGTATTTCCCCAAAACATCACCGACGATGGCGGCCGATTTTCTAAACTTGGCGCCGTGGGTCAAACCCATTTCATGCATGGAATATAAAATACGGCGATGTACGGGCTTCAAACCATCGCGGACATCAGGAAGCGCGCGCATGACGATAACCGACATGGCGTAGTCGAGGTACGACTCGCGCATTTCCTCTACGATTTCTCTTGGTTGTATTTTGCCTATATCGGCCATTGACTCTAGGCGCTAGGCGTTAGGCACTAGGCGCTAGCTAACGCCTAAAGCCTAAAATCCTAAAGCCTTATTTGAGTAAGTTTTTAATTGCTCCTAAGGTTTCGACAATGCCGGCCAAGGGCCTCGGCGGCTCTGGCGTTTCATCGTAGCGTTTTTCCGAAACTTGCTGCTGGATTTGTGAAATAGACGAGAGATCACCGGTTACTCCCTGTCTCCATAAAACAAATACCAAAACTATGGAAATCAAAAAAAGAGTTCCGGCAAGCAGGCGCCTTGCCTCCTCCGGCCACTCTCCCATATTCTTTATAAGTTTCTCTAATGGTTTCATCTGTTTTTGGGGTGATTTGCGGCAGCTGTTTTTTCACGAAACACTTATCACGTATCATGACAGAAATTTTAGTCGGCAAGTCAGGCTATGTACTAGGTGTTACGTGCTTAGGCAACTTTCAGCACTACCACTTTAATCTTTTCGTCCTCTCCCAGATCTTTTTTCTTTACGGTGAGTCGGTCTTCGGACTCGGCTTTGCCCGCACCTATCTCTTTCAAAAAGTCTTCTACCCCGTCAAGATTTAGTTTAAGTCCGGGAATTTTGTAGTGCATGGGGATCACGATTTTGGGTTCTATTTTTTTGACGAGCTTGGCCGCTCCTTCGCCATCAATTGTATATTTGCCGCCAACCGGAATTAATAAAATATCCACGTCTCCCAAATCCTCCAGGGTTTCATCTCGTATTTCTTTTTCTCCGAAGTCTCCAAGATGGGCAATCCGCATTCCTTCAATCTCAATTTTATATATGGTATTTAAACCTCGCTCTTTCCCCTGTACTTCGTCGTGGTATGTTTCGAGCCCAAGCACGTATACGTCTTTGGCTTCATATTCCCCTGGGCCTTTGATGACCATGGGTTCCCCGGTCAAAGATTCGGCATTGGAATGATCGTGGTGGTCGTGCGTGACCAGCACCACATCCGCTTTAAAACGAGGCGGAGTCAAGCCGATATCTTTTGAATACGGATCAATGACGACCGTGAGGTCGCCGGATTGGATTTTGAAACACGCTTGACCGAGCCAAGTGATAACCATACCCTGTGCCACAACTGCAGTTTTACCCACTTAAACCCCAGTTGCGGTGTTTAGTTAAATTTAGCTTTACGCCTGTCCACAGGAGTTGTGGCACAGGGTATACCACTCGATTATATCAAAAAATTACTCTTCTGCCAACCTGTTGCACGTTATTATTTATGGGTTAAGATAAGACTGGAACTCTACGGAGCGGCAAGATGAGCGGAAATAAACGAAACCAAGAAAATGATATGACCAGTTTTCAGAAGTTCATGTCAGAAAACCTATTTCCGTTATTCCAAAAGGCCGATAGGCGACAAATGGAGAAAGCGTTAAAGACCAGAAAAATCTCTGAAATATGCAAGGTACTCGGCATTTCCGAAAAAGATCTGGCGGGGATTATTATAAAAGGTGCCAAACTGGCACGTATCTCCGATGTCTTGAAGCTTTTCTGGAATAATGTTAAGAGTCAAAAACCACGGTAACTGTGGTTTTTTGTTCATATCCTTATCATCCCAACCTCTTGCAATTTAAGCATAAATCTATATACTTATCAGGTATGATCGACGATTTGAATAAAAACGAAGAAAATGGCGACGAAGGTTCCTCAATGAAGACTAGACTGGCCGAGCGCCCCCGCCATATAATGGAAACCCTCCTTAAAAATGGGGGGCTAAGCGGCGTTCCCAAATCCGGGGAATTAATGGAAGGCGCTGTGATAGAAAAAAAGGGAGCGCGTCTTTTTATAGATCTCGGGCCTTTTGGAACCGGTATTGTCTTTGGCCGGGAATATTTTGCCGCGCAAGACATCATAAAAAATTTAAATCCCGGTGACTCGGTTAGCGGAAAAGTTGTAGAGCCGGATAATGAGGAGGGGTATACAGAACTCTCGCTAAAAGAAGCCGGAGAGGAGAGACGCTGGGTGGATTTAAGAAAGTTTATGCAGGAAGGAGAAGTACTTGACCTTCCAATTCTTGAAGCCAACCGCGGGGGATTGATACTTGAAGCCAAAGGTATCAAAGGATTTTTGCCGGCATCTCATTTATCGGGCCAGCACTACCCGAGAGTTGACGGAGGAGACAAGGAGAAAATATACGTGGAGCTTCAAAAACTCGTCGGAGAAACTTTGAAAGTAAAAATTCTGGACCTTGATCCCAAAGAAGAAAAACTTATCTTCACCGAAAAAGGACAGTCTTCGGGGGAGCTCGCGGCGGCGTTTTCTAAATATAAGGTTGGGGATATTGTTGAAGGAGAAATTACGAGTGTCGTGGATTTTGGGGCCTTTGTAAAATTTGACGAAACAGGGCTTGAGGGTCTCATCCATATTTCTGAAATTGATTGGACACTGATCGAAGATCCGCGGGATATTTTAAACGCGGGAGACAAAGTGAAAGCCAAAGTTATTGATATACGCGGAGACAAAATTTCGCTTTCCCTGAAGCAATTAAAAGAGGATCCTTGGACCAAAGCGCAAGAAAAATATCATAAAGGAGATATTGTAAAAACAAAAATCACGAAGTTTAATCCGTTTGGCGCTTTTGCCCAGCTTGATCGCGACATTCACGGCTTGGTGCATATATCCGAATTCGGGACGGAGGCCAAAATGCGGGAATCTTTAAAAGTCGGAGAAGAATACCAGTTTAAAATCCTAATGATAGATTCCAAAGAGCATCGATTATCTTTGGGGCTGATCCGGGCCATTGAGGGCGAGCCAAAGGAAGAAAAAGCAGCGGAGCCACCGCAAGAAAAATAACGCTGTAAGGCGTTATTTGTTTCTATATAAAAAATCTTATCCACACGGCATAAAGGTTCACAACTGCGTAGACCCAGTTCGTAAAAAAGAAAGCCCATTGGCGGTTGACGTAGGTGGAGTGCAGCCAAAATGGCTGAGCGCAAAGCGCTACAACCCAACCCCATCTATCTCCACGTGCGACCATGATGCAGGCACCGATGTTTAAGCCGAAGAGGAAAAACTGAAAAGCGATTGTCCGCCAACTCATTTTTCGGTATTGCCCTAGAGTTTGGTCAAAAATCCATCTGAGCAATTAGTCCTCCGCATCAATTTCCGAACTGCTTTTGAGTCTACCATGGGTTCTCCAAAGCACAAATTTTTTTAAAAAAAACACTTGAATTAAAAGTAAAACCGCCTTGTGAATTGGCGGTGTCTATCATGTTCTATTAGTTAGTTTTTACAGAAAACTTATTACTTTCATAGTCGGCCACTGCGCTTTTAAGGTCAGACTCCATAGCCTCCTTTTCTATAGCGGTAAGTACACTAACTAATATCGTCATACTGTCTATAGTCTCTTGCGCGTAAGTGGGATAATATATGCAGATTTCAGCGACTCTTTTATTATGTTTTTCAAAGGATACTTTAATCTCTTCGGGCACCACGAAGACTTTAACGGGCTCTTTAGCAAGATTTACAGTAACTAAAAGATTATCTTTTTCAAGTTTCAACTCGAGAAAAGCTCCTTCTTTCGTAGAAAATGTTCTCCAGTCTTTAACGGCATAACCGTAAAAGCTGTATGCAGGACAAGCCACTCTAAATTCTTGGGCCACTTGGGCTGTCATTATCCGCATGCCGTTATACGCCAAGAACATCATACCCAGACACAGAACTACTATGCTCGCTATGACAAGAATCCTCGTTCGCATATCCACTTTCCCAGATTTGTTCTGCAGAGAAGTTAGCACGCAGTAGAGAAGAAGTCAACGCCATTTTTGTAAATGACAGACGTGGACGTATTCAAGCTCAATAATTTTAAATAATAACCTTGTGGTAACAAATAAGACATGTTAGACTCTCTCGCAGAACAAGCAGAGGGTAAAATATAATGGATCCGGACGAAAATCCTGCTATCAATTCTCTCTGGATACAATATTTCTCCACCCGCTCCGTGGAGATACGCAACAGATTGATAGAAAATTACTTACCACTGGCGCGATGGGCCGCATACCGTTTTTTACGGAGTAGAAAACTAGAGTGGATTAGTCATGACACTATATTTTCTCATGGCGCAGTCGGTCTTATCAGTGCGGTCGAGAGTTTTGAACTAATACACAGAGTACCTTTTGGAGCATACGCGACAGAACGAATCAAGGGAGCAATAATTGACGCTCTGCGACAGGAGGACTGGATGTCTCGGAAAGATCGTAGAATAAAGAAAGAATTTGACGAGGCAGTTGAGAGGTTAATCGCTCGATTGGGCCGACATCCTGTACTCAAAGAGCTTGCGGTCGAATTGGGAATTAGTGTGGAGGAGGCCACCTTGCTTGAAGAAGCGGTGGCCAATATACCGCAGATGGTTTCATTTAGTAGAGTAACTGTAACTTATGACGCCTTCTTGGTGTCGGAGGATATCAAGGACCAAGAAGAAATCGGTCCGCTTGAGGAGTTGCTGCGAAAAGAGGCCATCATTCAAGCCGCCGAAAAAATCAGGGCTCTGTTGCCGAAATTTCCGAGGATCGAGAGGATTATCTTGCGATTGTACTATTTTGAAGAACAAGAACTCACTATGCGGGAGATAGGAGGCATGCTTAGTATAACCGAGAGCAGGGTTTCTCAAATTCATGACCAGGCCTTGGGGCGCCTAAAGAAGTATTTAAAATCCGGGTAGGCAAAATTAGCCTCTCGGTTTTTTCTTGCATAAATTTCCGCTTTTTAATATGCTGCTTAAAGCACTATAAGGAGAAAAGAAATGACTATTGCCGTTCTTCCTGTTTTGCAGACGCTGCTTGAAAACGTTAGGTTCGAGATGATCCCAAGAAACAGAATCTGCCCTCTGCCAAATCAACCGCGAGAATATTTCGACCCCGTGAAACTCCGGGAACTTGCCGGCAGTATCAAGGCTGCGGGCCAAATCCAAGCGATTATTGTGACCGAAATAAAGTCACCGGATTTCGACTTTCAGCTCTTGGAGGGCCAGCGCCGTTGGCTTGCCTGCGAGATGGTCGGTGTTGATTTGATGAAGGCCTTGATCTGCAATGTTACCGATGAGGCCAACAAGTTTCTCATCTCCTTTATCGCCAACTTTGGACATGAGGACCATACTCCTATGGAGATTGCTAGGGGTATTTCGCGCATTATGAGGGAAAAGGGTTTAACTGCGAACACAATAGCAGTGATGGTGGGTAAGTCAGTTGGATGGATAGATCAGTACAAGGGCCTCCTTCGTCTGCATGAAAAACTTCAAGCTAGAATGGGCCCTAAAGTTCCGGAAGCGGAACGTCTTACCCTTTCGGTAGCGATAGATCTGTCCTCCAAGTCGCTAGATTTGCAGCTCGAACTTGCGGAAGAGATTCGAGAGCGCGGTTTGAAACTTCATCAGGCACGAAGCCACATCAGGGGTCGAGTCAATGCTTTGGGCTTGAGCACCGGAGTCGGAAACAGAAAACCGGTTTCCGATTTTCGCCTACTTAGCGGCTTTGCTCAGAGAATCGGGCTGGAACTTCACAGTTTTCTCGCTATGCAGCCAAAGCAGATTGTCAAGGTTTTTGCGTATCGAGATCCCGAAGATCGTATCCGACTTGTTCGCGAGTTTGACCGCAATATTCGTATGATGAAAGAAGTCAGGGAACTTATTGCTGGTGAAAAAAAGTCTTAACGCGTATGTCGCGGATTCTCCGCGGCTTTTATTTTTTAAAAACGGAGGCGGCAGGATTTGAACCTGCGAGGGGATTCCTCCCAAATTAGTTTTTCCCGCACAAAACGGAAGGTGGAGGATTCGAACCTCCGAGAGGATTTCTCCTCTACCGCATTTCAAG
>CAYJWH010000018.1:10149-12722 GCA_964373875.1 uncultured Candidatus Saccharibacteria bacterium | reverse complement strand
GGGTCGGGGTCAGAGGAGAAGATATTAATAATAAATTAGTAACTAATATATGAAGTACTTGGTACCAGTTTCTGTCGCAATAGTAATTGCAGTTGGCGGTTATTTATATTTAACAAATAAGCCGGAAGTACAAATATCCACGGAATCAATCCTACCTTCGCCGAAGGCTACGGCCGGCAAAGCAAAACTTATGGAAACACCAAGCGGACTAAAAATTGAAGATATAAAAATAGGGGAAGGGGCTGAAGCCAAAGCCGGAAATAAAGTTACGGTGCATTACACCGGAACACTTGAGAACGGAACAAAATTTGACAGCTCGCTTGATCGAGGCCAGCCGTTTGTGTTTACCCTCGGCGTCGGCCAAGTAATACGGGGTTGGGACGAAGGGGTCGCCGGCATGAAAATAGGCGGAAAAAGAAAACTTATCATTCCTTCCGCGCTCGCTTACGGCGAGCGCGGAGTACCGGGCGCGATCGGGCCAAATGCCACTTTAATTTTCGAAGTAGAGCTTCTGGGCGTTAAATAGAGTGAATATATTTTTTCGGGTTATTTTGACCATATTAATACTCACCCTTATTCTTTTTTGGGCTGATTTTTTCGCGGCGAAAGAAACGAAAGAGACATACTTTCCTCTGGAGTCCGTAGAGAGGGAGACGGTAGAACCGGAAGTTCTGGAAACCATAATACCAGAAAATATTTCCGTTCTTCTAAAAGTTCCTTTCACTGCCCAAGCTCCTTTTGGGAATTGGGAAGATTTGCGCCAAGAAGATGGATGCGAAGAGGCATCAGTTCTTATGGTCATGCGTTGGGTGGAAAGAAAAGGTTTAACGCCTGAAGAAGCATCACGAGAAATTATTGATGCATCAGACTACGAGCAGTCGCTCTACGGCGAATTTAGAGAAACGTCTCTGCAAGACACGGCCAATAGAATTTTGCGCGGTTATTTTGGATATGATAATTTTGAAGTAAAGTACGGAATTGATGCCAAAGACATCAAAGTAGAATTATACAAAGGCAACGCGGTGATTGTTGCCGTAAACGGACAGATACTTTTTAACCCCTTCTACACTCCGCCCGGGCCGCGTGATCATATGATTGTCATTCAGGGTTATGATGCCCAAACCCGGGAGTTTATTACCAACGATCCGGGAACAAAACATGGCGAAAAATTTCGCTACCCGGAAGATTTGCTTGTTAAATCTCTGCAGGACTATCCGACCGGTAACCACGAATTTATTTCCGAAATAGTTAAAGGAATGATAGTGGTCGCTCGCTAGCGGTTCCCTCGCCATCTTGCGTTTGGCGGGCGTCATCCCGATCCCAGCGAATCGGGAGACTCGCGCAAAATTGTGTCGGCTGTCAAGGCAGTATGTCCTGCGGACAGCGACAAATGAAATCCTTGACAGACTATGCCCGCCACAATTTTGAGCGCCGCCAAGAAGCAAGATGGTTAGAACCGCTTCGCTCACTTTGAAATAAACTGCAAGTGGAGAAGCAAAGTTAACTAGACCAGATTTTTCACTGGAGAGTGAAGTTGAATAAATCTTATATATGATGGAAATTGCAATATTTGGAGGCGGTTGTTTTTGGTGCACGGAGGCGGTTTTTCAGGAACTTCGCGGAGTAATCTCGGTAATGCCCGGATACGCCGGAGGGCACAAAGAAAACCCAACGTACGAGGAAGTTTGTAGCGGAAAAACCGGCCACGCGGAAGTCATAAAAATCGAGTATGATTCGGAGTATATAAAATATAAAGATCTGCTTACGGTATTTTTTGCCACGCACGATCCGACCAGTGTTAACAGGCAAGGGAATGACGTCGGGACGCAATATCGCTCAATTATTTTCTACACGACAGATGAACAAAAGCGACGTGCGGAGGAATTTATAAAAAAACTTAATGAGTCGACTTCGGAGGGCAGGGCAATAGTTACCGAAATTAGGCCGCTTGTAAAATTTTACGAGGCAGAGGATTATCACCGCGAATATTATCTAAAAAACGCCTCCGAACCCTACTGTCAAGTCGTAATCAATCCGAAGCTTGAAAAACTACAGAAAGAGTTTGCTAAGCTTCTTAAATCTTCTCAAAAATGACAGAGGAACAGAAAATTAAAAGGGACGAAGAACTTGATCCAAAACTGTACCATGTCGCGCGGGAAAAGGGGACAGAGGCCGCATTCACCGGGAAGTACGTAGATACTCATGAGAAAGGAATGTATAAGTGTGCCGTGTGCGGGGCGAAACTTTTCTCTTCCGACACTAAGTTTGATTCGGGAACCGGCTGGCCAAGCTTCACTGAACCGGCGAATCTGCAAAATATAGAATTGAAAGAGGACTTAAACTATGGCGTGCGCAGGACAGAGGTTTTATGCAAAAAGTGCGGAGCGCATTTGGGTCATGTCTTTGACGATGGACCCGAAGATAAAGGAGGAAAGCGCTACTGCATAAATTCAGTTTGCCTTGATTTGGAAAAAAGTGGATACTGAATGTAGGTAGAAAAGGATGGTTAATGAAAACCGTCGCCGCTATAGTTGCATTACCAGTTGCTTTAATTCTTTTACTCGTCTCTGCCT
>CAYJWH010000018.1:0-10049 GCA_964373875.1 uncultured Candidatus Saccharibacteria bacterium | reverse complement strand
GTCGCCGCTATAGTTGCATTACCAGTTGCTTTAATTCTTTTACTCGTCTCTGCCTTGGCCTATTATTCATTTGCCCAGATTGATTTTCCCATACCCAAAGAGGCCGGCCACAAATTTATGGGCATATGCAAGTATATGGAAAATCGCAAAGTTGTTCAAAGAGCTTGCATTGTCTATACGATGCCAAATGAACCGGAAATCGAGTATACGGCGTATGCCGACCATAACGGCGACATAGCGGAGATTATAAAACACTCTAACAAAACGGGCCGGAGCACAAAGATTTGGCCCAAATAGTCGCCCGAAAGTGATAAAATAAATCTATCGGGCCTTTTTATCCCGCTAGAAGTCGTATATTAAAGAAGCGGCCTCTATAAGGGTAAAAGAGTCATTAAGCCTAAAAATAATCTGATCAGAGGCGAAAAAATTTTTTAATTTTTTCGCTCTAGACTTCTAACGGGATTTGTGGAAAAAAAGTTTACAACATTTTCTCCGATCATTTTGCGTAACTTTATCTTCGGGGTAGAGGATAGTTTAGTGTCCACCGTAGGCCTATTGTCCGGAATTGCCCTAACCGGTATTTCCATAAAAGCCATATTGCTTACTGGTACGGTACTGATTTTCGTAGAAGCTTTTTCCATGGCGGCGGGTAGTTTTCTTTCCGAACACTCGGCCGAGGAGTATAGCGAGCAAAAGGAAATGCCGCTCGGCCTATCGCTTGCCTCGGGCAGTATTATGTTTTTCTCCTATTTTCTTTCAGGATTTATCCCGTTATTTCCCTATATTATTTTTTCAGTAACGAGTGCTTTTTGGATTTCGATTTTATTGTCGCTTGTCGTACTTTTCGGCCTGGGAATTTTCGGGGCAAGAATCTCCAGGACCGGATCAATCCGCGGAGGATTTCGAATGTTGCTTATTGGAGGTATGGCTATTGTCATTGGTGTACTGGTTGGTAGGATGGTAAATTTTTTTAACTAGCATTGGATCATGGATTATAAAAATAAGTTCGCTTTGAAGAGAGACAAGTTTCAGGGGGTTAATAAAGTTCTTCATAGTCTTTTTCCGAAAGTTAAAACATCATTAAAGCATAAAAATATTTGGGAGCTTTTAGTCGCGACAATTTTATCGGCGCAGACCACGGATGCGCAAGTAAATAAAATTACCGAAAGACTTTTCAAAAAATACCGAACTCTCGGCGACTACGCCAAGGCAAATCCCGGTAAATTTGCCAAAAATATAAAAGGAGTAAATTATTACAAAACCAAAGCCAAAGCCATAGTGGAGGATGCGCGTATGGCAAAAAAGCGTTTTGGCGGTAAACTGCCAAGGACTATGGAGGGTATGCTTGAGTTTAAAGGAGTGGCCAGAAAAACGGCTAATATAGTTTTATCTTCTGGTTACGGAATTATTGAGGGTATTGCCGTAGATACGCATGTGCGACGGCTATCCAAACTTCTCGGATTTACCGAACATGAAGACCCACAGGAAATTGAGAAGGACTTAACGCGAATTATCCCCAAAGGTAAGGAGTGGAAAGAATTTCCTTTGCGTCTAATTGAATATGGCAGAAAATACTGTCCGGCTCGATACCATGATCACAAAAACTGCCCTTTACGGAGATTTTATAGCGTATAAGCAGCCGTATTTTTTAAATTAGTTAAATTTATTATTTATTTGCTATCGCGGATAAAAGCCGAATTGTTTTAAGCAATAAATCCTCCGGCCTGTATCTCCCAGAGTTTTTTGTAGATACCCTCCTCCTCCAAAAGATCGCGGTGGGTTCCGGACGATACGACCCTGCCTTCGTCAATTACTATGATTCTATCCATCTGCATAATTGTGGAAAGGCGGTGAGCGATAACTATGGCAGTACGCCCTTTCATAAGCTCATGCAGGGCGCTTTGAATAAGGGCTTCCGATTCTGAATCCAGACTTGAAGTTGCCTCGTCGAGCGCCAAGATCGGGGCATTTTTCAATATGGCCCTAGCAATAGCCACCCGCTGTCTTTCTCCTCCTGAAAGTTTTATACCTCTTTCGCCAACATAGGTGTCGTAACCATAGGGGAGAGTGGAGATAAAATCGTGGCAGTTGGCTTTTTTAGCCGCGTCAATGACCTCTTTATCGGTAGCGTCTTTGCGTCCATAAAGGATATTTTCTTTTAGAGTGCGGTGAAAAAGCACCGGATCTTGAGGAACAAGAGCAACGTGATCGCGGAGGCTGTCCTGGGTGACTCGCGAGATATTTTGTCCGTCAACTAAAATCTGGCCGTTTTCAATATCGTGAAAACGAAATAGGAGTTGTACTATGGTGGTTTTACCGGCCCCCGAAGGTCCTACTAGGGCTACTTTTTCTCCGGCTTTAATGAGCAAATTGAAATTATTTAGTATTTTTCTTGTTTGGTGAAAGCTGAAAGTAAGATCGCGAAATTCAATTTCTCCTTTCTTCACGACCAAGGGTTTGGCGTTCGGGATATCCATGATTTCATGCGGTGAATCCAAAATTTCCACCATCTCAGCCGCGTCCGCGAATCCTTCAAAAATCCGGCGAAGCACCCTTCCAAATTCCCAAAGGCGGTCAAACAGGGTAATCAGATAAAGCTGTATCAAGGCAAAGTCGCCGATCGTAAGGATTCCTCTTTGCCAAAAAATTATGGCGAAGTAAGTCATTGTGAATTGGATAGCCAGCATCATTAGGCCCTGTATAGCATCAATGGTCTCGTTAAGTTTCCAAGTAAATGACCTGATGTGACGGAGCTCTTCTACAACTTTTTTGTATAATGAGCGCTCGCGGGTATATCCCGTAAAAAGTTTTATGGTATTGGAATTGGAAAGCGCGTCAGCAAGAACTCCTGTGGTCTCGGAATCTTTCTTGGCCTTTTCAAGATCAAATCGCTGTTTCCAGCGCGCGACAAAAAAGTGGAAGACAAAGAAAACCGCGACTCCCGCGGCAAGCGCGAATCCGAGATACACATGTCGTCGGAAAAGCACAAAAAGAATTCCGACAACAGTCACCAAAAGCGGCATCAAGTTTAGTTCTATCTGATCGTCTACCTCCTCAAAAGCGCGCGCTATGCGATTTACTTTGCGGGTCAGGGAGCCCGCAAAATTATCCGAAAAGAAACGATAAGAGTGGCGGATAAGATAGTTAAATGACGTCTGCATGAGGTCCGTCATTACTCGCGTCTGGAAATATACCAGAGTGAATCCACGGATTCGACGTAACATCCAAGCTATGCCAAGCAGCGCCATGATTATTAGAAATATGGACATAAGTTCTTGTGTTGCTTGATCAACAGGCAGAGACTTCGCCAGGGTGTCAAAAAATAACTTGAAGTACCAAGGGATTATTACGTGAATGGAAGGAATTGCCGCGCCAGTAATAAAAAGAACTGCCATGATGAGGCGATAACGGCTGGCGTGGTTCCAAAAGACTCGTAAAACCGGGCCGATCATTAGTTTTCTTGCCGAAGATTTCATAAATTATATTGTATCATAAAACTCCTTCGCGGTTTAAACGGGAGGAACTTGATGACTAGCGGATAATCATCCCCAGACGGATAATCACCGCGGCCAAGGCGTTAGTCACCACGGTTTTGTAAATTGCATTGGCGTGGTATTCCAGTGAAAAGAAGGTCAAAAAACTCGCGACAATAAAGAAGAAGAACCAGATAATCGCAAAGAGTTCTCCCCAAGTCCGTTGCTTTATGTGGCCGCGTCGGCGCTCAATTTCTCTTACGACAACATATACGCCAAGGACACCCAAATATGGCTCGGAAAGTATCTCGATGGTTTTAGGTAGGAAATCAGGAACGGACTTTTCAAAAAAGAAGGTTAGAATCGATAGGGCCAAATATATATAAGTGAATAGACTTAGGACGAGGTAAAGAAAATCAATGAGATTTTTGCGGAAATACTCACGCAGAACACGATTGAAATAAGAGAACGAAAAGCGTTCTTCTTCTAGCGGGGGCATATGGTCTCCAGAGTCTCCCCTGAAGAATAAAAGGTGAGTCCACCAGGCCATAAATTTGGTATAGGGGAATATCCACAGCTTTTGTGGAGGATTTTTCCAGTTTTTAATGGTCCCTATATTTATTATAACATTTCCGATGCCATATAGGTATTATCCTATATTTTCATCACTCGCTCGGACTTGGAAAGAAGCTCCGCAAAGAAGCTTGTACACAAAGTCGTGGAGTTGTGGTATATTGAATATTATGTTTACACCCACATATATTAGTCTTGGATTAGTAGTATTAGTTCTGGCAATCTTGGTATTTATTTACAACTCGCTTGTCTCAAAGCGCAATCGGATTGAAGAGGCCTGGTCAGATATTGAGGTGCAGATGAAGCGCCGTTTTGATTTGATTCCTAATGTGATTGAAACCGTGAAAGGATATGCCGCGCATGAAAGGGGGGTTTTAGAAAATGTAACTAAAGCGCGGACAGAGGCCATGGGCGCTTCCACTCCGGAGGAGCATTCTCGGGCGGAAAATATGCTTTCCAGTACGCTTAAAACTCTTTTTGCCGTGGCTGAAAGCTACCCGGACCTCAAAGCCAACGTGAATTTTCTTGATCTTCAGCGGGAACTTGCCGACACCGAAAATAAAGTACAAGCCGCCCGCCGTTTCTACAATACTAATGTCCGCGACTACAATACGATGCTTCAGTCTTTCCCAACTAACCTAATTGGCGGAATGTTCGGTTTTGTGGGGCGCGAATTTTTTGACCGTGAAGAGGAAGCGGCCCGCGAGCCGATAAAGGTTAAATTCTAAAATGAACTTATATACTCATCGCTCGCGAAATATATATAAAACATGGCTTTTGATGGCCATATTTTTCGGTGTGGTAATGGGAGTCGGTTGGGTATTTAGCCAAGTTTACGGCAATCCCAATATTCTTTATATGGCGGTGGGGTTTAGTATTTTTATGAATATTTTTAGCTATTGGTTCTCGCACAAAATCGTTTTGGCGCTTCATCATGCAAAACCGGTTGATTTAAAATTGCACCCAGAAGTTTATCGAGTTTTAGAAAATCTAACTATTGCCGCCGGCCTGCCCATGCCCAAATTTTATATTATAGAAGATCCGGCTCCCAATGCTTTTGCCACCGGCCGAAATCCAAAGAACGCCGTGGTGGCTGTAACTACCGGACTTTTGGAGCGGCTAGACCGGTCCGAACTTGAAGGGGTGCTCGCGCACGAACTCTCGCACATTGGCAACCGCGACATGCTGGTATCAACTGTCGCCGTAGTGCTGGTAGGATTCATTTCTATTCTTTCCGATATGTTTATGCGCTCTATGTGGTACGGAGGTGGAAATGACGAAGATCGGGGAAAAGTAGGGGGGATTTTAATTATAGCTGGGATCGTACTGTCAATTTTGGCACCAATTATCGCCTCTTTGATTCATCTTGCTATTTCTCGCAAAAGGGAATTTTTAGCGGACGCTTCCGGGACATTACTTACTCGCTATCCCGAAGGACTTGCTTCCGCGCTGAAAAAAATTTCTACCTATTCTCGGCCCATGAAGACTGCTACCAATGCTACTGCTCACCTCTTCTTAGAAAATCCATTTGGGGCCGACCACGACCGTGGGTCGGGAGAGCGAAAGACGCCCTGGATTGTAAAAATATTTTCCACCCACCCGCCGGTGGAAGAGAGAGTAAGGGCTTTAGTAGGTGATAGGTAATATATATTAACATTCTACCAACGATCGCATGATATGTGTTAATATATAAGTAATGAAAAATTATTCTTTGGCGAAAAATATATTAGGACATTTACTTGTCTGCGGCTCGCGTTTAGCGGTAAGTTCATTTTTCGTCCCCTATGGCCAGAGTATGAGCTCGTCTTTAAGGGATCTTGAGCAAATTGCGGCTCGCTGCCCTCATGATTTTTCCAAACATTCTCGAAATACGGTTTCTGTAACTTTGCATAGGTTAAAGACGCAAAAACTGGTATCGTTGAGCGGATCAAACAAGGGAGCCGTCTGGCAAATTACAAAAAGAGGCAAAGATCATTTTAAAGGTGTGGAAAGTAGTGATGCTTTGCCACCAAAAGACGGCAAAACTAGAATATTTATGTTTGATATACCTGAAGACCGACGAAGAGAAAGAGACTGGCTACGTGTGGAACTTTTATCTTGTGATTATACTTCATTGCAGAAAAGCGTTTTCATAGGGAAGCGGCCCCTACCCGCGAAGTTGTTAAAAGAGTTAGGTAGGAGACGACTTTTTGCACATACTCATGTGGTGGGTTTGGAGATTTGATTTTGTGAGGAAATATATATTAACAAATAATAAACGATCGCATAGGGATTGTTAATATATAATCTTAAGCTTTATCTTAAGTGTTTTTTGTGATATATTCTAAAGGTGGAACTGCAGGTGGGAGTAAAAATATTGTTGAAAAATAACGACGGCAAATTTTTGCTGGTAAAGCGGAATCCCCAAAAATATCCGGAAGCGGCCGAAATGTGGGATATAGTCGGCGGGAGGGTTGATCCAGGATCGTCATTGCTTGAAAACTTGAAACGGGAGATAAAGGAAGAAGTTAATATGGAACTTTTAGAAGAGCCCAAACTTATCGTCGCGCAGGATATTTTACGTGTTCCGGGACGGCATGTGGTACGGCTTACATATATAGGGAATGGGAGTGGTGAGCCGCGGCTTGACGGAGACGAGCATACGGAATTCAGATGGTTCAGTAGGGAAGAATTAAAAAATCTAGAAGGATTGGATATTTATTTTAAAGAAGTTTTGGAGAAAAACAATTTGTAAATTTGGAAGCGTCGCATAGTGGCCTAGTGCGCTTGCTTGGAAAGCAAGTATACCCGCAAGGGTATCGGAGGTTCGAATCCTCCCGCTTCCGTTTTCATATGAAAAAGTATTTTACACTCAATAATTTTATGCAGGTCGGACTTACGGCGTTCACACTTCTTGGTTTTTTGCTGGTGGCGCTCAAGCTTCCGCAATACGGAGTAATTTCCAGTCTTATTTCCCAAATTTTTTGGCTGTATAGCTCCTATAAGGCTTGGCGAGGAGCCGGCCAGATTGGGATCTTTGTTGTGACCATTGTTGCTACCATGATTTTTATGGCCGGAGTAATAAATTATTGGTTTGTGTGACTACTTTAGGGAAGTATTGTTAATTAATGCGAAAAATTGACTTTTTGTAAAGTTCTGTTAGATTTACCGAAGTTCTAGGAGAAGACAATGAGTCAAGATAGCGAGTTGGATGTTTCTTTGTTTCCAAAAGCAACAAAGAAGACGCGCACGATTGCCTTTACCAGCGGTAAGGGAGGAGTGGGTATTAGCGTTCTTGCTCTTAACCTGGCGATTCTTCTTGCCGAACTTGGGAAAAAAGTGGTGGTGCTTGACGGCGATTTTGGTTTTGGAAACCTCCATATATTGCTGGGTTGCCATCCGCGCTTTTACACCGGGCATGTAGTGGCCGGAGAAATGCGACTTGTTGACACAATATTTAAGACGCATTACGGAGTTGGAATTATACCCACAGATTTGGGAGCGGCAGAACTTGCTAATCTAGACGAAGAAGAAGTAAAAAACTTAACTGACCAGCTTGAGGAAGTGCGAGCCGGATGCGACTTCCTATTTATTGATACCGGTTCTGGTATCGGCTGGAGAGTATTTGATCTGATTGCCGTAGCTGACGAGGCCTTTGTGGTAATGCGGCCGGAGCCCACTTCCCTTGCAGATAGCTATGCTTTAATAAAGATTTTCACGCAAGATCATATGCCGTTTCCTTTCCATCTGCTTCTCAATATGGTTAGCAGTCCCCAACACGCGGGGCAAGTATATGACAGCGTGGCCCAGATCTTATTTAGATTCTTGGGGTACCAGCCAGGTTGTGCCGGCTTTGTCTTAAATGATGCGGTTGTGCCTCGTTCCGTGATTAATCAGCATCCTTTTGTTCTTTCAAGTCCAAAGTCACAAGCCGCCGTTTGTCTGCGAAGGATTGCGGATGATCTGCTAGGGCATAGATATAGAGAAGAATTAAATAAAAGCATATCTCCTAATTCCATACTCAAAAATATTATCAAACGAGTGTGGCCAAGAAACCAAAAGGGCGGATAACCGCTCTATTGTTTTTTTAAAATCTTTTTCATATACTGAAAAAGGAACATTGTATAAGGAGAAAACATGCTTACGGAAGTCCCGAAAGTCAAACTGAATGATCCGGGTTTTGAAGAGATTGTTTGGCAATCAGTAGAGATCGGCCATTTGCATGTGTGGGCGCCGCACATTAAGCTCGTGGCTCAACGGGTAATCAGGGAGTTTGAAAAATTTTGCGCGTTACCCCTTGAGGTAAAACTAGGATACGAGGACGCGGATAACGGGCATCAAGTGGGATACTCACCTGACCGGATAGAGTTAAGTACCAGTCGAAAATATCTCGGGAAAGAAATAGGAGCGGATCGCAAAGAGCATTGGATGGCAAGGGTAAAAGATCTTCCAGAAAACCATCCAGAAAGGTTGGCTTGGCCATCTTTTTATCCAAATAACATCTGGCCGGCAGAGATTCCCGGTTTCAAAACAGCTATTTCAGACCTGTACGAGATGTCTCTTCCCATAGGAATGAAGGTTCTGCAGGTGCTAGCTGAAAGATTGGAAAAGGGTTCTAGATACTTTGACGACCTTACTCTTGATGGTCCAACGATCATGCGGATCATTCATTATTTTTCGCTAACTCCGGAAGAGTTGGAGGAACAGATTTGGGCAGGCGATCATTGTGATATAAATCTTCTTACTGGTCTTCTCGGATCAACTGGTTCCGGTCTTTGGCTACAGAGAGGAGATGGCGTGTGGATTCCTTTGGCAAGGCCAGAAGGTTACATCACTTTCCAATATGGCGATATGCTGGAACGCGATAGTGACGGAATAGTAAAATCAACGCGGCATAAAGTAGTAGCTCCAGCTCCATATCAAGGACGCTATTCGATCGCATTGTTTATCCATCCGCTAAGTAGCAATCTAATTGGTATTGAAGGGTCTAACGATCCGTCTCTAACGCGCATGAAGGCCGGCGATGCTCTGCTTCAACGACTGAAAGCTACCGGAATGGCATATTAAAAAAAGAGCGGGAAACCGCTCTACCCCCACACCACGGTCTCATGACCGTGGTCTTTAATTATGTGGCGCTATATTTTAATAATATTCCCCATCATTGGAGATGGGGTTTTTGGTGTGGGGGTCTATTTTGTTTACCCGCCTAAATTTTGTTTATGCAAAATTTGGGTGGGTTTGCATGGCGTAGAATTTGTCCCGAAATCGCTTAAGCTCTTTCCGCCAATCCGCAAGGCTTGTCACAATCGTGCCCCCGCTCTCAAAAATGAAATGTTCAATCTGCAGATTTACAATTGTGCCGACGTTGTCTCCGCTCGGGCGAAAAGCGCCGTTATAGCCGATGACTACTTTGCCTAAACCAAAAGCAAATGCAATCTCTCCGGCAGTGCCGCTATCCACATCAGGACCGTCAAGTACCGCGACAATGACATCTGATTCTCTGATCGCCTGCGCGTTGTTTCTTCCAAGAATTGGATTTACTCGGTACCACTGATCTCTTTGCTCTTGTCCGAAGGGAGGTCTACGAGCAGAATTGGTAATTGCCTGCGGAGTTAAAATCCAAGGGTCGCGGATCTCGAATCCGAGATCAATGATCATGGGTTTTATTATATTTTTGTGGAGGAGCCGGCCGAGTTCCGAAAATCCAAGAGGGCCCGCAAGATAGGCGATTGGTTTACGCTTTTTCAATTTTCTTTTCTCCCAAAGATGCTGATCCAATGTAAGCAATTTCTATTGTGGGGGTCAAGGCGCAAACGCCAAGCTATAGCGTGGCGTTTGTGCCAAAGGACATGTGGATAACTTCACACCTATCGCATTATAACATAAGTGGTTTCGTCATCGTAATCTATCCGTGCTATAGCACGGATAGATATAGCAGTTATGCGGTCAGGGGATACTTGTGGATAACTTTAGATTGGAATGTTTTAACTTGCGAGTACGCTAAAGCTAGACCTTTGAATGGAG
>CAYJWH010000017.1:0-12928 GCA_964373875.1 uncultured Candidatus Saccharibacteria bacterium | reverse complement strand
TTCGGGGCGCCGGGAGTCGAACCCGGTCAAACTTCACCCTCCCGAAGGGTGCGTGCCACCGTTACACTACGCCCCGTTATTTCACATAATATTTTGCTTTCATCTCGCCAACTCGTTCGTCTTCCATAAGCTCCACTTTCTGCTCGGAACTCTCGGCCATTTTTATAAGCTCTTCGTCGGAAAGTTTCCCAAGTTCTTGAACTCTCTTTTGCAAATATTCTTTTTTATTTTTCTCCGGATCGTCAATCACTTCCTGAAGCAAAACTTCTAAAATGTGACCGATTTTAATTCCGGGAGAAATTCCCAAAATCTTCATAATATCGTCCCCATTCACTTTTAACATTTTCGGTGTAGGCGTCTCCTCCTCCCGCAAAATTTTTTCCACCCGAAACTGAAAGTGGCGCAGGCGATAGGGAAGTGCCTTAGGAACTCCCATGCCCATGCGGTCACAGATGCGAAGTCGTACGAGATCGTCCATGTTTTGGGCGCCCACTCGGCGAATCAAGCGCCGAACCGAAGAATCAGTAATTCCCTCATCAGGATCGTATTTAAACAAGTGCCAGCGGATGAGAGTCGCGATTTTCTCAACCGTGGCTTTTGGAAAATGCAATCGCTCCAGAATCCGCGCCGCCATTTTGGCCCCTATCAAATCATGTCCGTAAAAAGTCCACTCGTTATTTTTCATGGGTCCCTTGGCGGCGGGTTTCCCGGCGTCGTGCAAAAGGGCCGCTATCTTTACGTCCAAGGGGAAATTTTGCTTGGCGCCATATTCAAGCGCCTTTAGGTTGTGCTCCCATATTGTAAAGATTTTAGGGCGATTTTCAACCCCGATGCCTTCTTCAAGCTCGGGAATAATATATTTCAAAAGTCCGAGTTCACGCATAAGTTCAATACCGTCTTTGGCTCGGGGCGTTTCAAATATTTTGATAAGTTCGTCGCGAATCCTTTCTTTGGCGATAAATTCAAGATTGCCAACAAGTTTCTTGACCGCTTCTTTTGTTTTTCCCTCTATCTCAAACTCTAGTTGGATCGAGAAACGTACGGCCCGCATCATGCGAAGCGCATCTTCTTCAAAACGGATTTTAGGGTCGCCAACCGCGCGGACAATTTTATTTTTTAGATCATTTTGGCCGTTGAAAGGATCAATTAGTTTTGGGGGTTGGGAATTGGAAATTGGGAGTTCCAGCGCAATTGCGTTTATTGTGAAATCGCGTCTGGATAAATCTTCCTCAAGTGTTTTTGCGAAATGAACTTCGTCCGGATGTCTTTTGTCCGTATATTTTCCTTCGGCCCTAAAAGTCGTTACCTCAATTTCTTTCAGAGTTTCGTCCTCCGATCCGATTTTTACGGTTACCGTAAGAAATTTATTCTCGTAAAAAGCGTCGTGTCCGGCCCCGACGCTATCGGTCGGGGTCCCGACTTCCTTATCTTTTTCGGAAATAGGGCGTCGGGAAAAAATTTTCATTATCTCCTCCGGTTTTGCCGACGTAGTTACGTCCCAATCTTTTGGTTTCTCTCCCCGCAACAAGTCACGCAAAGAACCACCGACAATGTATGCCTCATGTCCGGCTTTTTGCAAAGAATTTATGATGCTCTTTACTTCTTCTGGGATACTAATCATTTCTCATATATTATAGCCCAAAATTTGATTTTATTCAATTTTTGTGATATTTTAAAAACCATTGCGCCCGTAGCTCCAACTTGCCCTCCCACCTTTGTCCTCGTAGCTCAACCGGATAGAGTACCTGCCTTCGAAGCAGGGGGTTAGAGGTTCGAGTCCTCTCGAGGACGTTTAAAGGTGGGAGGGTGAAGATAGAGTACTCGCCTTCGAAGCAAGGGGTTCCAGGTTCGAATCCTGCCGGGCGCGAAATTAAACCTCCAAAATATGCTTCCAATTTCCACCCAAGATATAATCATACGCTTACTGATAACTTTCGCCCTGGCCGGGCTTATTGGAATTGAGCGCGAATTCCGTCGAAAGCCGGCAGGGCTTAGAACCAACGTCATGGTTGGTCTGGGATCAACCCTTATGACTCTGGCCTCGGTGCAAGCGGCAGGTCTTTTCCAAGGACTCCCGGTTGATCCGACCAGAATTGCCGCGCAAATCGTAACCGGCATTGGATTCTTGGGCGCGGGCACCATTTTACAAAGAGGTTCTTCAAATGTATTCGGACTCACCACTGCCGCAACACTTTGGGTGGTAGCGGGAATTGGCATTGCCGTAGGATTTGGTTTTTATCTGGAAGCCGTAGTTACAACCGTGCTGGTGTTTTTAACTTTCTTCGCGCTCTCGCCCTTTGTCGGCTGGCTTCGCCAAAAAAGCAAAATTTCCGGAGAATTTGAAGAAACCTAAAGTCAATGTCTGAAGAACTTAATATATTAAATTAAAAAGAGGGCCTTAGGCCCCTTTACGCGTACTTTACTCTAATGTTGCCAAGTATATGAAAAACATGACGGCAAGAGTCAACCGCGCGTTCAAGTATTTCCGCGATTTCCCGGCGTTTCCTCTTGCGGTTATAAAAATCCATGGCTTTCTGCAAATCCGCCACAGTTATCGGTTCGCCCTTATCTTTCTTTTCCAGAACTTCAGCAAAGTCAACCTCATAACTATCCCCGATAATGGAATCTTCCAGACGATCCGCTTCATGCTCGCACCTGATCATATGTTCAGTGATTTTGTCCAATCTTGATCCGTCCATCTTCCGCAGACAAGCTACTCCTTCATTGACTCTCAATACTGATTCTCTAACCAACATCGTCAAAGAATTAAGTTCCTCGTCTCCCATAATTTCGTAGTCAACAATTTTTTTGACTGCTTCTTCAATTAAATCAAGAACATCGTCAATGGTACGAGTTAGCTCAAAAATATCTTCTCGATCTATGGGGGTTAGAAACGTCGAATGTATAGCCGTGATCAAACGTCGCGTAATTCCATCGCCATCGTGTTCGATCTCGTTCACTCTCCTTGCCCATAGAGGATCAACTATCCCTCCCCTGGAAATTTCTAACAAAATTTCCAAAACCCGTATTAGGTTTAACGTTTGATTTTCCAACATGTCAAAGAACTTAAGCTCTCGAGGTATCAAACTGAATCCAAGGATTCTCATTCCAAACTCCTCAAAAATGCCCAAATCTATATGTACCACATGATTGACCCGAAAGCAAAAAAACAATAAAATAAGGTTTATTTCCCCCCATAGCTTAGTTGGTAGAGTCCCGATGCTGAATCCGTCCCTAGCTCAACTGGTAGAGCAGCTCCCTCTTAAGGAGACGGTTCCGAGTTCGAGTCTCGGGGGACGGATTCAGCATCGAGGATCCTCGACATTCCTTATCAAAAAATTTAAATGCGAGTCGGGACAACTGACTCTTAATCAGTTGATGTAGGTTCGATTCCTACTGGGGGGATACTTTAGAAATCACTAGTTGAAAGCCCAGCTGGGCAGATTGTGGATAACCTCACAGGTATCCCCTGACCGCATAACTGCTATATCTATCCGTGCTATAGCACGGATAGATTACGATAACAAAACCACTTATACTGTAATGGGATAGGTGTGGATAACTGGGCTTGACTCAAATTCTTCTTCACATAAAATTATTTGAGGAATGAAATTTCGAGACAAAAATAAAATAAACTTAAAGGTCGAGGAACTCCCGTTGGGGAGTATTTTTTTGAGCATTTGTCCAAATTTTAAGCTCGCAAGTGCAAAAATTTGGTAACAAATGCACAACCCCGCGCTAATTCTAAAACATGCGCCAGATACCAAAGAAATAAGCCGCGGGTCCAACTTCATTCGCGGACCGAAGGCGTTGCCGTGAGACGATACAAAAAGAGCTCGCAACTCATACGGAATTAGCGCGGGGTTGGAAAAAATTACAAATAACAAACAAAATCATGATAAACAATTACATTGCAACAAGAGATATAAACGCTTATAACACGGCGGTAAATTCACTGCGAAAATTCTTCGCGGGCAAAGGATTCCTAGAGGTACATACGCAAGACCGGCTAAGTATTTTGGCGGCCTGTGAAGACCCGACTACTATTGCGGCATTTACCTACGACGGCAATTTGTGGCCGCTTCCTCAAACAGGACAAATGTGGCTTGAATACGAACTGTTAAAGAACCCGGCGCTGGCCGGAGTTTTTTGTGTCAGTACAAGCTACCGCCAAGAACCTAACCCAGTACCCGGCAGACACGAGAAAATTTTCCCTATGTTTGAGTTTGAAGCGCCCGGAACTATTGAAAGCCTCCGAAGATTAGAAACTGAACTTTGTGAGTATCTCCGCCTCGGGAGGAAAGACTCGTTTGTTTACAAAACTTATGACGAGATAGCGAATTTTTACCAAACCGAAGAACTGACCGGAGAACACGAACTAAAAATGCGCAAAGATTTCGGAAATATTTTGTTTCTGGAAAAATTTCCGATCCGTACCTCTCCTTTCTGGAACATGAAAAAAGAAGGGGAGCACGCCCATAAAATCGACGTAATTCTTCGCGGAATGGAAACAATCGGGAGTGCGGAAAGAAGCACCGACAAAAAAGAGATGAGCCGTCAATTCCATACCATAAGCGACGGCCTTTACGCGGGAAAATTATTCGATCTTTTTGGAAAAGATCGGGTGGAAAAAGAGCTTGAAGGGTTCCTATCTTTTGACTTTTTCCCTCGATTTGGAGGCGGAATTGGCATGACCCGGCTCATACGAGCGCTTGCCCAATGAAATGGAACTTCGCATCCACTTGCTATTCCTTTTGAAAGAAAAGTGGTATTATTGATATAGTACAATTACAGAGGGAAAAATGGTCGCATTCATGGAAGGCAAAAATCCTAGCGGCAAGATGAAACTCCTGGCATTTTTGGAAGTTTGTCCGGATGAGGCCGTCCGTATCATCACCGAGCATAGGTACGCTTTACTAGACCCCAAGGATTTCGAAGGATACCAAAAGTCTTTCAAAGCAAACTACATTAGAGCGGGGTGGAGAGAAGCTCTAGGCATTATGGAGACGAATGAAGTACCGGCAGATCTAATTAAAGAAAAGTTTGAAGATCTCTCAAACAACGGACTTCCGGCCGAAATGATTCTGCCTCCGGGTTTTACCGTAGATACCGTACTTCAAAAATTTTCCTTAGGACTCATAAATGTTCTTCTGCACATAGTTCTTGAGAACGGAGGCGGAGCTTCCAGGCCAGGCGAACTTACTTCTCTACAGGCACAAATTGACCTTGTCTCAAAGATATGGAAGCACGTAAAAACCCGCTCCGGGAATGAAAGAGTGATTACCCTGGAAGAGGAAAGCAAACTGCGCGAAGCGCTTGATTCCTCTATTATCGACGGCGAAGCCTTGATTGTTTTTCTGAAAGACAAGGACCAAATAACTTCTATGCTGAAAACCGATCCGGGACAAATAAATCCTCGCCTGAAAATTGGACAATATCTATAAAAAGAGCGGCAATGCCCGCTTTTTGTTTCGAAATTTAAAAGAATTGCATAAAAATCGGTTTTATGATAAAATTATACGGTTAAACAAAAGAGCTTAGATGGCATTACCTACCAAAGAAAAGTCAAAAATTATAGAGAAATTCCAAGCGCACGATAAAGATACCGGGTCAAGCGAGGTGCAAATCGCGGTTTTGACTGAAGAGATCAACCAGCTCACCGGGCACCTCAAGAAAAACCCCAAAGATAATCATTCACGCCGCGGACTTTTGGGTATGGTCGCTCGCAGAAAAAAGTTCCTGGACTACCTAAAAGAGACTAACATTCGCAAATACAATAGTTTGATAAAGAAACTGGGTCTCAAAAGATAATGGCAGTTATAAAACACAAAGCTCAGCGGGTAGCAGTGCTAATGGATGTCCAAAACCTCTACCATTCGGCAAAAAACCTCTATAATTCAAGAGTAAACTTCAAGGAAGTTATTAAGGCCGCCGTAGCCGGACGAGAACTCGTCCGCGCTGTCGCTTATGTGATTCGAACCGAATCCGGAGAGGAGAAGCCATTTCTCGATGCCCTAACCAAAATGGGCATTGAAACAAAACTTAAGGATTTGCAGATCTTTCCCGGGGGAATGAAGAAAGCGGACTGGGACGTGGGGATTGCCATGGACGCCATAAAGCTTTCCAACCGCATCGATGCCCTTATCTTAATGTCCGGCGACGGCGACTTTATCCCTTTGATTGAGAACCTGCAGGAGGTAAACGGGGTTCAGGTAGAAGTTGTCGCTTTTGGCCGATCCACTTCACAAAAGCTAAAGGAAGCAGTTGACGATTTCACGGATTTGGGTTTAGACCCCAGAAAATTTCTTATGAGAATAAGATAATCAAATGATTAACTATAAACTATAAGAATGGGTCGGGAGAAGTTAGATACGAGAAAGTCCCAAATTTAGATCATTCACCCAGCCCTCTAAGCAGTCGAATATATTTTTCTCAAGAAAAGCATATCCGAGCATACTTAGGGGTAAAAGAGCTGAATTACAGCTAAGAGGGCCGGGCGAATGATCCCATATCTTTCTCTTGTCAGCGATCCCGACCTGCAATGTACGTGGACAAAAAAACGTACTCGCTACCCCTAGCGGGGAAAACATTTATTGTCGAGATAAATAACTGGGCCGAACAGGCCTCGGGTTCTGTTTTAGTGCGCCTGGGAGATACCATGGTGCTCGCGACAGCCGTAATGAACCCGGTAGCCCGTGAGGGAGGAGACTTTTTTCCTCTGACAGTTGACTACGAAGAGCGTTTTTCCGCGGCAGGAAAAATTCTGGGTTCAAGATTTATAAAGAGAGAGACCAGGCCGTCGGAGGAGGCGATTCTGGTCATGCGACTGGTTGATAGAACTATCCGCCCTAGGTTTGATCTGCGTATTAGAAACGAGGTGCAAGTGGTTGTCACCGCGCTTTCCATTGATGAAGACAACGATCCGGATATGCCAGCCCTTCTGGCGTCTTCTTTGGCATTGTCTTTGTCTGATATTCCGTGGGACGGACCGGTAGCGGGGATACGGGTGGGAAGAAAAGACGCAAAGTTTATTGCCAATCCCACCTATGCCGAACGCCAGGAAAGCGACATGGATATAGCCGTTTCCGGAACGGAAGAGCGTATCAACATGCTTGAAGCCGGAGCCAAAGAACTTTCCGAAAATGACTTTGCCGAAGCTGTCGAGTGGGGATTTGAATACGTAAAGAAACTCGTAGAATTTCAGAAAAAAATAATCTCGGAAAATCATAAAGAAAAGGTGGTAGTATCCATAACCCAGCTTCCCGAGGACTTAAAAACCACACTTAAAAAGGAACTATCCGCCAAAATTGAAGAGGCAACCTACCAGAAAGACAAAAAAGCCAGAAATGTCAAAACTTCAGAAGTTAAAAAAGAGTGGATGGCAAGAGCGCTAGAACTCGGCCCGGAAATTTTCCAAAAAGGAGCGGCCGAATATCTCTTTGACGAAGAGATCAATGAAATAGTGCATAAACGGATTATAGAAAAAGGGGAGAGGCCTGACGGCAGAAAACCGGACGAGTTGAGAACTTTGTCGGGCGAGATCGCAGTACTTCCGCGAGTACACGGCTCGGCTTATTTCTCGCGAGGAGAAACTCACGCACTGGCCACCCTTACTCTGGGTGCTCCGGGAGATATGCAAATTGTTGAAGGAATGGAGGTCCGGACCAAAAAGCATTTTCTTCTTCACTACAACTTCCCTCCTTATTCTGTGGGGGAAACTAAGCCCATGCGCGGGCCGGGAAGAAGAGAGATCGGCCATGGAGCACTGGCCGGCAAAGCGCTTATGCATGTGCTTCCGGACAGAGAAGAATTCCCCTATACCATCCGCGTTGTTTCCGAAGTCCTGTCTAGCAATGGCTCAACTTCTATGGCCTCGGTATGCGGTGCCACTTTGGCTTTGATGGACGCGGGAGTTCCTATAAAAAAACCAGTGGCAGGAGCCGCCATGGGTTTGATGCTCAACAAAAAAGGAGAGTACAAAGTATTAACTGACCTTGCCGGACAAGAAGATCATCACGGCGACATGGACTTTAAAGTAGCCGGCACCAGAGACGGGATCACCGCGGTTCAGCTTGACGTCAAAATCGAAGGGATAACCGTACTCATGGTCCGAGACACTCTTGCTCAAGCGCACGCGGCCCGCATGAAAATTCTTGATTGTATGCAGAAAGTTATTTCTGAGCCAAGAGCGGAACTTTCCCCATGGGCGCCTAGAGTAACTATTCTTAAAATCAATCCGGAAAAGATCGGGGCGCTTATCGGACCGGGCGGAAAAGTGATTAATGACATCATTGCCCAAACCGGCGCCCAAATAGACATTGAAGACGATGGAACGGTATTTGTTACCTCGGAAAAAGAAGAAGGCATGAAAAAAGCCCTGTCTTTGATTAAGCAGGTTACCAAAGAACTAAAACCGGGAGAATTATTGGAAGGGCGGGTAAGCCGAGTGCTTGATTTTGGCGCCATGGTTGAAGTAGGACCAAGACAAGACGGGCTTATTCATATCTCTGAACTTGCTCCGTGGCGAGTGGAGAAGGTAACTGATATAGTAAAAGTAGGAGATATCGTCCTGGTCAAAATCAAAAACATTGACGAGCAGGGTAGGATAAATCTGTCCTTGAAAGACGTGCCCAGCAGATACAGCGAGGAAGAAATTGCCCGAAGTCGCGACAATAGAGGGGACGAAAGACAAGGACCGAGGAAGTTCAGAAAATAAAAATCGCTTTCTAGTTTATGGAGGAAGAAACTAGAGATTCACAACCTTCTCTACCCAAAAAACCCGGGGTGCGCACGATGCGCTCGGATGTCCAGGAGTATTTCAAGACCTCCAAACCCTCGTTTCTTGATTTAGTCAGCCAGGAGACGAAACTTCCGCCCACCGACTTTGGGTACAAGAAAAAAATAAATTTCCTGCCGATTGTTTTGGGCGCGGCAATTCTTGCTATTGCCGGAACTCTAGCTTTTTTCTTTTTATTCCCTTTGGGTGAAGCACCCGTGATAAAAAAAATAGTTCCTCCTGCGCCGTTTTTCGCGACAGAATCCTCGCGTACCGTAACCGTCAAAGACGACTCTGGCCAGTTTTTACAGCTTATGATTGATTCTTTCCGAGAGCCGGAACGAACCGGCACCATAAAAAGAATTATCATAAAACTGGAAGATCAGGGAAGCGGGCGTTTTGCCGATTTCGCGGACTTTGCCGGCCTTTATCGGATGAACCCTCCCAAGCCCCTTGTTGATCGCCTGAACTCTCCGCTCATGACGTTTTTCTTCGCGGGAGGAGACGGCAACCGCTTTGGTATTGCCGTAAAAACCAAGGACTCGGATCGTACCTTTCTTGATATGCTAGGTTGGGAGTCATCGATCTTTCTTGACCTCCGGCCTCTCTTTTTTGACCAGCCGCCGGAGTCCACCCTTTCTCTTTTTGAAGATCGAACCTACCGCAATATCGACTGGCGATATCAAAAGCTGTCTCGCGAAAAAGATTTTGGCATAGGATACGCAGTTTTCCCCGCGAAAAATCTTTTGGTCATTGCGACATCAAAAGAGCTCATGGAAACGGTGATCAACAGACTATTTGATGCGCAGTAAGTGCTGGATTAATTATGTCCCTCCTGAACAAAATTCGAACTTTTTACCAAACGAATCCCGACTAAGGAAGCCGCCCCGCCGCCGCTCGCTAACGCTCGCCACCAAGCAAGCGGTGGCCGACAAACTAGGCAAACCTCAATCTTATATCTCAAAAATTGAGTCCGGTGAAAGACGGCTTGATGTGGCCGAAATGAAGAAATTTGCATCAATTTATAACAAGCCCGCTGATTATTTCCTCAAATAGAAATATGAAGTACTGCATTGAATGTAACCTCAATAAAGCAACTCACAGAGATTTTTGTGACTCGTGTTTCAACGAGACAAAAATATGCCGAAGGTGTCAACAACGGAAAAGTATTTTTGAATTTGAAAAGAATCAAAAAACTATTCGCGGAAAAATATCAAGGAGAGGTGAATGTAAAGAGTGTCGCAGTTGGAAAAAGACGATGTCTCAAAAAGCAAGAGAAGAATTTGAAAAAATAAGCCCACAGCCACCAATAGGCAAGTCTTTTCATTGCCCTATTTGTAACAGAACAATAATTAGGCAATATAAAAATGACGTCGTGTTAGATCATTTTCATAATACTGGAAAGATAAGGGGCTGGATTTGTAGAATGTGCAATAACAGCATGGGAATGATGGAAGATAATGTAGATATATTGAAACGAGCTGTAAAATGGCTGCAGGGTACTCTTAAGCAGAAAAAATAAGAATTTCCTGTTTATCTAAGATAATACCTAATTTTTTAAAATAGAGATTTTTGTTTTAATCTTTCTTCGGCTATTTTGCAATATTCAGAAGAGATATCAATCCCTATAAAATCTCTTTTGTTAAGCTTGGCCATTTTACAAGTAGTTCCGCTACCACACATTGGGTCAAATATTACATCACCAGGATTTGACCAACTTATGATATGATCTTGCACCAGCTTTTCTGGAAATATGGCAGGATGTTGATAGGCAATATTATCACTTGCGGAATGTCCTTTGCCTATTAAGTATTCCCAAACATTGGTTCGTCGACCATATTTAGAATATCCAGCTCTTTTCAACTTTAATAATGAGCCATCAGAAAGTCGTTTTGTTCCGCTATCACTATCTCGCTCATCTTTATTTTCTCTGTCTTTTAAGAGATTTATCGTCTTTGGAGTACCTTTACTCAACACAAACATATATTCAAAAGTCTGCCAATATGTTTTATTATTTCCAACCGCACCCCGTGGAGTCTTGAGGTAGATCATCGTGTCGAAAAGATTAAAACCCACTTGTTTAAAATATAGAGCTTGCCTAAAAGACGTTCCCGTCTCGTTACCTTTGATTGTTTGGTCGCCAACTATCCACACTAAAACCCCACCATCTTTAGTAACTCGAAATAACTCTTTCGCCATACCTTCAAAATTGAAAGAATATCCTTTATAGTCTCTTAATTCGTCATAAGGAGGAGATGTAACAACTAAGTTTACTGAATCAGACGGCATAGTTTGCATTACTTCCACCGCATCTCCACAAATGATTTTATTCAGGGGTAGTTTTTTGTATAGTTTAGTTTCTGTTTTGACTTCAGGGAAAAAAATAGAAACTGGAGTTTCTTCTCGAATAACATCAAGCACAATGCCTTGTATAGAAACATCCCGTCCGTTTCTGAAAATAAGCGGCTCCATATTTTTGTTTGCTGGCTGTAAACGAATTTGCCCCCTCTCTTTGTAAAACTTCTTGAGGGTTGCTTCGTGGTTATCAATCAGTGCGACAACTTTCTGGCCATTTTCGGCTGTTTCCTGTTGTCGAACTAAAACCACATCCCCATCATTTATATTTTCATCAATCATACTGCTTCCGACTACGCGGAGAGCATAAACTTCTGACGAAGAAGGAATTTTACTTTTAGGAACAGCAATCATTTCTTTGTTTTGTATTGCCTCTATGGGCTGTCCTGCGGCAATCGTCCCCAAAAGCGGAATTTTTACCATTGTCTCACGGCCAAAAGCTTCAATCGAACGTGGTTTGTTTTCTTCTTTGGATAAAAGTCCCAAATCGCGTAGTTTGGAAACATGAAAATGAGCAGTTGAAACCGACGAAATTCTTAATTTCTTACGTATCTCGTCAAGAGAAGGAGCATATCCTTTCCGCCCTTGATAGTCGGTTATAAAATCGAGGACTTGTTTTTGCCTTTTTGTTACCATAGTGATATTATAGAAAATAAATCGAAAGTGTAAAAGAGGTAGTTATCCACATATCTTATGGCAAGGACTATTTATTCAGAAAAAGTCGATTTGATAATGAAAGCCCGCGAGGCCATGCTTTCTGCTGTTCAAATTTATAATAACCCACTCATTTCTTTTAAAACTGAAAGCTTTATTGTTCTCTCGCTCATCGGTTGGACATATCTTTTGCATGCTCACTATAGAGCAAAAGGAGTTGATTATCGTTATTTTTCAAAAAGTGGTAGACGCAAAAAATACGTCAAAAATCCCGACGGAAGTATTAAGTTTTGGGACCTAAAAGAATGTATTTCAAAATCCAGCTGCCCTCTAGATAAAGACACCACGAATAACCTTAACTTTTTGATTGGATTAAGAAATCAAATTGAACATCGTAAGGCCAGCGGATTGGATTCCTATCTGTCTGCCCGTTATCAAGCTTGTGCGTTAAACCTCAATTTTTATCTTAAAAAGTTACATGGAGAAAAATATGGTCTTGATAATAATCTAGCGTTAAGCTTGCACTTCTCTGAGCTAGATTATTCCCAATCAAAAATCGTTAAAGACAAGGGGGGTTTTATTCCCCAAAATGTAGTTTCTTATGTTGCAGATTTTGACAGCAAACTTTCGGAAGTTGAAATCAAGAGCGATAAATTTGCTTATCGTCTTTTGTTTGCAAAAGTTCTAGCGAAGCGAAAAGGGCAAGCAGATCGTGTAATTGAGTTTATTGATCCGAAGTCGGATTTAGCAAAAAATATTTCGAAAGAGTATTGGATAAAAGAGAAAACCGAAAAACATAAATTTTCTGCAACATTAGTAATTCAGAAAGTTAGAGAAGTTGGATTCAAGAATTTTGGGATGTATCAACATACTCAATTTTGGAGGAAACATGATGGGAAAAACCCAAACAAGGGTTTCGGTGCGATGGTTGTAAAAACTTGGTATTAGTATCAGAATTGGATCGATTATGTTATCGGGGAATTAGGAAAGAAATAATTGCCGCCAAAAAAATCGTCAGCTCGAGCGAGGGCGAGACGGAAGGGGGGTGGGGGGGGGGGGGGGGGTAATTCCGCGGTGTTGTTGGAAAAATTGAGGCCAGCCCCGCCGGTTGCAGGGTTATTGGAAGAACCCAGCAAAATAGTT
>CAYJWH010000016.1:0-13071 GCA_964373875.1 uncultured Candidatus Saccharibacteria bacterium | reverse complement strand
AATTATACGAATAATAATTAGGTTTTTCTTTCTGCGGGCAAGGATCCATTCGACAGGCTCAGGACAAGTATTTTCAAACAGACACTGCCCTAAACTATATTTTCTAAAAAATTGAGCACAAATAAAACCGAGACTTTGGTCTCGGACTTGTATTCTTTATTCATCGGGTTCGTCGGCCAACACCAGTAAATCTTCGGGATTTCGGATCAGTCTCATATGATTCGGATCAACAGTCGAGGTAGAACTCGTATCAAGATCGTCCATTATAAATAAAGGATACGCTTCCCGGTTCAGAACAACGAATTTTCTTCTGACGGCTTCCCGGTCAAGTACGACAAAAATCATTTTGTCGTCTTTCTCTGTATGGACCAACGCGATAATAAAAAGACAATCTTCCGGCAATTCGGCGTTGATGAAAGACGCGGTATACGAACAAAAAGCGAACTTAAGATACTTGGATATCCTCTCGAAACCAGTTGCCTCAAGCTGCAGTAAAAATTGCGTCTTAGCTTCATCCAAAATAGGATAGACTATATTCCGGAATCCGCCACGTTCTGTGACTCTTCGGAGATCGGCAAGATATTTTTTAAGTAGCGGCTGGAGGATATTTGTCAGGTAGCGGCCCATAACCTCCTTTTCCCAATTTCTATCAATCATCAGCCACCTCCGTAGTTCTGATTCCAGAATAGCACAAAAAATGGTACAATGCCGGTTAGTGAAAAAAATAATTCTAGTCGTAATACTAGTCATTATCGCGGTCGGGGCCTCGCTTGCCGCGTCTTTTTACCCCCACACCATATCAAGCATGTCAGAAAATGTTCGCAATGGCGTGCAGCGCTTGATTGGTGTGGGGGTTTACTGGAAAAATTTTAGGGGCATTGGTCCGGCATTGAGAGATTCTCCGCAAAACATCACCGAAGTAATCAATACTACAGGCATGCCCTTAAAACTTCCACCAGGGTTTTCCATTGAGATTTTTGCCAAGGACCTGCCGGGAGCAAGGGTTATGGTTTTTGACGATTTTGGCAATATGTGGGTATCGAGAACCAGCGAAGGGATAGTTTCGCTGCTTGAAATAGGTAAAGAAAGCGGAAAAGTGAATCGCCAAGACGATGTATTTCGGGATCTGCAGAAGCCGCACGGCCTCGCCTTTGACCCGGACTTTCCTAATGTTTTGTATATTGCCGAAGAACATCAGGTACAAAAAATCGGAACATACTCGGACGATCCCGGAGAAGTTATTTTAGAGCTTCCGCGGGGAGGAGGACATTTTACAAGGACCCTTGGATTTGGATCCGATAAAAAACTATATATTTCCATCGGATCGAGTTGCAACGCATGCCAAGAGTCAAATCCGAGAAGAGCGACCATACTGCGGCATGATCCAAAGACACAGATTACTGAAATTTTCGCGCGAGGACTTCGCAATTCCGTATTTTTTGCTTGGCATCCTAAAACCAAGAAAATATGGGCAACCGAGATGGGACGTGATTTGCTTGGAGACGATATTCCGCCGGACGAAATTAATATAATTGACATAGGAGGCCCTTCAACGGATTCGACAGGCTCACCGCAGGCAGGCTCGGGGCAGAATTCGATTCCGAATTTTGGCTGGCCCAACTGCTACGGAAAAAATATCCACGATACTGCTTTCGACAAAAATACATATATAAGAAATCCGTGCATGGAGCCGTTTGAATTGCCGAGCCATATTGATATTCCCGCTCACTCCGCTCCTCTTGGCTTGGCATTTTTCCCAAAAGAGGCCCGCCTGCCGGACGGGCAGGGATGGCCGGAGGAATTTGCCGGAGATTTGTTGGTTGCCTATCATGGATCCTGGAACCGCAGTGAACCAACGGGCTACAAAATAGTACGAGTTAAACTGGACACGGAAGGAAATTTTGAAGGTATGAATTCGACCCGTTCGACAGATTCGACAAGCTCACCACAGGTTGAGGACTTTATAACCGGATGGCTAACGCCCGAAGGAGCACTGGGAAGACCGGTAGATATTGTTTTTCACCAAAATGGCATATATATCTCTGACGACAAGGCGGGAGTGATTTACAAGGTCTATACAAAATAACTTCTCGACAAACTATACCCTGTCAATTCCTATACAAAGTTCTGTTCCGTCAAATTCTAACTCTCGTTCTATACTAAATATTTTTTTGCCCCCGATCTTTATTTCTTTAGCGTAAGTATCTTTTCTGATTCCGTCTTTCCATTTGGAAATAATGGCCTCGAGATTCACATTCCCAACTACCTGAATCCTGATGGTGTGCCCCGGCTTCAGTCCTAAATCCCTGCGCATCTCCTGGATATTGCGGACAAATTCCCGCACCATGCCCTCTTCTTTAAGTTCGGGCGTGATTTGAGTGTCAAGTTTCAGTTCATTCCCAAATACGATTTCTTTTACATTGACTTCGTTTTTAATAAGTTCAAGCAGTTCCCGCTTACCTTTAAACTTTAAACTTGAAACTTGTAACTCCGCTAGGGGCTGACGCACTTTTATTTTCGCCTCCGCGCGCAGGCGGAGAGCCTGCGACGCGAGATCGCGCGCCTCGGCCATGGCTCCTTCAAGATTTTTATCAATGCGTTTTTTTTCAAATTTCGGCCAGTCCTCAAGATGCACCGATATCTTTTTTTTATTCAAGAGATCGCGATAGATAATTTCCGCGAGAAAGGGGGTTACCGGCGCCATTAGTTTTGAAAGTTCGCCAAGAACAAATTGTAGAGTGACAAGAGCATTTATTGCGTCCGGTGTTTCCGACTTTATGCGATCGCGAGACCTCCGAACGTACCACAAAGAAAGATCCTGTATGAATCCGAGGAGAGGGCGCACGGCTTCCACGATTTCGTATCGATCAAAGCCGGAAGTAACTTCCCGGATTGTCGAGTGCAGACGCGAAAGAATCCAGCGATCCAGAACATGCGCTCCGATTTTTCCCTTTTTTCCCCTTTTCAATCGGTCTTGATAAAGCTTAAAGAGATTTAAGACGTTATAAGAGATCAGGGAGTATTTTTTGTATATTTCATCTACATCCTTTTCGGAAAAATTCACGTTGTCGGCCTGCATAACCGGGGAAGCCATAAGATAATAGCGCATGGCATCAACACCGTATTTTCCGAATAGTATCCAAGGGTCCGGAAAATTCTTCCGAGATTTTGAGAGCTTTTCTCCTTTTTCCGAAAGAATAGTTCCGGTGGTTACCGCGTGCCTGAAACTTTGCTTCCCGAAAAGCGCTGACGCCAATACATGGAGCTTATTGAACCACCCTCTGGTTTGCGCGATATACTCGGCGATGAAATCCGCCGGAAAGTTTTTCTCAAAAACTTCTTTGTTTTCAAACGGATAATGTTGCGCCGCAAACGGCATAGATCCTGACTCAAACCAGCAGTCAAATACTTCGGGAACCCGCTTGGCCTCGCTCGCGCACTCACTGCAATAAATTTTCACTTCATCGATGTAGGGGAGGTGAAAATCCAGCTCGCCCGTGTCGTTACGAGGGACAATTTTATACGGCATCTTCAAAAATTCCGCATAGCGGATAAATACTCCCTTCTCTGCTCGGAGCTGTATCATTTCATCGTTGCTTAACCCGGCGGAAGCGGCATACAAAGCCCAGAGAGACGCCTCATGACCGATGATCAGGATATTTTTTCCCTCGTATTTCCGTTCAAGGTCTTTTATCACAGGAAAAATGCGCGTCCGCACTTCCGGAAGAGTCTCCCCGCCCGGAACTTTTTTTGTGAGACGTTCTGCAGGCGATGCAATATAAGTATCCACCATATTTGAAGACTCACCATCAAGTCCTTTGATTTCCCGCAAGCGTTCGTCAAGAACAACTTTTACGTCCGATTTTGAAGCTATCAATTCCGCCGTCTCCTTTGTTCTTGTAAAGTCGGAAGCAACAATAAAATCTATCTTTTCTTTTTTCAGATTTTTTGCAGACTTCTCCACCGCGATCTTGCCGCGTAAAGTCAGATGATACTTTTTTCTTTCCGGCATCTCCGAACCTATAACTTGTCTTATATTATTTTCCGCTTCACCGTGTCGCATTATAAAGTATCGGTTTTTCGCGCCGCTGCTCTGTTGATGAAAGTCGTCACGGCTTCCCAAGACTTGGATTTTTTTGCAACTTGTACATTCCCAAATTGGAATGGGTGTTCCCCAGAAGCGAGAGCGCGAGATATTCCAATCGGGCGCCCCCGCAAGATCGTTGCCGAACCGTCCGTGTTTTAGATGTTCCGGATGCCAATCTATTTTTTCGTTGAGCTCCAACATTTTCCCCTTAATCGCGGAAACTTTTATGAACCAGGAAAGCTGCACTTTGTAGATAAGCGGAGTCGAACAGCGCCAGCAAATCGGGTAACGGTGCATGATCTTTTGCACCCTCCAAAGCAGCTTCTTTTGTTTTAACCAATCAATAACAATTGGATTTGCCTCCGTCGTTTTCTTTCCCTCAAGGAATTTAAGCCCCGCATACGTTGAGTTAAACCGTCCAAGGTCATCCAGAGTGTTCAGGAGAGGGAGACTCTCCTTTTTGCCTAAAATAAAATCTTCTTCCCCGAAAGACGGCGCAATATGGACAAGGCCAGTCCCCTCGGCAATGTCCACGAAGTCCGCACCAACAACCCGATAGGCATCCTTGTCGTCAGTTAAACGGAAAAGCGGTTCGTACTGTTTTCCCACAAGTGCTTTTCCGGAAATTCTCTCGACCACTTCCACCTTGGCACCAACTTCGTGCGGAGGCGTTGTGGCGGCCCAAACAAGTTCACCATCAACTCTATATTTCGTGTACTCAATTTTTGGATTCACCGCGACCGCCGCATTTCCCGGAAGGGTCCACGGCGTAGTCGTCCAGATAAGCAAATTCTCCTTTTTACTCCCGTGAAGCGGAAGCCTTACATAAACTGAATCATCCTCCTGGTCGCGATACGAGTTATCCATCGCGATTTCGAAGTTAGAGAGAGGAGTTTCACACCGGGGGCAAAAAAGAGAGGTGCGGTTGTCTCTGTATACCAAACCCTTTTTGTAAAGCTGTGAAAACGCCCAAATAACCGACTCCATGTATGTAGGGCTCATCGTCGCGTAGGAGTTGTCAAAATCAACAAAGCGCCCGATCCTTCGGACGGTCTTCGCCCACTCGTTAGTATATGTGAGAACTTTTGACCGTGCTGTCTCGTTAAATTTCTTTACGCCAAATCTTTCGATTGCCTTTCTGCCAGCTATGTTAAGCTCCTGCTCCACAAGGGTTTCAATCGGAAGCCCATGGCAGTCCCAACCCCAGCGGCGCGGAACCTGAAACCCCCGCATCGTCCAATAGCGAGGCACCATGTCTTTAATGGTACTTGCAAGGATGTGACCATAGTGCGGAAGTCCCGTCGCGAACGGCGGACCATCATAAAAAACATAGCGCTTAGCATTTTTGCGCTGAAGTATGCTTTTTTCAAAAATTTTATTCTCCTCCCAGAATTCGATAATTTTTTCCTCAAGCTCCGGGAGCGAAGATTTTGGTTTATCGGTATCCATACGTTCTTCTAATTTTACGTTTCTAAGGGCATAAAATCAAACCCCGTAATACAACTTTGACTGCTGCTTTCGTTTCCATCCGGCAAGAGAAAAATTTATCAGCAAGTGTCGAAGTCGAATCCCGCCAGCTGACTCGTGGCAGCAAAGAGACGGTCAAAGTTGATATGCGGGTCAAATTAAAATGAGGGACTATCCCTCATTTTACTTTTTGAAATCTTCCGCAAATTTTTTAACCTCTTCTGTCGTCGCCTCGTCAAGCCGATATTTCTCTTTAATAATTCTTTGATAAAGATTGTACTTTCGATCTTTAGCTACCCCCTCGGCAAGCCAGAAGAGTACCCAGGCCCCTAAATCCTCTTCTTTTCTTTCCAAAAGTTCAACCCTGAAATAACCCGGATGCCATCGATAGACGGGGCTCCGTCCGTATTGTGAAATGAGTTTCTCGGCGAGTTCCTCCGCTCTTTGTATATATACGGGGTCTGACCAGGAACCAAGAAGGGTAAGTTCCCTTCTGACGGCCGTTGAGCATCGTTTTAGTTCTACTTGAGTTAGCGAATTATTCCAGCAATCAAACTCTTTTTTCCGAAGTACGCGTGCTTCTTCTTTTTCAACGTCAAGGTATAGTCGCATAATCATAAGTTTGGCCGTAGGAACTATATCCGAGTCTGGAAACTTCCTGATAAAGTTCTCATATCTCCTAATTTCATTAAGCGTTAGCGAGCGCCAGTCAAGTAAAGCGTTCTTGGAAGGGTGAACTGGAGACAAAAGAATCTCTTCAAAATAGATTTTTGCCGAACCCGAATCTTGTACACCGGGCGGCTCACTGACGAGCTCCGCGGCATCCCCAGAAAAGATTGGAATATGGGGCACAATAAGCAACAAAATAACCGCAATAACAGCCGCGAAATAACGCATGGTCTCTCCGTGTTAAAGGACTATCTACCTTCAATATATCATTAGATAGGTTAAAAAGGACAATCAAGCGGCTACTTTCTGCCAAATTTCGGATAAGTTTTTAACTACTACATTGTTTCTAGGGCGTCAATGCCCAAAATTCCAAGGCCTTTTTTCAGGGTATCGGTAAGTAAATAGATGAGTGCGATCCTGAATTTTCTTTTTTCGTCATCTGCTTCCTGCGTTACCGGGTGAGTATGATAGAAGTCGTTGGCAAGTGCCGCCAACCCATGAAGATAAGTGGTAACGACATTCGGCGAAAACGAGTCGGCTGAATCTTCTAAAACTTCCGGGAAGCGGAGGAGTGCCGCCGCAAGTTTTTTTTCTTTATCGCTAACGGAAAAAGAAGTAGGAAAAATTTTGTCTCCTTCAACCTTTCTTAGAATACTTTTGAAGCGAGCGTAAGTATATTGAAGATAAGGACCGCTGTCTCCTTCTATATTTAGAGAGGTTTCAATGTCAAAAATAATATCTTTGCCAATTCCTACTCTAAGTAAAGAGTACTTTACGGCGCCAATGGCAACTTGTTCAGCGGTACCTTGATTGCGCTCGGCAACTTTATTTTTTACTTCTTTGAGGAGGTCTTCCGCTCTCAATACTTCTCCAGCCCTAGAAGACATCTTTCCTACGCGGGTACGGACCATGCCGTGCGCGACATGCTTATGTTTCGCGCCAAGTTCCGGAAAAATCAGGTTTAGTGCGGCAAAAAGAACTTTGAAATAATCCACCATCTCGTTGCCGGTTATTATCAAAGATAAATCGTATGGAAAATCTTTATACTTAGTGGGGGCCAGTCCCAACTCTTTGGCCTCGTAGGTAGGGAGACCCTCTGAATTTATAAATACTCGGCGGTGCAGGCCGTATTTTTCTCCCGGAAAAACTACCGCCCCGTCGCTTTTTTCAAAAACACCTTTTTCCAATTGTTCCCGCACGATACGCGCCCCGATCTCTCCCACTTCGCGCTCAAAGTAATAAAAATCAAATTTTGTTCCCAGGCGTTTATAAATTCTTTCAAAGTACTCAAGACTCCATTCTCTTCCTTTTATATAGAGTTCCTTTACTTCCTCATCAAGATCAAAGATTTTTTTGTTAAGTTCGATGATTTCCTCTTTTGCTTTTTCGTCTTCTTCGTATGCTTGGTTGCCTTCCATATAGCTTTCACCCATAAATTCGATTCTATCTTCAAGCGGTTTCTCTCCCAAATCTTGCAACTTTAAACTTGCGACTTTAAACCTTTTCTGCATCCCCCAAATGGCCTTGGCCACATGCATGCCTACGTCTCCTTGATAGTTTATTCTTTTTACAACAGCGCCGTTTGCTTCCAAGATTCTGGAAAGTGATTCGCCGACAATATTTGTATAAAGATGCCCGATATGGAATTCTTTAAAAGGATTTGGATCGGTAAACTCAATTGCTACTTTTTTGCCTTTCCATTTTGGATTTTCCCCGGTTTCATCGGATTTTTTGTTTAGCTCCCCGATGATATATTTGTCGTCCAGGCGGAAATTTATAAACCCCGGCGGAGCAACCTCGATTTTCGTTGTTAGTTGTGGATTGTCGGTTGTTAGTCGTCGGCAAATTGCCGCCGCAATTTCCATCGGCGATTTTTTCAAAACTTTGGCCAAAACGAGCGCAACATTTGTCGCGTAATCCCCGTGCTCCGGATTTTCTGGGGTCTCAACGGAAAAACCGGGTACGTTTATCTCCCCAAACTTTTTCTCAAGAACTCCCTTGATGAGAGCTTGTATTTGCGCGCGCATGGCTTTAATCTATCAAATTATAACCAAATGAAAAAGGCCCGAAGGCCAGAAAAAACTTATGATTGCCATGCTGTAGCAGGTACAATCTTGAACAACGACTTTGTCGGAGCGCCCGGCACGAAGTTAGCGCAGGGTTCCGTAGCAAACACATTCTCCCCTTTTTTGCACAAAGGCCATAGCCGACCCAAACGCAAACAGCTCTTGTCTTCAATAACTAGACAACATTTTATAACAGGCGTTGATACGGGCGGATCAGATTTCAAAAGCTCGATTCCATTGGCGCATCCGCCACAAAGATCAAAAACTCTCATGTCTTTTCTTCTCCTTACTTAGCCAAACTGCTACGATATATATATCATTGAACGAAATCTCTGTCAACCCCGTTATAGAGAAAAATATTGTGGCGTAGCGATTACCCTAAGACAGAGAGGCATTGGTATAAAGTTGCTTTACATCAAATGAAGGAGGTAGCCCAAAACAAAAATATATTTTTCAAGGGCGTAGTCAATCGCCGCACCTATTTTAACAAAATAGATGGAAAATAAAAAAGAGGCCCGAAAGGCCTCATAATCCTACTCAAAAAGCGGGGCAAGTCGCTGGTTTTCTTCCTGCCACGCCTCAACTTTTTTAAGGTCGGCTTCGTCGATCGCGACACAAAATGCGTGCGCAACTCCAAGCCAAGGATAAATCCTTGCTTCGTCTCTTGGTATCTTTCCTTTTGCGACCCAAACATCTTTTGTTTTCCTCCAGTCCCTATCCGAGAAAGACATAGCGAAAATGTTCACAACCGCTTCGCCCTCGTCTTGCGACTCAAGATATAAATGAATGTTACGCACGATACCCGTAAATCCCGGCCCGCGATCTTTCGGTTCTTCAAATATGAATGTAGGAGCATCGTGGTACCACGGCGTAAAGGAAAGACCATGTTGCTCGGCAAAAGCTTTCAGTATTCCTTCAAGCGAGCGATAAAAACGTGCTACCTTTGCGCATTTTTCCGGATCGCCGCCGTTGGGCATGATTGCTCCTTTTTCTCCGCGTAAGATACTATTATAATAGTATCTATGAGTGTTGAAATTGTCAACAAACGTGCCCACTTTGACTACGAAATCCTCGAAACTTACGAGGCCGGTATTGAGCTTGCGGGAACGGAGGTAAAATCAATTAAAACCGGACACATGAACCTCACCGGATCTTTTGCCGTGATTCGAGGAAAAGAAGCGTATCTCTTGAATGCAACCATTTCTCCATATCAGGCAAAAAACGTACCGGCCGATTATGATCCGCTCCGCACCAGAAAGCTTCTTTTGCATAAATCAGAAATCAAGGAACTTATCGGCAAATCGACCCAAAAAGGGTTGACTATCGTGCCTTTAAAGGTGTATACTAAACGGGCCCGAATCAAGGTTCTCCTCGGACTTGCCCGCCATAAAAAGCAGGGCGACAAGCGAGAGACCATCAAGAGAAGGGAAGTGCTAAGAGAAATCGAGCGAGAGATTAAACGGGGATGATCGGCTTCGATGAGAGAGGATACGATTAAAATCGGATCGAGAACGCAAGAAACTCGTAAAACCTTGCAAAACAAATAAGTGCAAACTTATTTAATTCTTTCAGAACGCAACCTGCTTTAGCAGTAGCGTAATGAAGGCCCCCGACTTTAGGTCGGGGCATCGGCTGGCTCACGCTCGTATGGCCACAACCGGTGTTATACATCGAGCTTGGTCCCGCCGATGTTCGGTGGGCGGGACGACATCAACCGAACAAAACCTCTCGATTCAATTCGAGTATATCCGTATAAGTTTTAGTCGTTGAATCTTTCAGACGCGGGTTCGATTCCCGCCATCTCCAAGAATACAATAAAGGGAATCGAAGGGTATTCCAAAAAGCAAATGTCTTTGCTTTTTGGAAACCCAGGCTCCGAAGGAGCGCGAAGCCTGCCGTAGGCAGTGCGGAGCGCGGGTGAGGAGGATTCCCGCCATCTCCACCAAGCTCAGCTTGGTCCACCGAGCCAAGCTCGATTCATTACAATAATTTTAAATCGTATCCAAAAGCGCTACCGCATAAATCAATACATCCGTATCTCCCCCATCCGCGTGATTGACGAGGACGGGAAAAATCTCGGAGTTATGGAAACCGCCGAGGCCCTACGGCTTGCCCAAGAGTGGGGCCTTGACTTGATTGAGATTGCGCCGACCGTAAATCCTCCCGTATGTCGTATAATGGAGTTTGGTAAATTCAAGTACGACCGGGAGAAAGGAGAGCGGGAGCATGGCAAGAAGCAGAAAGAGGTGGAGGTAAAGGGCATCCGCATTGGGTTTACCACCGGCAAACATGATCTCCAACTGCGGGCCCGACAGGCCCAGAAATTTCTCGCGGCCGGAGATAAAATCAGGATTGACATGCGCCTGCGCGGCCGAGAAAAAGCGCATGGCAATCTCGCCTTCAAAAAGTTCAACGAGTTTTTGGAGATGATCGGAGAATACACCCTGGAGATGCCGCCTAAAAGATTTCCGCAGGGATTTATCGCTATAATCACGAAAAAGTAGAAGCAAAAATAAACGCAAAATATACGCAAAGCCAGACGCAAGTTGCGTTTAACATTACGTCAATTCCTGCGTATAGGGTTGCATCTAAACTATGCGGAAAGCCGTATCCAAAAGAATAAAATTTACAAAAACCGGGAAGCTCTTGCGCCGCAGGGCGGGACAGAACCACTTTAACGCGAAGGCCTCGCGACGGACTCAACTTAGACAGAAAAAGATGGTTGGATTTTCAAAAACCTGGGATAAAAAAATCAAACGATATTTATAGGCCCTAGGCACTAGGGCGTTAGGCGCTAGCCAAGCCTAAAACCTAAAGCCTAAGGCCTAAAGCCTAACTATGACCAGAGTAAAACGGGGAGTTATTTCCCTCAAAAAACGAAGAAAGATACTAAAGTACGCCAAAGGATATAAGTGGGGCAGAAAATCAAAAGAGCGGTCTGCGCGAGAAGCGCTCCTGCATGCCTGGACTTATGCTTTTCACGGACGCAAGCTCCGCAAACGAGACTTTCGCCGGCTTTGGCAGAATAAAATCGGGGCGGCAGTGCAAACGCAAGGTCTATCTTACAGTAAATTCATCCATGCTCTGCAGAAAAAAAATATTCAACTTGATCGTAAAATTTTGGCGGAACTCGCGGAAAAGAAACCGGAGGTGTTTGCTAAAGTAATTGAAGCAATAAGATAAACCCTTCTACATCACTTATCTGCTATAGCAGATAAGTGATGTCTTAAATAAAAACAAATTAAATAGCCTCGATATTACGTCGAGGTCATTTAATTTTTAAGCCAGTCAATTTTAGTGGCCTCCCAAGAAAAACTCTGGTGCTATGACAAGTACTGCCCCAAGTACTATGAGTACGACTTGCCCTATGGTATGGGAAACACCGGCAGATTCTTTAAGCTCCGGCATGAGATCGGATGAGGCTAAGTAAATAAAGTTACCCGCGATAACCGCAAGTGCTACGGAAATAAAAGCATCAGATAGGTACCCGCTGAAAAAGATTGCAAGTATGGCGCCAAGAATTGTGGAGAGGGATGCCAGAAAATTATACATAAGAGCTTTCATTTTGGAGAATCCCGCGTGGAGCAGTACGCCAAAATCTCCGATCTCCTGCGGAATTTCATGCGCGATCACGGCCAGTGTGGTTATCAAACCGAGACGAATATCGGTCATAAAGGTGAGGGCGATGATAATCCCGTCAATGAAGTTATGCAGAAAGTCGCCCCACAAGATCAGATAGGCATAGGTCCTGGTCTCGTATCCGTCTTCGCGGACTTCGTGGTGGTGATACCAGGAGAGAAATTTTTCCACCACAAAAAAGAAAATAATTCCGGCAAGCACAAACGGCATTATGAATCCGAGCGAGGACATTTCTGCCGCCTCCGGAATCAATTCAATCAACGCTACGGAAAGAAGCGCGCCGATCGCGAAACTTACGGCAAAGTGCGCGAACTTTCTGATCTTCTCCGCGTTGAGAAATGCCAAAATTCCTCCGGAAAAAGAGACTAAACTTTCGGCCATAGCGGCCAAAATAATGAAAAATACCAATGGCATATTCTAATTTACCAGATATCTGGGATCAACCCTTTCTTTAATTATTTTAATTCCTTCTTTTTTTAAAAGATTTATTTTTGTTTTTGTTCCTCGGGCAAATCCGCCAACATACCCGTCGGAACGTATTACCCGATGGCAAGGCACATCCTTGCTCAAGCAGTAGTCGCGATATAAGTTTTTGCTCATCACATTTCCTACGGCTCGAGCGGCCCTTGGAAATCCCGCCATCCTGGCAAGACCTTCATAAGTAACGACTTTACCTCGCGGTATCTGTTTAGCACTTTCCCATATTTTCTCCGTGAAGTTCATTGGTTTAGAAATTTTTCGGCTTCCTCAAGAGCGTGCCTCATTTCTTTAAGAGTAATACATGCTACGGCCTCATTATAGAGTAGCCACTCATATTTGTCATGTTCCCATGAAAGTTTTACTTTATCTATTTTTGCCTCCGCGAGAAACAGGGCTACGAATTTGGGGATGGCTTTTCCTTCACGACGAGTAAAGTAACGAGCTGTTTCTTTAAACTCCGGAATTAATTTAAAGTCATTGACACCGGCTTCCTCAAGTGCTTCACGCTTGGCCGCCTCAATGCCGCTCTCACCTTTCTCCAGTCTTCCTTTTGGAAAATCCCAAAATTCTTTTACAAACTTGCCTTCGGCAACTTCCGCTTTACTTCGCGAGGCGCGCAAGACTAAATATTTCCTGCCTTGAGGAGTATTGCAAAAAAGTATA
>CAYJWH010000015.1:0-13694 GCA_964373875.1 uncultured Candidatus Saccharibacteria bacterium | reverse complement strand
TTTAATCATATGAACAATAAATTATTAATTCCAGTTTTTATTATTGGTGCCATAGCGGTTGGCTATTTCTTGGGAGTGAGTAATAAATCTACTAACGCTCCGGCAGATATTTTGTCCAGTAAAACCGCAATGTCTCGTGACGAAGGAATGGTCTCTGATGACGCTGTAATATCCAGAGCTCATCATATTCATGCTATTACCTACGACGCCGAAGGCAACCTCCTTTTGGGGACGCATGGTGGTTTGTTTAAGAGCATTGACGAAGGCAAAACTTGGCAAAAGGTTTCGGTGAAAGGAAGCGTCAATGCGGATGATTGGATGAGTCTTGCGGTTGATCCCCGAAACCGAAAAACAATTTTTGCCGGCGGACATGATCTAGGTGTCATGAAAAGTATTGATGGCGGTATTACCTGGATGCGTTCTGATGAGGGAATAAAGGGTACGGATATTCATGGCCTGGCGATTAATCAGCGTAATCCCGATTTACTTTTTGCCTACTCTGTTGATAATGGCGTGTTCAAAAGTAAGGATGGCGGCGTTTCGTGGAAGCGCATGGATGACGGGCCAGAGAATCCCGGGGTAAGATCGTTTGCCTATATGGCAGTACAAACTTCGATGGATAAATCTATGGGTTGGGATAATTGGGGTTTTCTCTTGGCCGGAACAGCTGACGGCGTTTCCCAATCTTTTAGTTGTTTCTGCGGCTGGACAAAGACAACGGATGTTTTTGACAACACAACAGTTTATGTGCTCGCTACTCTTCATAAAGATTTAACTGTTATGTATGCGGGCACGCAAGCCGGGGCCTGGAAAACAATTGACGCTGGGCAAAACTGGAAAAAGCTTGATGGTCTCAATGGTGTGAAGATTACTGCTATGGCCATCAATCCCGAAAACTCCAAAGAACTTACCGCTTCTAGTGAAGATGGTATAATCTACCGAAGTCCAAACGCTGGTGAAAGTTGGCAAAGAACTAATTAAGCCGCTAAACCCTTCGATAGAACTCAGGGCAGGGAAAAACTTGTCCCGATTTTGTATGAGCAGAAGCGAATTTACAAAGTCCAGCCCTTTTCGCGAAAAGGGCTGGACGAAATGCGCCGTGCCCCGCAGTAAGCTTTGCTTTATTATTGGGGTTCGGACTAGTTCAAGAATACTGCAAAACATTAACTAGGTTCCAACAAAATATGTTGGTAAATAAAAAACCGCCCCTGAAGGCAGTTTGAAAGACAAGCGTTTTTATTTTAAGAATCTTCTTCGCCGTACTCTATCTGCTGTTTTAAGATGATTTCTTGAATATTACTCGGTTTATCAATAGTCCAATATTTCCAATGCGGTTTATCCCACCAGGAATGGAATTTAAGGTTTATTCTTCCCTCAAAAAAGATTTCCATCAAATGATCGTCTAAAACCGTTCTTAGAAACGATCTTCCTGGTTCCGGAAGACTGGGATCATAAGGATCAATGCCGTGGCTTAACATAACCATCCTTCCAACGCCATCTTTTGTCGGTTCAATTCTTTCATACGCGAGAGAAAAACCTTTTTGATAATCTTTCAAGGGGAAGTGAAATACCTCACTTGAATCAATGAGCATATGTAGTCCTGATCTTCCTTTTCTAAAATCTAGAGTTCTGCCTTGCAGGTTCTCGTTGACTTTAACTGTGCCGCCCATTGAACCGACAAGTCTAATATACAGAAAATCCACGGGATAATTGTCCAGACACAACCTTAAATTCTTAAAATCTAATTTTTTGGGCATCCAATATTGTTCCATCTGAACCCCCTATTTTTTGTTTAAGAGCTTGTCTGACAATAATCTAACAAGGATGTTAAATTTTAGCAACAAAGACCAAGTGAGGGCGTATGTTGATCAAGGGTTAAGCGCCCTTTTTATTTTTGGCAGAAAACAATAGTATAGTGGGGTTATGATCCGTCCGGATACCACTCTTGAGTCAATCCCGAAAGTTTCAAAGAAGATTCTTCCCGCGTTAAGAAAACTCGGTATAAAAACCGTTCGCGATCTTTTATTTCACCTTCCTTCCCGCTACGAAGATTTTTCGCGAAGAGTAGATATCAGAAATGCCGTCATTGGAGAAGTAGTAACGATTCATGGAACCATAAAAAAAATTGACGCGATCCGCACGGCAAGAAAAAAAATGGTGATCGTGCACGCGGAGGTTCACGACGAAACCGGAAAAATACGAGCTACTTGGTTTAATCAGCCGTATCTTGTACGTACCATTAAACCCGGAGACCGAATGAGTTTGTCCGGAAAAGTGGCGCTTGGCCCGAACGGGAAATATCTTCAAAATCCGGCATACGAAAAACTATCGAGGCTAAACCTCGATAGTGACAACTATAGAGGTTTAGCCTCGATACACACGGGCGGACTTGTAGCCATTTATCCGGAAGCTCGGGGGGTTACTTCTCGCTGGCTTCGTTTTTTGATGAAATCTTTTATTGGTTTTGGCAAAGATCTCCAAGATATGCTTCCGCAAGAGACGAGACGCAGATACCAGCTTCCGGAAATTAAAGAGGCGATACGCATGATTCATTTCCCCAAAGTTTTAGCAGAGGCCGATCGAGCCGGAAAGAGATTTAATTTTGAGAAGTTGCTTTTAATACAACTGCGCGCGCTTAGTGAACGTTTGCGTATTAACCAAAACAAGTCGCCGGTAATTCCGCTCGATGTTGGGCTAATCAAGTCTTTTGTTAGCTCCCTTCCGTATGTGCTAACCGATGCCCAGCGGCGTTCCATCTGGGAAATTCTTCAAGACATGTCAAAGCCCCGGCCCATGAATCGCCTACTTGAAGGGGATGTGGGGTCCGGTAAAACCGTTGTCGCGTCAGCCGTTGCCCTGCTTGCCGTAAAAAAGGGATATCGGGTGGCGTTTATGGCTCCCACGGAAATTCTGGCGCGCCAGCACTTTGAAAGTTTGCAAAAACTTTTGGGATCTTTTGAAATTAGTATCGGCTTAGCGATTGGCACAGAAAAAAAGTCTCTTGACGCGGACATAGTGGTAGGCACGCACGCGTTGATTCAGAAAGGCGTAAAATTTGAGAATTTGGGTTTGGTGGTAGTTGATGAGCAACACAGGTTCGGAGTCAGTCAGCGCATGGCACTGGTTCGCGGACACACGCGGACACCGGCACTCATGCCTCATTTCTTGAGCATGAGTGCTACTCCGATTCCCAGAACCCTGGCGCTGTCAGTCTATGGAGATTTGGATTTATCAATTCTTGACGAAATGCCAAAGTCGAGAAAAGAAATCATTACAAAAGTTGTGGAGTCCGGGAAAAGAGCGGAGGCTTATAATTTTATTCGTCAGGAAGTAAACAAAGGAAGACAAGCTTTTGTTATCTGTCCTCGCATTGAAGTAAATGATCCAAATTCAGAAATCAGTCCGCTGGCTGGCGGACCAAACGCAAAATTTCTTCTGGCTGATGTCAAAGCCGTAAAAGAAGAATATAAAAAATTATCTGAAGAAATTTTTAAAGATTTGCGGGTGGGAATGCTTCACGGAAAAGTGAAATCAAAGGAAAAAGAAGAAATAATGCGCAAGTTTTCCGCCAAAGGCGAGTCCGCCTCGGGCGGAAAAAATCACGAAATCGATATTTTGGTGTCTACTTCCGTGATCGAAGTTGGAGTGGATATTCCCAACGCGACCATTATGATGATTGAAGGAGCGGAAAGATTTGGTTTGGCACAACTGCATCAATTTAGGGGAAGGGTGGGTAGAGGTGCTGAGCAATCATACTGCTTTCTTTTTCCAACAGAAGATGGAGTAGCTAGTAGGAGGTTGCGGGCAGTGGTGGACGCTAAAAACGGATTTGAACTTGCCCAAAGAGATCTTGAAATCAGGGGTCCCGGCGATATTTTCGGTACAAGGCAATGGGGGGTTGATGTTTCAGTGCTCGCGGCCATAACTGATGCCAAACTGGTTCGCGAAGTGCGCCGCGAGGCCGTGGAGCTTCTGCAAAAAAACCCGGATCTTAAAATTTTTCCGGAGCTCAAGCGCAGATTAGAAGAGATGCAAAAGATTGTGCATCGAGAATAAAGAGCGCTGTACTCTATAAATGCTATAGCATTTATAGAGTACAGCGCTTTATATAAAAAATCCCCTCACCAAAATCCGGTGTGAGGATAAAAATTAAGGATAATTTTGTCTTTCAAACAGTCTTACGGGATCAAGGGGCAACTCGCACCCTAACTGTCTTACTCTGGCAAGGTAAGGATTACTAAAATTGTGCGTGAATTTTATTTCTGTTAAGTAGCTGGCAATCATCTGATCGGGGTTAGGCTTTGCCACCACAATCTCATCCCATCGCAAACTGGCAAGCCACATATCCGGCAGTTGGTGAAGGCACTGCATTAATTCTTCTCGGTAGTTTGCGCGAGTATTTCTGGGCGGGGCTTCTGTCGCGAGCCTGACTTCTTCGGGCGAGAAAAGTCTATCCATAAATCCATGTTCAAGCAGTTTCCCATAGGGGCTTCGGCTTGTGTCCGCGTCGGCGTATTCAACCAGTAGCATCAAAAATAAGGATATTAGAGTCTGTTCCCCCTTTTTTACAGTAGTTTTACGGTCAAAACGTATGCCTTCGGATTCGGTGGGATAAATAATCAGCATCGGATCAAGGCCCAATTTCTCAAGCCGCGGCATGAGAAGATAATAAAGAACTCCCGCCCAATCCAAAATTCTCGCCAGTGTTTCCAGATCTTTTTCTTCCAGGGCCTTGATGACCTTTTTCCACAAATCCAGAACCTCTCTTCGTTCGTAAGTACACGCGCTCTTATTTTTTTCAAAGTGTAGTTCTACTTGGGAAATCCAATAACGTTGGAAATCATTGGCCGACCAATATTCGTCGTTGGCTAGTCTGACCTTGCGCTGGCCGAAAATGTCCGAGTTGAAGAACCGGGTCAACGCCACAATAGGGCTTGCTGCTTTCTCGAAGCGTTTGTCTCTAATAGCCGGAGGAGGGATGATGTTTCCAGTCTCAACCAGTATAAGCATAAGATCCATGACCCCCCGCTTAAGAAAAATCTGAACTTCAGACATATTCTGATTTTCTGACGGATCATGGTAACGTCTCCAAATTCGATGATTGGCATAGGAGACACTTAGAGTTCCTTCAGAAATTGGAGTGAATCCCTTAAGACCGATAAGGGGAGCCGGGTTTGAAGAGGAAACGTTTTCGTATATTCCGATAACTCCCGCACGCTGGGAAAGCACATATTGGAGAAATCCCTGCGGGGTGATTTCAAGCCAGCCATTTCCTATTGTGCTGTACCTAGTTAGCAAAAATGAGTCTATATTTCTGATGTCTTCTGCTCTAACCCAGGCAAAGGTAAGATAATTTCCGTGGCTTGATCCGCAATGGTCGAGTCCCACCGTTGTTCTTCCTTCGGCATCCTTTTCAAGTTTGCAATTCCGATCGGTCTTGTGGAAAGATACTTTTCCGAAATTTGTTGGATGTCTATTTCGAAGTTTGGTGGCCGCGTCCGCCAAGATTTTTAGACTGGCTGTTTCTCGTAGCGCCACCTCTCTTGCGCCTATACATTCGGGAGTAGATCGCTCGATCGTAAGACCCTCAAAACCTATTTTTCCCTGATCTCTGTAGAAGCACTGCTGTTGGGCTGTTGTATTTTTTGATATACGCCACTGCTCTTCTTTTGGGAAAAGGACTTCTTTTGCGGCAGTTTTGTAAGCGTTTTCGGTCATCGTCTGCCTCCCATCTTCTGTTGCGGAAGCATGTCCCTCAACGAGAATCCCGTTTACCATACATTCGTTTTCGGCACCCATAATTCGGCGCTTGATTCGCTGCGGAGTCGGCTGGTTAGGAAATGATTTGCGTAGGCTTTCCCACATAGAAGTTAGAGTGCTCATAGTATTTCTCGCTGTCAAAGATTCTACTGTTAATTTAACCACAGGAAACAAAAACAACCAATTAACCTCTTTGTTGAGAAATACCGGCGCATATCTCCCAGTTTAGTGAAATAAAAATCCCGCTCCGTCAGCTGACGGACGGCGGGTTTTAACAGGGACTTTCTTCTAAAAAGCATTTGTTGGGGAAAAGTTCCTCTGCGGTAACTTCTTTTTTGTCGAGCCCCCTTACTTTTGTTTGATAAGGGTCATGGCAATAGTGTGTATATATAACACTTCTGGGTTCGCCAAGGAAGTGAACTGATATTGCCTCCCACCCTTGAAATGGAGAAAGATCAACTTCAAGGCGATCTTTTGTCCAGAGCATCAGTTCTTCTCTATAGCTCGCGCGAGTATCAGTAGGAGGAATTTTAGTCGCAGCATCTATTCTTTCGATAGGAAATAATTTATCCATCATTCCTTTTTTAACCAGTCTTCCGTAAGTGCTGTTTGTGGTATCAACATCCGCGTATTCAATAATATGCATAAGAAAATGAGCAATAAGAGTTTCTTCTCCGCGGGCGGTTTCAATTTTTTGGAAAGCGGGAACTCCGCGCGAAAATAATCCCCTTGGATCAATTCCCAAACGATTTAGTCTTGGCAGAAAGATGTAGTAAAGAATTGCCGCCCAGTCAAGTATTCTCGCGAGTTTTTTGAGATCTCTCCTCTCTATCGCGTCTACGACCTCAATCCAAAGCCGGAGACCCTGTTTTCTTTCTTCTGTGAATGGGCCTCGGCCTTCTCGGAAATATCTTTCGGCCTTGTCAATGAAATATCGTTGCATGGCAAGAGCCGACCACTTTTCTCCATTTGCAAGCTCAACAGTTTGGTGTCCGAAGACGTCTCCGTTAAAGAATTTCACGGCATTAGCGTGCACATTTCCCATAAAGCGCTTATCCCTGATTTCAGGCAGGGGTTCAAGAAAACCTTTGTCTTCAATCATCGCGAGCATTATATCCATGGTGATTCTTTTAAGGAAAAGCTGTGTTTCCGACATATTTTGATTTTCTGAAGGGTCGTGGAATCGAATCGTTTCATTTCTTGTAATTGATGAACCCTGTCGCAGGCCTTTGCTCCCGATTATGGGTACGACATTTACCGAAGTGCAGTTTTCAAAAACTTCAATAAGCCCGGCCCGTTGGGAAAGTACGGCTTTCACAAGTCCTTCTCTGGTAAACTCAAGCCACAAATTTCCGATCAGCATCCACCTAGTCTTAATAAAGAGTTCAAGTTTATTCAGATCTTTCAATACCGTGTCCGCAAAAGTCAAATAATTTCCGTGACTTGATCCATTTTTTAGCGTATTACAGCCAAGAGTTGTTGGAGTTCCGTTGCCATCAAGTTCAAGTTTACAATTGCGATCTGATTTATGCAGAGACATTTTTACATAGTGATGCGGAAAGCGGGAACGAAGTGCGGATACAACGTTTGCTAAGATCATGGCGCTTGCTGTCTCTTGCAAGGCCGCTTTTTCCGCTCCTAAACTTTCCGGTGTTGAGATTTCTGGGATACATAGCCCGTCCGCGCATGATTCAAAATTAACTCTTCCTTGATTGGAGATGAAATATTTGGCAGGGCCGACCTTGCGCCAAAAAAGGTCTTCGGGAAACAGTATGCTCAAGAATTGCTGCTTGAATTCGTCTATCGGGCATAACTCTGGGTTTATTCCGCTTATGGGGCATTCGTTTTCCGCACCCATAATCCTATTTTCTATGAATTTAGGAGGTGATGGTCCCATACTCTTTCCTTTTGTCAAAGATTCTATTATCTATAGTACAGCATAGTACAGCAACAGCTCAAAAACATCTAGGGTTGACCCCGCCGTTGAGAAGCACTTTGGGGTAGCCAAGGGCCATTATATTCTTTCAATATCTATTGCTTGTTAAGATAAATATTTCCGATCATTAAATTTAAGGCGCTACGCGCCGGTGCTTCTCAACGGCGGGGTTGACAACCCGCATTCCACTTTGCAAAGTAAGGGCAGAAAGATTGGCGGGTATTATAGATGAATACGGAGGTCTTTGCGCTCTTTCAAAAATATAGAGATCTTCTAAATGGGGAAGTGCGTAATCCGGCGCAAGCTCGATGGATTGGCGCGCAATGTGAAAGAATTGAAAACCGACTTTATCGTCGCGGATGCCAAACCTGTTCAAGAGTTCGCATGGAATTTAAAAAATGTGAAGCGACTGGAAAAATAACAGAGATCATTCGTTACTTTGAGCTGTTTCTTGTTATGCTTCCTCCGAATAACCAAACTCCGGTCCCGGTCGCTTACGCAACAAACACCCAATTTCCTTTGAATATACCGCACGAGAACTCATTTGAAGCTTTACTGGAAAGGGTCGATCAGGAAAAACAAGAAGAAGCGGAAGCATCTGTCTCTGTGTGGCGCAGAACTTGGGAGTTCAGCGAAAAAGAAGGGCACGCCCTGCTTGCCGCAGTAGAACGCCACTGGAAAATTATTGAGACGGAATCTCGCCTAAGCGAAGAGGAAATGGTTTTACCAAGCAGAGAAATGGTTTTCTGGATGATTAACGGCACGAGAGCGTTGGCACCCGCGGGCATGGCAGATATTTATATTTTCTCGGCGCTTCTCGACAAAGAACTTGAATATCTGACGGCGGCAGACGCCAATACCGAACTTGCCGAATGTGGATGCAGGGTCGAGGAGCATTTGCGAGCTCTTGAAGATTGGGAGATGCGAAATCTTCTTTAGGAAAACACGACAGCCGGCTGTCGTGTTTAAAAATGGGATGTTTTTTGTAAGCGGTGGGCGTGCATGGATTCGAACCATGGACCCCAGTCTTATAAGGACTGTGCTCTAACCGGGCTGAGCTACACGCCCGCAACTGCGTATTTATCAAGTAAAACTTTGATACTCATCAAAATTTTCTCGGTTAATTGTACGTCTCTTAGGAGTACGTTACAAGTTCCGTGTCCGAAAGTTCCACGATAATTTATTCGTTCAGATGAACTATTTTTTATATAAGGGGTTAAAAAATTCTGCTCTGGCAATTCTGTAATTTTTATCCAATTATCAATTTCGTTCTTTATGCTCATATCGTTGTACAAGTGTAACCTTATTTTTATTTTATCCTCAGGAACGTTAAAATTCTCCTTTAACCAGCGAATAAAAAACTTTATAACCAGCGGATTAGTATTGGCAAGGGCGGTCTCGACACGGCTTGTCTTTGACCTCTCACCCAAGTATAGAAACAATCCTGAAACTAAGAGCTCTTTATCTGTTAGCGGAAGTAATAGTTTTTTCTGGACCCCATAGACTTTTGCCAGGCGATCTTCTCTCTTGCGTCGCATAGTCTCCCGGAATCTTTCTATGCGTTTTTCGCTGTGAGCACGCAGTTCGTTTATCCTTTCTCTTGAAAGCGGATGATCTCGCAGCCACAAGCTTAGGGTGCTCTTACTTACTTTAAGAGTTTCTTTTATTTGAGAGTAACTAAGTCCTTGGATACGAAGCGCCAAGGCTCTTTCTCGGTCTTTATATTTTGCCACAGACTAAGGAATTATACTTTCTGAAAGATTATTCCTTAGTTCATTTTAACTGGCATTTTTCTCGTTAGCAATTCTATTTATGCACAGTATTACGCCGTCGCAATCTTCATTATCTTATCAAACTCTTCTCTTTCAATAGTCTCCTTTTCAATGAGGATTTTGGCAATTTCTTCAAGTTTGGCGCGGCTTTTGGTCAAAATTTCTTTGGCTTTTACAAAAGCCTGGTCAATTATCCGTTTGACCTCCTGGTCAATAGTCCGCGCGGTTTCTTCGGAGTAGTTGTGCTGGGTGGCAATCTCCCGCCCCAAAAATATCATTTCCTCTTTTTCGGCCAAAACCATCGGCCCGATCTTCTCCGACATGCCGAAGCGGGTCACCAGGTTTCGGGCAAGGGCCGTTGCTTTTCTAAGGTCGTCAGATGCTCCAGTGGTAAGTTCGTTAAATACAATATCTTCAGCCGCGTATCCTCCAAGAGAAACAGCCAAGTCATCCAGGAAGTGTGAACGCGAGAAAAAATGGCGATCTTCCGAAGGAATTTTTAAGGTATAGCCCCCTGCTCTTCCTCGGGGAACGATGGTGATTTTGTGTACCGGATCGGAGTGTTTTAGAGAGGCGGCTACCAGCGCGTGTCCGGCCTCGTGATATGCCGAAATCTTTTTCTCTTCAATGGACAGAAGATGGCTTTTTCGCTCCGGTCCGAGCATTACTTTTTCAATCGATTTGATCAAATCAATTTGAGTGACTTTTTTTCGGTCCTCGCGTGCTGCCAAAATAGCGGCCTCATTTACAAGATTGGCCAGGTCCGCGCCGGAAAATCCCGGAGTTCTTTCGGCAATGGTGCGCAGACGTATGTCTTCCACGACCGGCTTATTGTGCATATGGATTTTCAAGATTTCTTCTCGATCGTTTATATCCGGCAGATCAATCACCACCCGGCGGTCAAATCTTCCCGGACGCAAAAGAGCCGGATCTAAAACGTCAGGACGATTGGTAGCGCTGATAACTATTACTTTGTCGTCAGTCTCCATCCCGTCCATCTCTACCAAGATCTGATTCAGAGTCTGTTCTCTCTCGTCGTGTCCTCCTCCGAGCCCCGCGCCTCTGATCCTGCCCACCGCGTCAAGTTCGTCGATAAAAATTATTGCCGGAGCCGTCTTTTTTGCCGTACGGAATAAATCGCGGGTTCGCGAGGCGCCGACTCCCACAAACATTTCAATAAATTCCGAAGCAGACATATGGAAAAACGGAACATTGGCCTCGCCGCTAACTGCTTTGGCAAGCATTGTCTTTCCGGACCCGGGTGGACCCATGAGTAAAACTCCTTTGGGAATTTTGGCGCCGATCTCCAAAAACTTTTTTGGATTTTTCAAAAAGTCAACGACTTCTTTGAGTTCTTCTTTGGCTTCTTTTACTCCGGCGACGTCTTTGAAAGTAACTCGCTGTTTTTCATCGGCGGGATTAATAAGGCGCGCTCGTGATTGCCCGAAAGTAAAGGCCTGCATAGACCCTTGCTGGACCTTGCGCGCGGTAAACCAAAAAAGAAAAGCAATCAAAATCACCGGCCCCAAAATCGGCAAGATTACTCCCATGAGAAAATTGCTAAATCCGCTTGACTCAACTTTGATACTCACTTGCTGAAGTTTCTTGGCGTCAACCCCGTAGTTATTCAGCGTTTCGGAAAGTCCGGCCTCCGCTTCTTTTTGCGCGTGAAATTCTTCGTTGTTTTTTAAAACAATCCGCAGGGTCGAGTCGGTGATGGCGATTTCTTTTACTTCCTCGGCATTGATCTTGGCCACCAATTCAGAGAGAGACATTTCTTTCTCTTGGTTAAACTGTCCGGCCACGATTGAATAGAGCGCGGAGATAAGCATCAGAGCCACCAGCGCCCATACGAAGTTTTTAGATAGGGTTTTCATTACTCGTTTTATTTTTAACGATAAGAATCTTTTCGATGACCAATGGTCGCAAAAAGGACCAGATCTTCAGCAGTGAATACAAACAGTACCCGGTAATTTCGAGTTATGCGGAAAGAAAATGGGTAGGGATGGTCAGCAAGTTTCTTAATATGAAGTCGTGTGTCGTGCTAATTCTTTACGAAAATTTTTTCTTGGATAAAGAAAAGACGCTGGATTCTTCGCGGAAGCTTCTTGAACTTCTTGCGAAACTCATCGGCATAGACAATTTTCATAGTCTCGCATGAACTCGACCGGCATTCCAATCACGCAACGCGCGTTCAAGAGAGTTTTTCAACTCTTTGGGATTTGTATAATCCTCCAGTGACTCTTCCGGAAATTCGGAAAGAACCCCTTCAAGAATTCGGCGAGAAAGTTCAGGAAGAGAAAGGCCGTAATGCAAAGCCAAACGTTCCAGCTTTTCCTTTTTATTTTTGGGCAATACCACCGTAAGGGTTTTATTCATAGCATTAATATTTTAGCTGAAAATCAGTATATTGTCTATGAACTCAATTATACGCCGCATTTATATGATTAGCAAGTGTGGGGTTGCTTTTTTATTTATTTTATGGTATGAATTCTCTAGATCCAAAGGAGTAAATCGTGGAACAGCAGAGTGAAACTCCTCATAGCCAGACGGCTAAGAAAAAGGCCATCTTCGTTGATGGAGAAAACACAAGGCGAATGATGCAGGATATTCTTAGCATCAAAGCTGATTTCAGGGTCCTCTACGAGATCCTGGCGCAAGAAATAGGCCGGATAAAAGTTCTGGCGCAAGGAAGTCCGCTCATCGTTATACCCCCAAGCGGATTTGGCTCATTTGGGCATGCTCTTTCCACATTCGGCTTCAATGTTGTGGAAAAAGATCCCAAGACCGAGGAAGACGATCTCTTTATTGTGCAAGAGATAGAAAAGGTTGATCCATCAGAGGTCGGGGAGATAATCATTGTTTCCGCGGACTTTCGTTACATTGATTGTCTGCTCGAAAAGGTCAGGGCCGGTATAAAAGTGTATTGGGTTGCGACCAAGCAGTTGAGAATTGATGATCAACGTTCTATGGTTGGAAAGCGCCTTGTAGAGCTTCTTGGTAATGAGTTTGAGTTTGTAGAGCTTGCCAAGTATAAAGAAAGATTGACATTGAGTCCGTATGTAGACAGAGGTCCCATGACGGAAGTTACGGTTATTTTGAAGATCAGTAGGCCACGGCTTCACGCTCTGAAGTTCGCGGACATGATCAGGGATTTGCAGAATTCCTACAAAGACCTCACATTTTCCGTAGAACTGAAGCCCGTGTTTGAAGATAATAAAAGAGTGAAGCCAAAACAGCAGCCATAGCGCTGCTATTGTTTTTATGCGATGCTTTTTAATCTTCGGAGGCCGGGCCTCCGAAGATTTTCGTCTTGAGGGGGAGGGTCGTAAAATTTGCTTTTTTATATCTTTTGTGATATAATTTAGATAATAGTTCCAGGGCCGAAATGGCCCACCAAGCTTAGCTTGGTCCAAAAAATCCAAACCAAAGTTCGCCCCAAAACGCGGGCAAGAAAGGAGGCCAGCGATGGTCACCGCGATTCAAGAAGTTCTGACGCATCATTGGCCACACCTCGACGAGGTCCTGGGGTACTGGGACGCTCGTCGGCGCGGACAAAACCGTTTGCCCGGGATTCGGGAGGCGAAGCTTGCCTTCTGGCCCGGCGGAAAACACATGAAGTCGTTCGAGCAGTACGTTCGCGACGGAGTTCTGCCTATCGGCACGGCCGCCGGCCGCTACGACGAGCACGCGAGTGCAGATCGGGTGCGCATCGCCGGCGAAACCGCGGCCACGCTGATCGCGCGGGACTTGGGGCCGGATCCGGCAATGGAGCCGATCCTCAAGTATGTCCGCGACAACGACCTCAAGGCCAAGTCCCGGCCGCTCGACCTCGCAACCTCCATCTGGAATATGTACAAGATGGGTTGCGAGCAGGCCGACGTGGTCTACTGGGCCATGATTGGGCTTGACGTCTACTACGAGCAGGCCCAGCGGAACCCGGCAGAAGTGTCGGGCGCTTGGGACGCCCCCATGTTTCTGCGGTACTTCTCGCGGAGCGAGAAGTGGGCGTTCTACGGCGAGGAGTGGGTGTCGCTCGCGGTCAAGGCGCAGTATCACCGCGAGAAGCTGTTCCACTCCTGCGGGCCGGAGCTAAAGTCGCTCGCACAGGTGAGCAAGGCCGGCATCACCAAGCCAAAGCCCGGCCTCGTGGTCGTCGCCTGGGCCGAGACGGACAACTTTGAGATGGGGCGGTATCTTCGCTCCGATCAAGGGGTTCGCTCGGC
>CAYJWH010000014.1:4636-15586 GCA_964373875.1 uncultured Candidatus Saccharibacteria bacterium | reverse complement strand
TTCATCATCATTTTGAGGCCTTAGGCTGGCCTCCGTATAAAGTAACCATGAGATTTTGGATTATAAGCATGGTTGCGGCTATTGTGGGTATAGCAGTGGCTTTGATTGGACGTTGATGGACTCATCTTTTAGCGCCTTTTATAAAATTATTTTTATTTTAATCAATTTACTCTATACTTGCTATAGCAAGTATAGAACAAATTAAAATATTATCATGACACAAAAATTAGGTCCAAATCAACAAAAAATTATACTTTTATTATATGGGGGACTGGCATTGGGCCTTTCTGCTTCTCCAAGCCGCTATTTTCGGATACTAAAAATGATCGGGAAGGAGTGGAAGAAAATTAACCGCTATGCCCTGCATGGTGCTATAAAAAGTTTATATCGGTCGAAACTGATCTGTGAAAAAACGGACAAAGATGGAAATACCACCCTAGTCCTTTCCGAAAAAGGCAAGCAAAAAGCCCTGGTTTACAAAATTGATGAGATGGGTATTGCCAGATCAAAAAAATGGGACCAAAAATGGCGAGTAATTATCTTTGACGTACCGGAATACCATAAGGATGTAAGGGAGGCCTTGCGCGGACACTTAAAACGACTCGGTTTCGCTTACCTACAAAAAAGCGTTTTTGTACATCCTTTCCCATGTTCGGACCAAATAGAATTTTTGATTGAATTTTATCAAGCAAGGCCCTATGTCCGGCAGCTTTTAGTAGAGCAAATAGACAATGGCTTGCATCTGCAGAAAAAATTCAACCTTGTTTAGTTTTATACGGATTACGGCTATTTATAATACAAATTTACCATTTACTTGCTATAGCATACATACATTAAATTTAAACTAAATCGCATAAATACGTTACATATAGAAAATTACTTTCCTTTATATTATACTAACAATATGGCCTACGACATTTTAATCAAAGGCGGTACGGTATTTGATGGGGCCGGAAATCCACCCAGATTGACTGATATTGGCATGAATGGTGACCGAATTTCGGACGTGGGAGATTTGGGAACTTCAGATGCGATAAAGATTATTGACGCCTACGGCAAATATGTAACTCCGGGGTTTATTGATATTACCAATCACTCCGATACCCATTTAACACTTTTCAAATATCCGGGACAGGAATCACTTTTAATGCAGGGTATAACTACTATCATCGGAGGCAATTGCGGAGCATCTCTGGCTCCGCTCGGATCCCACGAAGCTATTGACGCTATTCGCAAGTGGGCCGATCCTTCCGAGATCAACGTCAACTGGGCGACCATGAAGGAATATTTAGAAACCTTGGATTCTTTCCGGTTTGGAGTAAATTTTGGAACACTCGTAGGATATGGAACTCTGCGCCGAGGCATAATTGGAGACGGAGTTCGCGAACTTAACTCGGGTGAACGCGAGGCGCTTAAATTACTTCTCAGGCAGGCTCTTGAAGAAGGAGCTTTCGGGCTTTCTCTGGGTCTTGCTTACGGGCATGAGCGAATCGCCTCAACCGAAGAAATTATTGACGCCGGAAAAGCAGTTGAGGAGACCGGTGGAATAATAAAAATCCATCTTCGCTCGGAGGGGTTGCAGATACTTTCAAGTGTGAACGAGGCCATCCGCATCGGACGAGAAACCGGAGCATCGGTCCAAATTAGCCATTTTAAATTAATCGGCAGAAAGGCTTGGCCGTACCTTACCAAGTCACTAGAACTGATCGCGGGTGCTAAGGCCAGCGGGGTAAAAATTGATTTTGATGTTTATCCCTATCGCACCACCGGATCCCTGCTTTATCTCCTTATACCTAATTGGGCAAGGCATGGAGGGTTAACTGAACTTTTCAAAAGAATAGATGATCCGGAGGAAAGAAAAAAAATTGTTGAGGCTCTCGGCTCGCATACTCTTCATTACGACAAGGTTCTGGTTACTTCCGCGAAATTAAAGAGTGCCGTGGGGCACACCATCGCCGAACTTGCCGAAGAAGGAGGACTCTCACCCGAAGAAACCATACTTGAACTTCTGCGGACAAGCGAGGGGCGAGTTACGGTCATGGGACGAACGGTTTCCATGGAAAATACCAAGCGAGAAATTGCGGACCCAAACTCCATCATCGCCTCGGATGGCATTGGAATGAGCCAGGACGCTCAAAATTCGGATAATTTGACTCATCCTCGCTCCTTTGGGGCTTTTCCGCGTTTTTTAAGCAAATTTGTGCCGCTTCTTAATATCCCCACTCCAGAGGCCATAAAAAAAATCACTTCATTGCCCGCCGAAAAATTAAACATAAAAGACCGCGGTACTATCGCGCGTAAAAAATTCGCGGATATAACCGTATTTGATCCAAAATTACTGCGAGATCGCGCCACTTATCAAAATCCATATAGATATCCATCTGGTATTGAATACGTGATTGTAAACGGAAAAATCGCCGTAGAAAAAGGAAGAATAAGCAATACGGGGTCGGGGAAAATTTTAAGAATTGGATTTTAAGAACATATCTAGGGGAAAGTTTGTGAATTTAAAATGGATTTACGCGATAAAAATGTTTTAGTGATGGGTCTTGGTTTGCACGGCGGAGGAGTGGGAACTATCCGCTTTCTCGCCCAAAAAGGAGCAAAACTTATCGTAACCGATTTGCGATCAAGAAAAATTCTCGCTCCATCGCTCAAAAGTCTCGGGAATATCGGGCATATCCGCTATGTTCTTGGGAGACATCGAAAAAAGGATTTTCTGCAAGCGGATTTGATTGTAAAAAATCCCGGAGTAAAACCAGACTCTCCGTATTTAGCGCTTGCTCGCCGAAAAAACACGCCCATAACCACGGACCTTGGGATTTTTTTTAAAAGTTGTCCGGCGCCAATAATCGGAGTTACCGGCACTCGCGGCAAGTCGACCACCGCGTATTTAATTGCTGAATTTCTGCGCCAAGGAACCAGAAAACAGATATTTCTTGGAGGTAATATACGCAAATCCGTTCTCGAATTTTTGGATAAAATCAAAACATCTGACTTGGTGGTTCTTGAACTATCAAGTTTTCAGCTTGAGGATATGCGGCGCGAAAAAATAAGTCCGCATATCGCGGTATTTACCAATATATATAGAGACCATCTGAATTGGCACAAGGGTATGGCCGACTATATCCGCGCCAAAAGTTACATTTTTGCTTTCCAAAGCGCGCGAGACTATCTGGTGGCAAACCCTCGCGACAAAGTAGTTAAAAAGTTGGCAAAAACTGCCAAATCAAAGGTTATATTTCCCAGTTTGGATAAAAAATTCAAGGGAATAGTTGACGAAAAGTTTGGCGAGCACTATGAATCGTCAGTCGCTCTTGCCGTATCTGTCGCCAGACTTTTTAAGGTATCCGACAATATCATCAAAAAAATTCTCCAAGGATTTCGCGGACTTGAGGGTAGACAGCAGAGCATAGCTCTTATCCGGGGGATACGCTTTATAAACGACACTACGGCTACCATACCCGATGCGGCTATTGCCGCCATGAAAAGATTTAGAAAACACGCCAAGAACCTTATACTCATTACCGGCGGGCAGGACAAAAAGCTGCAGTTTGGAGAAATGATCGCGGCTCTAAAAAAATTTCCGGATTATATAATTTTTTTACCGGGGACCGCGACGGACAGAATCCAAATTCAAAAAGCCAAGTTCAGAGATTTTCCACCGGCCGTGGAAATTAAAAATATGAAAGAGGCGGTGCGTGCGGCATTCGAGACGGCTCGAGCGGGAGACATCGTGCTTTTGTCTCCGGGAGCGGCGAGTTTCGGACTGTTTTTGAATGAATTCGATCGCGGCGCGCAATTCGTAAAGGAAGTCAAAAAATATGTTTTCCGACATTGATAAGCCGCTATTATATACCGCGGTCGCCCTTTTCGTAGGAGGGCTTTTGATACTTGCCTCGGCTTCAATGGTCATTGCCGCTAAAAACTTCGGATCTCCATTTTTTTACGTATTACGGCAGATTCTTATGGGCGGGAGTATTGGAGCCATACTCTTTTTTGCGACTTTTTTCGTCCCGTATAAAAAATGGAAAAAATTCGCTCTTGCCGGAATGATCTTTTCTTTTCTGCTTCTTGCCGTTTTATTTATCCCTGAATTAAGTTATTCTTGGGGTGGAGCCCGGCGCTGGTTAATAATTGGGCCGGTAAGTTTCCAGCCATCGGAGTTCTTGAAACTCGCCTTTGTAATATACTTGGCATCGTGGCTTGATGCGCGCCGACGTGAAATTTCAAGCGTCTCTTACGGAATGATTCCTTTTTGCTTAATGCTCGCCATTGTAGGTATGTTCCTTATCATGCAGCCGGATATTGGAACACTTGGCGTCATCGCCGTTAGCGCCGTCCTCTTATACTTTTTGGGGGGTGGCAAAAAATCACAAGTTGTAACCTTAGTACTTCTCGGCTTTGCCTTGCTTTACGTCCTGATACAGATCGCTCCGTATCGCCTGGACCGCTTAACGGTTTTTTTGAACCCAAGCACAGATCCGCAGGGCATTGGCTATCAAATTAGTCAAGCGTTTATCGCTATAGGTTCCGGAGGATTTTTTGGGCAAGGATTTGGCAGGGGATTGCAAAAATATAATTATTTGCCTGAACCCATGGGGGATTCCGTCTTTGCCGTATTTGCGGAGGAGATGGGTTTTCTGGGAGCGAGCGCTCTGGTCATTTTGTTCGCCTTTCTCTTCTGGAGAGGGATGCTGATTGCCAAAAATGCTCCCGATAGTTTTGGGAAACTGCTTGCGGCGGGAATTTCCATAAGCATTATGACCCAAGCATTTATAAATATGGCAGCTATTTCCGGACTCCTGCCGCTTACCGGAATACCCCTTCCTTTTGTAAGTTATGGCGGAACCTCGCTTGCCATAACGCTTTCAAGCATTGGAATTTTATTGAACATATCTAAAAACACCTAAATCATGAGAGTCCTTTTTACTGGCGGCGGCACGGGCGGCCATATAACCCCCATCGTTGCTGTCATTAGAGAATTGAAAAAAAGCGCGGAAAAGGAGCAGATTTTGGATCTTGAGCTTTTTTATGCCGGACCCGACGACGGATTCGGCCGTGATCTCCTGCGAGATGAAAGTGTACTTTTTATACCTATCACGAGCGGGAAATTGCGCAATTATTTTTCGCTTCAAAACATTTTTGATATTTTTAAGATCGGACTCGGCATACTGCAATCCCTATGGAATATTTTTCTAATTATGCCGGACGTAGTCTTCTCCAAGGGGGGCTACGGAGCGCTGCCCAGCGTTTTGGCCGCGGCGATTTTTAGGATTCCACTCATCATACATGACTCGGACGCCGTCCCCGGGCGGGTAAATATTTTCTCGGCGCGCTTTGCGAGCCGTATCGGCATCGCTTTTCGCGCGGCATCCGATGCTTTCCCGAAAGAAAAAACGGCTTTGGTGGGCGTGCCGGTACGCAAACACATCCTCGGAGGAAGAAAGGAGGAAGCCCGCGAGAAGTTCGGAGTAATTTCTGGAGTTCCGGTAATTGGCATTATAGGAGCTTCACAGGGATCACAAAAAATTAATGAGGCCCTGCTTGGCACACTTAAAGAAGTTACCAGTGAGTTTGAAATTTTACACCAAACCGGCGCTAAAAACTTGAATGATGTCAGAGGGGAAGCAAGCGTAATACTTGAGTCCAGTAATAAGGACCGCTACCATCCATTTGGATTTCTAGATGAGGATCAGCTGCGAAATTTTTATGCCTCTGCCGACCTTATTGTTTCCCGCGCAAGCGCTACATGTATTTTTGAGATCTCCGCTTGGGGGAAACCTTCAATTTTAGTGCCTCTCCTAAGCGCTGCCCAAGATCATCAGCGAAAAAATGCGTATGAGTATGCTTCCGAAGGAGCAGCTGTAATCGTTGAAGAGGCAAATTTGACTCCTCATATTTTATTGGCGGAGATTAAGAAATTGATGTCTAATCCGGAAAAATTAAAAAAGATGGGCGAAGCGGCACAGCGCTTTGCCCGAATTGATTCGGCAGAAATTGTCGCTAAAGAGATTTTGAAATTGGGAATCCACTAATTATGGCTCACGTCAGAACACGCTACGCCCCGTCACCGACGGGATACCTCCATGCTGGACAAATTCCGACGGCACTTTTTAATTACCTTTATACCCGGCAGCGCGGAGGGACTTTCATAGTCCGGATCGAGGATACCGACCGCGAGCGCTCGAAACCCGAATACGAAGAGGCGATTTTTGAGGATTTAAAGTGGCTGGAGATCGAGCCGGATGAAAGTCCCGTACACGGAGGAGATTTTGGCCCATACCGCCAAACCGAGCGAACTGAATCTTATCGAAAGGGACTCGAGAAATTGCTGGCAGAAAAAAAAGCTTTCTGGTGCAATCATAAAGTCGAGGAAGGGAGCAATGCTGTTTTTTGGTGCGAAGAACATCGTGCATCGGGAGGAATTCCGGGTCAGGGTATTATTCGATTTAAAAATCCTTATTTCCAGGAAAGCGGCAAGTCGCTTTCATTCTCGGACGCGATCCGGGGAGAACTCGTTTTTGATCCGGCGAGCTTAGGAGATTTTTCTATTGCCAGAAATTTGGAATCTGTTCTGTACAATTTTGCCGTAGTGATCGACGACCATGAGATGGAGATCACCGATGTAATCCGAGGCGAAGATCATATTCCCAATACCCCAAAACAAATTTTGCTGTTTGAAGCGCTTGGGTTTGAGAAACCAAACTACGCGCACCTTCCGATCGTGCTTGCGGCAGACCGAACAAAACTTTCAAAACGCAAAGGAGCCGTACCGATTCGGGAATACAGGGAACAAGGATATCTCCCGGAGGCGCTAATAAATGCCATGGCATTGATAGGATGGAACCCGGGCGATGACCGAGAAATCTTTTCCAAAGATGAACTCATAAAAAAATTTTCCTTGGAACGAGTGCAAAAATCCGGGGCGATATTTGATTTGAAAAAACTCGACTGGATGAATGGCGAATACATCCGCAAGCTTAGTCCGGAGGAATTATATGCGCGCTCCAAAAATTTCCTACCCGCCGGACACGAGTCCCTTCCAAAGGAGCTTATTTTGAAAATTCTTTCATTGGAGCAGCCGCGGCTGAAGAAGCTCTCGGAAATAGGGGAGAGAGTGGAATATTTTTTTCACGAACCTCGATATGACGGGGAATTGTTAAGATGGAAAAGTATGAGTGACAAGGAAATTACCGAAGCATTGGACACATCGGAAAAAATAATTTCGGGCTTTACGTTCCCGATTTCTAAATCGGAAATAGAAAAAATATTCATGGATTCGATAGGGGACAGGGACAGGGGGAAAATATTGTGGCCTCTGCGCACGGCCTTGACCGGCAAAAAAGCATCGCCCGGCCCGTTTGAAATCCTGGAGATCCTGGATCCCGAAGAGGTGAAAAAACGCCTTAGCAATGCCAAGAAGCTATTGGCCTAGGATCTCTTTAAAAAATTCGCAGATTTTGTTATGGTTTAGTCGTGAGAAAGATCTGCCCGGCCAACTTCTTAAACTTAGCCGTGATATTTTGGACGGCGCTTTTGATTTACGCGTTTACCGCCTACGCCCAGTCGACGGAAGAATTGCAGGGACAAATTGAAACGAAAAATGCCGAAATCAAAAAATTAGAAGCAGAAGCCGAAAAGTACCGCGTGGAAATTTCCACTAAACAGGAGCAGGGGAAAACTCTGGCCACGGAACTCGGCCGTGTTGATCGGACTATCAAACAGCTCCAAAAAGACATTTCCGTGACGCAAACCAAAATTCAGAAGGCGGGACTTGAAGTCAGGGAAACCGGCATTGAGATCAAAGAAAAGGAAGCCGCTATAGCCCGACTTCGCGCCGGCCTTTCGGATGTTGTCCAGATTATTGCCGAAGACGAACAGGAGCCCCTGCTCGCGGTACTGCTAAAGTCATCCGCCATATCGGGATTTTTGCGCCAAATTGAGAATCTTTCCCGCACAAAAGAAAAAATGCTTGCGTCTCTTGGATCTTTGCGAACTTTAAGATCGGAGCTTGAGGAACAAAAAACCAAGGCGGAAAAGAAAAAAAATGAGGCCGAGGACCTAAAAAAAATCCTTGCCGGAAGAAACGCGGCTGTTGCCAACGAGCGCAATCAGCGAAATATGTTGCTTGCTCAAACCAAAAATCAGGAACGTCTATACCAAAATTTACTGGAGGCGTCCGAGGAGAAAATTGAAGCACTGGAGAGGGAAGTCCGTTCTATTGAGCAGGAAATTAACGTAACCATCGACCCTCTATCTTTGCCGCAAAAAGGCAGTGGGATTCTTGGTTGGCCGCTTCCCAAAGTGTCATTAAAGTCTTGCTGGAACGGCGGGGAAGCGGCAAAAAACTGCGTTACCCAATTCTTTGGCTATACGTCTTTTGCGCGGGCCGGAGGATACGGGGGGCGCCAAGGACATAATGGTATGGACTTTCGCGCGAGCATTGGTACCCCCGTGTTTGCCTCCGAAAGCGGAGTTGTGGCCGCCACGGGCGATACTGATCTTAGCTGCCGAGGAGCATCATATGGAAAATGGATTTTGATTAAACACCCCAATAATTTATCAACTCTTTATGGTCATCTTTCGCAAATTGGCGTATCGGCCGGACAAAAAATTGATAAGGAAGAGCGTATTGGACTTTCCGGCAAAACAGGATATGCCACCGGTCCTCACTTGCATTTTACTTTGTTTGCGTCACAAGCCGTTGAAATCAGGACTATAAAATCAAGGGTTTGCGGCCGCGATATGATACTGCCGTTTGCCGGTAGCGACCCCGCCTCTGGCGTTCAGGGCTATCTTGACCCACTGGACTACCTTTAAAATTATTTCTACAATCAAGGAAAGGTTAAGACTATTGCCATGCTATCCAAGGCGCTTTATTTCGTAGCAATATCAGCTCTAATTATGGCCGTTTCCGCGCCGTATTTGGCGCAAGCAGAAAATGAGGGTAATAAAAAATTTGCCGGAATTGCCGCGGATATTTTAAATCCCGACAAGCTGTTTGAAGCGCTAAAGAAAAACATTACCATACCGATATCTCCGCCAAATCAAGAAGGGCAAGCGGGAGAGGATATAAAACTGCCGACTCCCAAGGAAACTCTAAAAGAAGCGTCCCCCAAGCTTCAGGAAGTAAACAAAGATATCAAAAATGAAACCGGAATAGATTTTGCCAAATTTATCGCTTGGTTTGCCAAAGTGCTTAAAGTATTTTTTCTCACGGTGATTGACCTATTGGAAACGGTATCCATGTCTTTACAGCCGAAAGAATAAGTACCATTGTGCTTCTTATAAATTTCTCCTGCCGTGAAATTTTTGATGGATTTCCCGTAGTTTTTTACTCGTTACATGGGTATAAATTTGCGTTGCTGTAATACTTTTGTGGCCCAGAAATTCTTGAATAGTTCGAAGATCAACGCCTTTTTCAAGAAGATCGGTAGCAAAGGTATGACGCATAACATGTGGGGTAGTGAATGATGGAATCCCTGCCTGCATTGAATATTTTTTAATCATTCTCTGAATGGTTCTCGGGGTAATTCTAGAGGGTATCCTTCCTCCCCTGAAGGTGACAAAAAGCGCACCTGCATCATCTTGTCTGTTTTTCAAGTATTGATCCAGCCGATAAAGCGCACTCTCTGAAAGGTATATAGTCCTTACTCTGTTTCCTTTGCCCACTATGCTCAATTCAAGAATTTTGATACTTGGGCCTAGTCGTATTTGGTTTTTATTTAACGCAACTAGTTCTGCGATTCGCAGCCCCGTAGAAAAAAAACTCTCCAAAATTGCCCGGTCACGTTTTCCCTCTAGGGTGCTGACATTGGGAGCGGCAAAAAGCTTTTCAAGATGTTTTGTTGTTAGAAAGCGAACTTGTCGTTCGGCTTTGTCCTTGGCGAGCTTTATTTTGTCAGCCGGTAGTGAAAGTATGTTTCGATCGGCAAAATACCCTAAAAGTGATCTAAGGGCTATTAGGTAGTAATTTTGGGTAGATCTCTTCAGCGGCTTTTTCTGTTGCCGAGAAAGAAACACCCGGTATTTCCAAATATGCTCGGGGGAGAGGTTATGCGGCCTTAGGTCCTTAATATCGGCAAATTCTAACCATTTCGTGAACTTTTTAATAAATCTGGAATAGTTTTCTTGGGACTTTGATGAAAGCCCTTTTTCTATATCCAGCCAATCCAAAAAGTCACTTATATGCTGGGGGATAGGTTTATTGCTTTTCTGCATAGTCATAGATGTCGCTTAAGTATAATTATGCGACATATCTTATAAAGCGGCAAATCCACTTATCCACACCTCCCTATTTAAAGAGGCCAGACGTTCTGGCCTAACTTATTTCTCTGGCAAACCGCCCCTTTTTTATGGCGGGCCGTTTGAATCCAATGGGATTTAAGACGTACTTTTGAGTTCCTCCAACCCTTGCTTCAAGGTCATCTCTGGTCTGCGGCGGTTGAATAAGCTCTCGTACAATAGGGCTTATCATGACACTGGTTCCATCTTTACCCGGGGCATGGATATATGATTCCAGTGAGACCATTATTCCCATGTGAGTCGGTATAATCCCGCGACGGCTGAAAAATACCAGATCTCCTTCCTGCACATATTGTGGATATATAAATATTCCAAAGAGGTCAAAATATTCATTGCAGTGGCGTAGATTCAAGGGGTTTGGAAAACATAATTTTTTCAATAGGAACGTAACAAAACCAGAGCAATCAAACCAAATTTCGTCGCAACCTCTATCTGACCTTTGGTATCTCATTGATGGATACCCCAGATAGTTGAGTGCTTCTACGACAAACTCTTCCTTTGTCATTGCCTTTATTACTCCAAGAACTATAATTCATATACCATGCGAACCTCATATTCCGCAATAGATACGTATCTGCAGTGTCCGCAGAAATATAAATTTCAGCAAATTGATCATATTCGCGTGCCTAAATCAAAGGAGGC
>CAYJWH010000014.1:0-4536 GCA_964373875.1 uncultured Candidatus Saccharibacteria bacterium | reverse complement strand
ATGCCTTCGCAGGATAACTTGGATCAAAACCTGCAGTTGTCGCTTTATTCCCTGGGCCTGCAAAAGCGCTGGCCGCATTTAAATCCTGAAGACATAAAGTTGAGCCTGTATTTTCTAAAACACGGAGAGAAACTTTCCACCAAAGCGACCAAAGATACCACGGAAAAAACCAAAGCTCATATTCTATCAACCATTGCCGAAATCCAGGACCGGTTAAAAAATAATAAAGAGTTTGAGCCAACGCCCAGTCCCCTATGCGACTGGTGCGGATTTAAGCCATTGTGTCCTGCCTGGAAACATTTATACAAAAATCAAAATCCAGAAGTAAAAAGCAAAGATGAGATTGATTCCGCGCTTAAAGAGTATTTTGAACTTAAAAAAGCGAGCAAAACAAACAGCGCCCGGCTTGATGACCTACAAGAACAAATTGAGGCCTTTATGGATAAGGAGGGCTTGACACGGGTATTCGGCGAGGAAGGTTATATTTCCAAAAAAATTCAACAGCGCTATGAATATGATTTCGAAAAAATTAAATCACTCCTCTCCCCTCTTGGCAAATGGGAGGAAATCTTAAAAGCCGATGAAACCAAACTTCGCAAAATTCTTGGCGAAATTCCTGAAAATACACGTAAGGAAGTAGAAAACGCCAGGAGGGTAAGCAAGGGATATACGGTTCTGACTTCTTCTTTAAAAAAGATGAAATCGCCGGAAGACTTGTCCATAGAGTCCGAAACCGCAGAAGAATTGCCTGTAAATTAAAAAGCCGGAATTTTATTCCGACGATTTTGGTATTGGAGCTATTTTAATCGCTAGATCCGGATAAAGATGCCAGGGCTCATCTTCGTACAGCCCAACGCCGATTCTCGTCCACCGCAGACGATCGCCGTCTTCAAGCGCGCATAAGCTGGCCACATGCTCTTCATTGCCGTTCCATCCCGATACGGCAACTCCGTCTTTCCGTATAAGATTGGTGTTCATAGCCAAGCTTATTTCCCAACGATCGAGGTTAGTATTGAACCGCAAATAGCCGACCGTCCATCCCCAATATTCGATTTTTGAAGAAAATCCTTGCTTACTATCCCAGATACGGCGTGGCTTCTTTAACGGTACTGCCCTAAAACACTTTTTTCTGGAATATGTAACCATTGGTATGATTATTTCGGTTACCTCAACGACCAGAGAGCTTGTTGGCAGGGCTTGAGTTCGTCTGCGATTTAGCAAACCTTTCAGCATAATATCTTTTCCCGTATAAGATGCTCTATAAAAACTACCATTTAATTTGCAAGACGTCAATGTCTTTAAATTTTGACAAACTGACCATCTGTAGTCAATATTTAGTTAGCCCCTTGAAGGAGAAGTAATTGGACACCAACTGGTGCATCCTGGACGGAGCTATGAGATGTGGAAAATCCGTGATTGCACGACGTTTAAGAAGGTTGGGATTTAGAGTCGTAAGTGAAGCAGCCAGGACTATAATTATTGGGCACAAAAAAGCGGGTAAACCCGTGGAAGAGTTGTATAAAGATCAGTCCTCATTCCAAAAAGCAATTTTGGATCTTAAAATGTCCATGGAGAATGGCCAGTCCCCAGATGAAACTGTCTGGTTTGATCGCGGCATGCCCTCTAGCGTGGCTTACTGCTTGCTTCACGGCCTAGACCCCACAGAGGCAATAGCCGCCTCTTTCAGGAAATACCGCAGGGTATACATTTTTGAACCACTACCCATTCTGACGGCTGATTACGCGCAACAGTTCGATATCCATCATGGAGCGAAACTACATCCACTAATGATCCGCTGTTATCTTGATCTTGGCTATCGCTTTGATAAAAATTTATTTATCGTACCGGTTTCTAGTAGCGACAAATGGGAAAGCATTCGCCAAAGGATAAAGTTTATCATGGAACGGCTTTAACAGCCGTTTTATTTATCTAAAGCCCGTCGCAATTTCCGGCGGGTTTGTATCCTCTGCCTTCAGCTTCTTCTTTGGTTTGAAACCAGATTTTATTCTCTTCTTTTATTTTTTGCGCGCCCGGGCACCACGGAAAGTGATACGCCGTGCCGTTTTTAGACGCGACGTATTTACCGCCAGAATTAGGGATAATGACTGATGAATTATAATTTTTACCATCAGAAGCGGTTTCTTTCGCGGTTCCGTAGTTCTTGATCCTTGATCCTTGATTCTCGATCGTGAGAGGCTCTTTCTCCGGCCAAAGTATGGAGAGGCGGCCGAGTCCAAAGCTCGCAAGTCCCACCAAGAAAATAACAGCCGCAATATATAGGTCCTGCTTATTATCCTCTAAAAAGCCCTTGATTTTTCTTGGATAATCCCGTATCATTGTTTAGAGATTAGAAATTAGGAATTAGAGATTAAAAGTTTATGGCACATACAAAATCTTCGGGCGCGAGTAAATACGGACGAGATTCCCAGCCAAAGTATCTGGGGGTCAAGAAACATGACGGCGAGCGGGTAAAAATCGGCGATATTATTATCCGCCAAAGAGGCACAAAATACTATCCGGCAGCTGGTGTCAAAAGAGGCGGAGATGACACATTATTCGCACTTCGCGACGGAATTGTCAAATTTTTGACTAAGCGCAAAAATCATTTTGACGGAAAACGCATTTCAATTACCAAAATAGCCGTTGTTACTACGTAAACTAAATAAGACCTGGAGACAAAAAACGGATTATCTCCGTTTTTTTGTCTGTTTCTTTGAACGAAGGCTTGCCTTAATAAATTCTCTAAATAGCGGATGCGGACTCAAGGGTCTTGATTTTAATTCCGGATGAAATTGCGTTCCTACAAAAAAAGGATGATTTTTAAGTTCAATAATCTCCACTAAATTTCTTTCAGGATTTATACCTGAAAATACCATCCCCTTTTTTTCAAATATATCCCGATAGTCATTGTTTACCTCATAACGATGTCGATGTCGCTCGGTTATAAGTTTCGTGCCATAAGCACCTGCCGCTTTTGTACCCGGTTTGAGTCCGCATGTATACGCGCCGAGCCTCATAGACCCGCCCATTTTTCTTTCTTTGATATTAACTACCTGCTCCGACATAGTATCAATAACCGGATATTTCGTTTTTGGATTTATCTCGGTCGTGTGAGCGCCTTTAAGACCGCAGACGTTTCTTGCAAACTCTACCACCGCAAGCTGCAAGCCATAGCATAATCCCAAATAAGGAATTTTATTCTTACGGCAGAACTCAATTGACTTAATTTTACCCTCCACTCCCCTACTACCGAACCCACCGGGGACAATTACTCCGTTAAAACCCTTGAGCTCTTGAAGAACTCTGCGATCTTTTTCGTATTTCTCGGCATTAAGCCATGATATCTCCGGAACGCGTCCTTGGTGCCAACTTGCGTGTTTTATGGCCTCAATTACGGATATGTATGAATCGGAGAGAGTAAATGCTCCCGTGCCAAAATATTTCCCGACAATACCGACTTTAACCGGCTTTCGCAGTTTCTTTACTTTGTTTACTAGCGCTCTCCACTCATGCATATCCTGCTTGCGGGGCTGCATCTTAAACTTCCCAAGAATTCTCTTGCCAAGATTGTCTTTTTCAAAATTTACCGGAATTTCGTAAATAAATTTGACATCCGGCGCGGAGATTATGTCTTCGTCCAGGACGTTGCAGAATATGGCAAGCCGTCTTTTCCGCGGCTCGTCCATGGGAACCGCCGAACGTGCAATAATAATATCCGGCTGTATTCCGGCGCTATTCATAGAACGAACCGCGTATTGGGTCGGTTTAGTTTTCATTTCTCCAACCATTTTGGGGATAGGCAAATAGGAAACTAAAACAAAAAGTACGTTTTCAGGATTTTTCAGGCGCATCATACGGGCCGCTTCCAAGAAAAGAATATTTTGATACTCGCCTACTGTCCCGCCAATTTCCACAACCACAAAATCTGCTTTAGCTTTACGCCCCGCGCGATCGAGCCGACCTATAACTTCTTCGGGAATATGCGGCACAACCTCTACGCATTTGCCGCCATATTCCAGATTGCGTTCGCGGTCAATGACCGTCTGATAAACCAGGCCGGTAGTCATATAATTATCCCTGGGAATATTTTCATCTAAAAATCTTTCATAGTTTCCAACATCCTGATCACACTCTACTCCATCGTCGGTAACAAAAACTTCCCCATGTTCGGTGGGGTTCATGGTTCCGGCGTCAACATTGACGTAGGGGTCAATCTTTACGGCGGTGACGCGAAAACCATAGCCCTTGAGAATACGGCCAATTGAGGCGGTAGCCACGCCTTTTCCAACGCCGGACATAACTCCGCCGCAAACAAAAATATATTTAGCCATACGCCCTTAGTTTATTCGCTTTCTACTATTACTTTCACTTCTCCGATCAAATCGTGCGGGAATTTTATCTTTACTTGATGCTTGCCGGTGGTTTTTATGGAGTCGTCAAGAAGTATTGATTCTTTTTCAACCGAGATGCCAAGCTTTGCCAGCGCCGCTTTGAGTTTGGTCGGTGTAACCGATCCAAATGCTCTTCCTTTCTCCC
>CAYJWH010000013.1:0-16906 GCA_964373875.1 uncultured Candidatus Saccharibacteria bacterium | reverse complement strand
TCTTGGTTGCTTGGGATATTTGAATTTTGGTCATCGGATATTGTTGGGGGGTTCTCTCTAGAAATTTCCGCGGCAACAAATACTTTTGAAACGTCCGAAACTACGCGACCAAAAGCAGTAGTAAATGTTGCTCTAGGATTTTTGAAAAAAGATTTCCATGGTTCAACCAGACTTATCACAATTGATTCGATTACGTTTTGAGGTCGGACCTCTTGGCCGTTGAGGTCCGACCTCGACGCCAGAATAGAAACAAGTTTGTAAAAATTTTCCGTTATCACTACAAATTGCGGCGGCGACTCGGCAAAATTATTTCTAATATCAACCACTATCGTCCGCTTTGTGAAATTAGAAATTTCAGTAGCGCGATTCCATAGCGCGTTTGAAAGCGCGGCAAAATCTAGCGGTTCCGGTTGGATATTCTCTACCAAAGATTCCGGAGAAAATGTTAAATGCCCCGACGCCTCAATGGCTTTCGACAAGTATCGTCCCCCCGCGGTAATCTGCGGATAAAAACCAACTCCCGCCCAAACCCCGAAAGCGGTAAGTGCCACCATGCCGACAGTTGCCAATGCCATCGGTACCGAGCTTTTATCGACGACGGCGACTCTTTGCTCCCGCAACTCCTTTTCCAGTTTTTCTATTCTTGAAAGAAGATCAGGTCGAACCTCATGCACCGGCTCCTCAACAACGCCATCGTTGTTGGCTGTGATGAGCGAAGTCGAACCAATCGTAGAATTTCCATTTAGGTATCCGTTTTTACGGCAATCTTCTATCCAGGCCTGCTTTGAAAACCAAATTTTGCCAAACTTTTCTCCACGCAATTTCCCTTTGAAAATTAAATAACGCAAATAGTCCGGCTTGGTTCCGGCAGAGCTTGCAAGATCTGATAATGGGCGAAAATCTTCCATCTGGTTCAACAACGAAATCGTTTTTAACCTGCTTTCAGATTAACATGGCGGTTTAGAAAATCTGTGGATAAGTCAGCGTTCTTACCTTTCCAGGCTAAGCCTTTTCCCGCCAAGGCTTAGCCTGAAACGCGCCCGCGATAACTAAAACCTTGATAAACCTTAATAAAAAAACGCACCTTGCTATCAAGGTTTAGTAAGGTTTATTAAGGTTATGGCTTATTTCTGGTGTTTGGGGCAAAAATGAGTTCCGCGCCCTCCGACAACTATGCGCTGGGTCTTGACAGAATCTCGGGAGCACGGTTTTCCGGTCCTCTGATACACTTTTCTTATTTCATAATATCCTCCCTTACTGCCATCCGGTTTGCGATAATCTCTCGAGGAAGTGCCGCCTTTTTTGATAGCAAACGCTAAAACTTTTCTCATCGCCAGATAAAGATTTTTGACCTCGCGCTCTTTCAGCGAACCTGTTACCCGCAAAGGGTGAATCCCGGCAAACCATAAAATTTCATCGGCATATATATTGCCGACGCCGGAAATCGCATTTTGATCCAGAAGGAAGTTTTTTAAAATCTTTTTCCCGAACTTAATTAAGTTTTTAAACGTTTCGAAATCAACGGACAGCGCATCTTCCCCGCCAAACATTTTTTCATCATCGATTATCCGGCATCTTCCGAATTTCCTGATATCGTTGAAAATCAAATGCCTGCCTCCGGAAAGTTTAATGTTGAAGCGGTCATGCTTTTGCTTCTCACGGGGGCCAAGAAGCAGTTTGCCGGTCATCATCAAATGTATGTTCAAGCAAACTCCTCCGGATAAATTGAATAAAATATTTTTTCCGATTCTGCCAAGCGATTCGATTTTTCTGCCGAGTACTTGTTTTCTCACTTCCGAGAAATTATTTCCCCGCACCTTTTCTCGGCTGCGCTTTACGCCCGAATTTGCCTGCCGAGAAAAGGTGCGGGGTTTATGGTCTCTAAAAATCCTCGGCGTATCGGATGTAAAGTCCACAATTCTTTTCCCAAGAATTTCCTTTCGCAGGTGGCGGACGATTGTTTCTACTTCGGGTAATTCAGGCATGGAATCAAACTTAATTGTACTTCTCGACTTCGCTCGAAAATATATACAAACCACTTCCACATGATTCTATATGTATGCCTTCGACAAGCTCAGGCAATAAATATTAGCTGATTCTCTCCTGTTCTCCCCAATTCTTCCCCGCTTTTACATCTACTACCAGGGGCACACTAAGTTTCGCAATATTCTCCATAATTTTTTTTATTTGCGGAATAACCTTCTTCATCTGATCCTCCTTAATCTCAAATAAGAGTTCGTCATGAACCTGAAGAAGCATTTTTATGGAATCTCCAAACTTTTCTTTTTTGACCCAATTATCAACCGCTATCATGGCCATCTTGACAAGGTCGGCCGCCGACCCCTGAATCGGGGCATTAACCGCCATTCTCTCTGCCTCTCTTTTGAGCTGCCAATTTGAAGAAAGAATCTCCTGTATATAGCGCCTACGACCAAAGATGGTCTCCACATATCCCTGCTCTTCCACAAAATGCTTGGTTCTGGAAATATATTCGGCAATACCCGAAAAATCACGAAAATATTCTTCGATAAAGTTTCTGGCCTCTTCCTTTGAAAACCCCGTGGCTTCAGCAAAGGCTTGCGGACCCATGCCGTAAAGCACTCCGAAGTTAAGGGTTTTGGCCGCTCGGCGCTGGTCTGGCGACACTTTGTCCAACGGAATGTTATAAATCTCCGCGGCGGTTGTTTTGTGTATATCCATGCCCTTTTTAAAGGCCTCGGTCATTTTTTTATCACCAGCTATATGCGCCGCCACCCGAAGTTCGATTTGGGAGTAGTCAAAAGAGGCAAGGAGATACCCCCTCTCTGTCACAAAAGCCCTGCGAATACGCCGCCCCATCTCGGACATTATGGGTATATTTTGCAGATTAGGGTCAGAGGAGGAAAGCCGGCCGGTCACGGTTCCTGTCTGGTTAAAAGTGGTGTGCAGACGCCGGTCTTGGGGGTTTACGAGTTTGGGCAGTGCGTCTATATATGTACCCAAGAGTTTGGCAAGCTCCCGATATTCAAGAATTTTTCCGATTATGAGGTGGGTAGAGCGCAATTTCTCAAGTTCAGATTCTCGCGTAGAAATTACTCCTCCTTTTTCGGTCCGGCGTAAGCCGGCCGTAGTTATTCCCAATTTTTCAAAAAGGATGACGGAAAGCTGGCGAGGCGAATTAAGGTTAAACTCTTCTTTGGCAAGTTTGTAAATTTCTTTAGTCAGAAGTGATATGGACTTCGCGGCTTTTTGGGATAATTTTGCCAGAAAGCCCGTGTCAACTTTGATACCCCTTTCTTCCATATCCAAAAGGACTCTTACCAAAGGAAGTTCAAGCTTCTTTAAAATTTTCTCGAGACTCATGGCTTCCAGTTTGGATTCAAGAATTTTCACAATTTCAAAAAAGTGTCCTATTTCCTCCCGCGGATCATCGGACACGGCACGCCCAAGTTCACGACTAAGAACAACCGTATAGGAAAAATTTCTGGTGAGTGAATTGGTAAGATAGGAGGCAAGCATGGTATCAAAAACTATTCCTTTAACTTCAATATCCCGTTCTCGAAGAAATTTTAAAATTGATTTGCCGTCGTGGGCTAAAAATAAGTTTTCCTTGAAAAAATCTTTTGTGCCTTTTTCTTTTAAAACGCCGGGGCTAAACTTTAAAACTCCGTCTTGCCCGCCTAAATTTTGCGGAGCAAAACTTTGGCGGGCTTGCCCTTTTATGGTCAGAAAAAGTTCGTCTTTGAACAGCAAGAGACCAAGTCCTTCTCGGGTTGCGGGAATTTCTATTTCTTTCCACTTTTCAGGGGTTTTAAATTCGACAGGACTTTTGGAGAGAGTTGCCGTTGCTTCTTTCAGCTCTATTCGCTTAATCAGACTAAAGAATCCAAATTTCTCAAAAACCTTTTTTATCTCCTCCGTGCGAGATCCATATTCACAAAGAAGTTCCTCGAGTTTAAACTCAAACGGCACACTCGTGTCCATGCGGGCAAGTTCTTTGGAAGACTTGGCGTCATCAACTCCCTCACGAAGTTTGGAGGCGGTTGATTCGGAAATTTTTTTCGTCCCTTTTTTAAGGGCCGCGTATACTCCTTCGACCGTACCGAAATTTTTTATAAGTTCCGCGGCGGTTTTTTCGCCAATACCTTTTACCCCCGGAATATTATCCGAAACATCTCCCTTAAGTCCCTTAAAATCCAATAATGACGAAGGTTTCAGTCCGTAGCGGTCTTCAACCGCTTTTTCGTCATAAATTATGGTTTCGCTAACGCCCTTTTTCATCGTATACACTTTCAAGTTTTTCCCTACGAGCTGTAGGGCGTCAAGATCTCCGGTGACTACGATGATTTCAAGGCCTTTTTTATTCTCAAGTTTTTTGGCAATAGTCGCGATAATATCGTCGGCCTCATATCCCTCCTTTTTATATATGGGTATGCCGAAAGACTTGAGTATCTCCTCGGTTCTCGTAAATTGGCTTCCTAGGTCAGTCGGAGTTTCCGGGCGATGCGCTTTGTAGCGCGCAAAAGCCACGTGCCTAAAAGTGGGCCCTGGCAAATCATACGCGGCCACAATGTAGTCGGGTTTCAGCTCTTTTAAAATCCGCAAAAGTATGGTTGTAAATCCGTAGACTGCGTTTATTGGATCGCCTATTGGGGTCGTCAAGGGGGGTAGCGCATGATAAGCGCGATGAATAAGGGCGTGCGCGTCAATGAGAATTACTTTTTTCATATATGCAAAATTCTTACGCTGGGGTTGGATCCATGTTTAAAACGAATCCAAATTGTGTTTTTGGGTAAAATATTTTTTACCAGACTCGCCCATTCAACCGTAATAATCGCGTCGCGATCTTTTAAAAAATTTCTGAAGCCCAGGCGCAAAAGATCTTTTGACGATTTTAGCCGATAGCAATCAATATGAATTAAATGCTTGAACCCCGCACCTTTTGTCGGCTGCGCTTTGCGCGAGAATTTACCTGCCGACAAAAGGTGCGGGGTGAATCTTTTAATTTTTTTAATGGGGTAACCCCTGTTAGAGAGAAACATTGGTTGAAGCTTCTGTAAAATTTTTCTTTCATAAGAATTAACTTTTTTCGATAAAGACATCCGGCATTTCTCTCTAATGGGGTAAATTTTTATCAAGACAAAAGTTGGACTAAGTACTTTTTCTTTTACGCCTAGGGCCTTGGCCAAACCTTGTGAAAAAGTAGTTTTGCCGGAGCCAAGCTCGCCTTCGAGAGCGATAACCACTGCTTTGTGCCTGCGGGCTGATTTTTGGGTCAAGCTGCGTCCCAGCATTTTCGCAATTTTTTGCGTCTCGGAATCGCTTCGGGAAATAATTTCTATCTTTGGCATGCCGACAGAATACACTATTTTTGAGAAAATTTCGACCCCCTCGCAAATTCTAAACCCCCCTCCATCTCTTTTTACCATTCTACTCTCGAACGCTATAGCGTTCGAGAGTAGAATGGTGTCCTATGCAAACAAAGAATCCAAGAACTGAAAAATCAAACATCAAAGTGGTCACGAAGTTCCCGATCATTAAATAAACGTTCCGTTTCTAAAAAGTTGACATAGGCCGATATGTTGTATAGCGAGGCGAGAAATCGAATCTCGCTAAAACAGGGATACGGAGTAACAAAAGCGCTCTTCTGCAGGCGGCAAAACCCCATATCTTTTAGTTTTTTGGCAAAGCCGTCTCGTGACCATTTATGATTTTCGGGAACGTCAAATAAAACCATTCTCCATATTTTATCCCAACTTGGGGTTTTGGTTATTTTAAAATTTTTAAAAGAATGTTCTGCCGCCTTTTCTTTTCCTGCCGAAGTTAATTTAATATAGTATTCGGGTCCTTCTTTTTTAATTTCAAGCAGTCCCTTGTTCTTTAAATACGAAGAAGTTTTCAAAAAATCATTTCTATTAAAATACCTGTGCTGCTTTTTACCTTTGATGTTTCCGAATGCTGCAAAGATATTTGGAGCTACAGCAGCTACAACTATGGTGCTCGCCAGAGCTACCAAAACCAAAATACTTATCCCCAGTACTTCGCCAGATTCTTTCGCAATTTTTGCAAGTTTTTCCCGCTGTTCCTTTCTTTTATTCCAGGTATCTACCTCTTCCCACTCTCTTTCAAGAACACGAAGAAGTTCCTTTTTATTTTTCTTTAAGGCCGCTTTAAGGCGGGGTTCCGGTTTTTTTCTCTTGAATATTTTAGATATTCGGGCCATATTTCCACATTCTACTATTGAACGCTATAGCGTTCAATAGTAGAATGTGTTTTAGAATTTTACATTTATTTTAGGAAGAGTTGGAATGTTTAAATTCAGCCCCATAAAATAGCGCGGCCCGGGACGAGAAGCGTCACGGGCCGAGTTGGCGGAAGGTTAGCGGATGGTCCTCTGGACCCGACGGGGATAACCGTCAGGGCCGAAATCCCATCCGCTCACGGACCCGGTGCCATTGCTTCGTACACCTGAACCGCAGGGAGAGCAGAAGCCGGGTCCCGAGACCCGCCACTCCTGCTTTGGGACTTTCGCGTCGTACGGCGTCCGCTCGCCGTACGAGTACCGCTCGACGCGGAAGTCAAACGCCGGTCGAACTCCGCTCGCGCACCCCGCGAGCAGCAGTGTGACGATCGGTAGGATGATAAAATTCTTCATCCTCACCGCGAGCGCCACACGTTCGACGATCGCCCAGAAGACGACCCCGCCCATCCCTCCCCAGAAGACGGCTTGCCCATACTCGGGCAACACCTTCTTGGCGACGATAATGCTGACGATCACATACATGACCAGAGCGAACACGTACCCGAAAGTTCTCTTCATGGCCTTCTCCTTTCAGAAGATGATGAACATCATGAGGAGCACGATCAGGATGATCACGACCTCGGTTATGAGCGTCTGCGCCGGATGGTGGCGCAGGGTTAGAACCACTACGAGCCCAATGATCTTCACGAAAGGACCTCCTTATCATTAAGGATACCACGAAATGACCAGTCCGTCAATCGCACGTCGCAGCCACTAGTTCATGGTCGGTTTGATCGAGGTAGTTTTCCGCACCAAAGGTGCTACATAAAGAAAACCCAAAGACGAGGGAAGCAGTTCGAGCCGTCTTTCTTCTTGGCGGCGCTCAAAATTGCGGCAGGCCGGTCTGTCAAGGCTTTCTTTGGTTGCTGTCCGCAGGACATATTACCTTGACAGCTGACGCGATTTTGCGCGAGTCCTAAATCCCGCTGGGGATTTTGTGACGTCCGCCAAAAGCAGGACGGCTAGAACCGCAAGCGAGCGACAGGTTATCCACATCCCCTCTTTGACAGCATGAAGGTTAAGCGCTACGAATAGATACGAAGAACTTAAATTTAAGTATAAAGGGCTTGGCCTCCGACGTAACGTCGGAACCGCCAAACCCTTACCCCCTCCTTTTGCGTTCCACGCGCGAAAAGAAGGGGGTGCTCCATGTTGTGGCTACCCAGCCCTTTATATGGAAAGTTTTTCATCAACCATGATTATAGGAAATTCTAACAAGTTAACAATTAAAGAATCTATTACAGCTTAAAGGTCTGGGTAGACAACATTGGCATGGATACCTCCAAAGCGATAGAACTAATTGAAAAAGCGCATTATGTCGCTATTCTTATTCCTTCTTCCGCCGATTTGGATTGTTTGTCTTCGGCTGAAACACTTGCTCTAGTTCTGAAAGCGCAGGGGAAACAAGTTGGTTTTAAAGATGCCGCACTTCCGCGAGAATTTATCGTATCTCTGAACACTTCGACCTCGCCAATTTCTCAGCTTCGTTACGAAAAGACGGAAAACTCCATAGATATTATCTTCTCCCCCAAAGAGTCGCCGGTAATCAAAGAGGCCATCTCTTTTCGCGAGGGAAAGATGCTTTGCGATTGCGCCATCGCTTTGGGAGTACAAAATATTGAAACACTTGAGGGAGTGAACGCAAACATGGCCAGCGAAATCCCAATTATAAACCTTGACATTTCCGGCCGGAACATCCAGTACGGAGAAGTAAATCTGATTAACCCCGAAAAATCTTCCCTTGGAGAATTAACTTACGATTTTATTACCGGCATTCGCCAAGAGCCCTTGGACAAAAGGTCTGCTACTCTCCTTTTGTCTGGTATTATTTTCAAAACCAGTCACTTTTCTACGCAGACTACTGCTGATACGCTCCTTTGCGCGTCAGAGCTCGTGCGCTTGGAGGCAGACTTGCATGAAGCGGAACAAACGGCCAAAGACTTCAAATCTCCCGCACTACTGCAGCTCCAAGGCAGAGCCATGGTTCGCTCAAAATTTGACGAGGGTAAAAGAGTGCTCTGGTCTTTTGTTACGGCCGAGGATTTTGAAAAAACCGCCAGAACAGAGGAGGACATACCTTCTCTCTTGAGCCACGTGCGAAAAGAATTTCCTCCGCACTCAATTACCGCCCTGCTGGCTCAGACCGGAGAGGACCGGGGTGTCGCGGTTACTCTTGCCGGAGACCGAAAGGTTCTTGAAATGCTTGAAGCGCGAGGGATAGGAAAATTTCAAAGTCCACACCTCCGTATCTCCTCTTCCTTTGAATCTTTTCGCGAGGCCGAAGATATTGTCAGTTCGTTGCTGACAAATATTCTTTAACATACAATTAAGTCAGCGGTGGCGAATTAGTTTATCCGTACAGGATTCGTCATTCGTTGATTTCCATGGCATCCTTCAAAGAAGAAAAAACAAAGCGCAAGATTGATCTTCTGCGTAAAAAAGAGGAGGAGGAAAACGCCGCCAAGCTTGCCCAAAGCTTGAACCTGCCTTACGCGGATCTTTCCACTTTTCCCGTAGAAATAGACGCGATCAAAATAATTCCCGAAGAAAAAGCAAGAGCCTCCGGGCTTGCCGTATTTCAAGTTTCCGGCACCCGTCTAAAAGCGGCACTTCATAATCCCAGAAGCGAAAATACCCAATCCCTCCTTAAAGAACTTCAGAACGCGCGATACGTTTTAGAAACATTTTTGGTATCTCGCTCGAGTCTTGAGAAAGCTTGGAGCTACTATAAAAAAATTCCCAAAGAGCACGAACTCGGCGCCGGAGTAATTCAAATTTTTCAGGAAAAAATAGAGGCGCTGGAAAAAGAAATATCCAATCTGGAAGAGATAAAAGAAAAAATAGAGCAAACTTATCAGGGCAGAACTACGGAAGCGTTTGAAATCATACTTGCCGGCGCCCTCGCGGTAGACGCCTCTGACGTGCACATCGAACCCCAAAAGGACAAAGCCAGACTGCGCTTTCGTCTTGACGGAGTTCTGCACGATATCACTTTCTTCCCGGAAAATCTCTATCGGCTCCTGCTGTCTCGCATCAAACTTGTTTCTGAACTTAAATTAAACATCCACGACAAAGCGCAGGACGGAAGATTTACTATATATATTAGAGACGGAGACATTGAGGTGCGTACCTCGACCCTGCCCGGTCCCGAAGGAGAAAACGTAGTTCTTCGTATATTGAATCCCAAAGCTATTGGTATAGAGTTTGAAGGCCTGGGAATGCATCCAACTCTAGTCAAGATCATGGAAACAGAACTTAAAAAACCAAACGGTATGATTCTTACTACAGGTCCCACCGGCTCCGGAAAGACAACGGCTCTTTACGCTTTTCTTCGCAAAATCCATACGCCGGAAATAAAAGTCATCACCATTGAGGATCCAATCGAATATCATCTTCCCGGCATAGAACAGACGCAAGTTGATTCTGAAAAAGGGTATGACTTTGCCAACGGCTTAAGGGCCATTGTCCGCCAAGATCCTGACGTAATACTGGTGGGAGAGATCCGCGATATCGAGACTGCCGATACCGCGATCAACGCCGCTCTAACCGGACACTTGGTTTTTTCCACTCTGCATACCAACAACGCCGCCGGCGCCATACCGCGCCTAATAAGTTTGGGCGTAAAACCCGCATCGATTCCTCCCGCAATCAACGCTACTTTAGCGCAAAGACTGGTGCGAAAACTTTGCGAGTCGTGCCGAGAAGTCGTGTCTCTTTCCAATGATCAAAAGAAAAAAATCGAAAGCGACCTTTCTAAACTCTCTAAAAGCATCCTCGTGCCCCCTCCCGCCAAATGGAACGTATTTGACGCCTCCCAGGGTTGCTCGAAATGCAATCACACCGGATATAAAGGAAGAATAGGGGTATTTGAAATAATACTTATCAATGAAGCGGTAGAAAAACTTGTTTTACAAGACCCTTCCGAATATGAATTACAAAAAGAAGCCATCCGGCAGGGTCAGATGACCATGAGGCAGGACGGCCTCTTGAAGATTCTTGGAGGAGTTACGGACTTTGCGGAACTTGACCGAGTAGTGGGGACAGAATAGTTACCGGTAATTAATTATCAATAACTTAGTTTGCCCTCTCGGGCCGTGGGCAATTACTCCGGTTTGGGAACACGGAGGCTAGGATTTCTTCCAAGAATGAACCAGCTTCCAATAAATCAGTTACCAGCGCATCTTGATTTAAAAATCCCCATTAATGGCAACTCTACAGAAACCATTAATTGCCCACGACCCGAGGAGGCAAGAGCGATTTTACCACTTTTGCCGGAATACGGCAACTAGGTTTGCCGCAATATCGTCTTTTTGGGTTATACTAAAAAGAGGGCTCCTCCTTAGAGTCCAAGCTTCTCAATCCAATGATAGTTTGAATCCTGGGCTCTTGTACCCGCCATTGAAAATTTAACGGTATTTATATTATAGCAAATAAAAACGAATATGTCAACACCGCCAATCCGAGAAAAGAAAGAGAAAGACCAAAATTTTGATTTGGCTCTTCGGCCGCAGCGCTGGGATGAATATGTCGGACAGGAACGGGTGAAAAAAAACTTGCGGATACTTATTGACGCGGCCCAAAAAAGAAACGACTCCATGGAACATATCCTCCTCTCCGGCCCGGCGGGCCTCGGCAAAACCAGCTTGGCCCATCTCATCGCCCGGGAAATGAATACTAACATCCGCATAACTTCGGGTCCGGCCATTGAGCGCGTGGGAGACCTTGCCTCAATCCTTACCAATCTTCTTCCGGGAGATATTCTTTTTATTGACGAGGTGCATCGGTTAAATAAACTCATTGAGGAGGTTTTGTATCCGGCTATGGAATCAAGGACTCTTGATATCATCATAGGCAAAGGCCCTTCGGCGCGAACCATACAGCTCGAGCTTCCTCCTTTTACTTTAATCGCGGCGACCACCAGGACCGGACTTCTTTCCGGACCCCTTCGTTCAAGATTCGGAGTATCCTTCCGTCTCGACTTTTATTCTTTAGAAAATATTCAAAAAATAATCCAAAGATCCGCGGAAATTTTAAGAATAAAGATAGATCATGATGCCATAGCCAGAATCGCCCAATCCTCGCGTTTTACCCCAAGGGTCGCGAACAGACTGTTGAAGCGGGTACGTGACTACGCGGCGGTGCATAACGTCGCCATAGTTCAGAACGAAACAGCCCAAAAAACTCTCGCCCTTTTGGACATCGATGAGCAGGGGTTAGAGCCGATGGATAGAAGAATAATTGAAGTGATCGTAAAAACTTTTAGCGGAGGCCCGGTAGGACTTACCTCGATTGCGGCCGCATCTTCCGAAGAAGAAGATACTATTGAAGAAGTATACGAGCCCTATTTGATGCAACTGGGATTTATCGAACGAACCCCGCGCGGTAGAGTGGCAACAGAAAGAGCTTATCGGCATCTGGGTTTAGCTTTTGGAGGACAGCGCCCCTTGCTTACCTAAAATATGTTTATCGCCATTCTAGTATTTTTTATCGTCTTTACCGTGCTTTACGTTCTTTTTGCCGCGGCCATCATCTACCACCTGCGCCAATATACTCTACCGGGACATCCTACGTCCAAAATAGTAATTTCCATTTTCCTTTTTCTGGCAACGCTTTTTTGGCTATTCTCGCTCACTTTTCTTTTTAAAATTCCTTACTAGGGTCTTATGCTTAAACTAAACGAGAACGAGAAAATACTAACAGTCATACGCAAGCATTGGTTTGTGATGGCGCGGACCATTGTTGTTTTTGTTGTTCTCCTGCTTCTGCCCCCGACGGTACTTTCCCTGCTGCCTTTTGTTACTATCGAGTTTGATCCGGCCGTAGTAGGACCCCTAACCAATCTATTTTTATCTCTTTACATTATGGTTCTTCTTATTTTCCTTTTTCTCTTATGGATGGACTACTACCTGGATATGTGGATAATCACTAATGAACGGATCATCGATGTAGAACAACAGGGGCTTTTTCACCGGCAGGTGGCCGAAATTCCTCTCCAACACGTGCAGGATGTAACTATAGAAGTGAAGGGTGTTATTGAAACTTTTCTCAAATTTGGTACTATCCGCATTCAAACCGCCGGAGAGCGAGAATTCAAAATTGAGTTTGTTCCCAACCTTTACGAGGCTAAGGATTTGATCCTCAAATATACTACAGCCATGCAGAAAACTATTCGCGCCTAATATATGTCAGGACACTCGAAGTGGAAGCAGATCAAACATAAAAAGGCCGCAACAGACGCTAAAAAAAGCCAGCTTTTTTCTAAATTGGTACGGGAAATTATGGTTGCTGCCCGCAGCGGAGGCGTTGATCCTTCCGTGAATACGCGGCTTCGTGCCGCAATTGAGCGTTCGAAGTCAGAAGGTCTTCCCAAGGACAATATGGAAAGAGCCATTGAAAGAGCTGGTGGCCCGGGAGACGCGGCCAAGCTCCAGGAATTTCTCTATGAGGCCATCGCCCCCGGCGGTGTATATATTTTGGCCGAGGGAATTACTGATAACAATAACCGAACGCTTTCTGAAGTTAAACAAATTCTTGCCAAATACGGCGCAAAACTTGTTCCCCCCAACTCTATCCTCTGGAATTTTGAAAAAATATGGACTTTGGACGGCAAAGACTATCGGCCTAAAAATCCGCTTGAACTTTCACTACCGGAAAAGGAGAAAATTCTGCCTCTTTTAGATGAACTGATTGATCACCTTGATATCCAAGAGGTCTACACTAATTTTGAAGAGTAATGATATCCCGTTAGAAGCCGTATTTTATTAAGAACCATATAATTTAGCACCAATGATCATATCCAAAAAACTAATTGTGGCCGCAGTTAAAAAATTTCTAAGAAATTTTTTAACTCTAGGCTTCTAACGGGATGATAATTCTCGGGGTCGACCCCGGAACAACTTCGGCGGGGTTTGGGGTTTTGAGCTGTGCTTCCTCATTGAAACTTTTGGACTGCGGACTACTTAAGATTTTATCTAAATCCCGTAACCTACGTCTTGGCGAACTCTATAAAGAGCTTCATAAATTGATAAAAAAATGGGAACCGCAGGCCCTTGCCGTGGAAAAAGTTTTCTTTGCCAAGAACGCAAAAACAGCCCTTGAGGTCTCCGAGGCCCGTGGAGTAATCCTGTTAATAACCGCGCTTGCGCGTCTCCCCGTCTATGAGTATACTCCTCTGGAGGTTAAAAAAATCGTGACCGGAGACGGCCGGGCCGATAAACGACAGCTGGAAAAAATGGTTCGTCTGACCCTGCCGGAAACAAAAGAAATGAAAGCTCGAGATGACGTATTTGACGCTATTGCCCTCGCTCTTGCTTGCTATTTTAATGAGAGAAATTTTTTAAAAAAGACTTAAAAGGTCGAACACCTTAAACTTATAATGATCATGATGAATATCCACGACAATTCTTTGTACAATCTTGACGAGGACGACGCGGGAGACGACGAAGGAGAAGAATACACCGAAGACTACGACGAAGAAGATGATAACAAAGAAAAAACGGAAGACGATTTATAACGAAAATATAAATCTTGGGAGATTAAAACAAAATCCGCTTATGTTACAGGCGGATTTTGTTTTACCCCCATACCAATTTTCGATGTGGGGGTTTACTTAATTTTTACAAATCTGCGCTTGCCCACTCTTATTACCGTTCCTTTATAAATTTCCATTGATAGATTTGGGTCGGTGACGACTTTGCCGTCAATCTCCACCGCTTTTTGTTCAAGAAGTCTCCGGGCTTCTGATTTGGAGTTTACCAACTTTAACTGCAAAAGAAGCTGAATCGGCGGGTAACTTCCCTGGCTAAACCGTACTTCCGGTATATCAGTAAGTTTCCGTTCTGAAAAAATCTTAACGAACTTGTTTTTTGCTTTAGTTGCCGCCTTGTCTCCGTCGTATATAGAGATTATTTTTTCTCCCAATAGAAATTTGGCATCTCTGGGGTTGAGCTCATTTATTCGCATACTCTGCTTCATATTTTCTATTTCGCCCATTGGAACATCGGTGAGAGCGACAAAATACTTTATGATCAGGTCATCGGGAATTGACATAATTTTCCCAAATACAGAATCGGGAGACTCCTTAATGCCAATGTAGTTACCAAAACTTTTACTCATTTTACGAACTCCGTCAGTGCCTTCAATAAGCCAAGTAGTAATAATATTTTGCTCCTTTTTCCCGAAATGACGCTGGATTCTGCGCCCCATAAGCAGATTGAACTTTTGGTCGCGGCCTCCTAACTCTACGTCGGCATTTACTACTACCGAGTCGTACGCTTGCAGAAGAGGGTAGACAACCTCCAATACGCTTACGTCTCTTTTTTCTCGCAACCGTTTCTGAAAATCATCTCTCTCAAGAGCTCGTTGCACGGTAACCATAGACATAAGGTTATAGACTAGCATCATATTAGCTCTTTTATACCATTCGCTGTTATAACGAATTTCCGCTCGCGATAGATCCACAATACTTCCAATTTGTTTCAAATAGTGCTTCATGTTTTTACGAATTGTTTTCTCATCTAGAGGACGGCGAGATTCGGCTCTTCCTGACGGATCGCCGACCGTAGCGGTGAAGTCGCCAATGATCAAAACAGCCTTGTGCCCAAGCTCTTGAAAACATTTTAATTTCCGCAGAGGTACGGTATGTCCCAGGTGCAGATCGGGTGTCGTAGGGTCAATACCGAATTTTACGCGCAGCTTTCTACCGAATTGGAGGTCTTTCTCAAGACGATCTCTCTCTATAACCTCGTCTACCGCTCGCGTCAATAACTCTGAAATTTTCTCTTTATTTTTCACGATACAATCACGATAGCATAAAAACTGGAAAAATCCAAGATTTTTGGTATACTTCACCTCATAAGAAATGTCTAAACTAAGCCGTAAAAAAAGAAAGGGTTTTTTATTTTGGGGGCTTATCGCGCTTATTTTGGGGAGCGGGGCTTTTGCTTATTCTATCGTCTCCGCTCTGCCAAACCCCGAACGGATCAGTGAAAGATCCGTGGTAGAATCCACAAAAATTTTTGACCGCACCGGAAAAGTCCTACTTTACGACATTCACGGTGAGGAAAAACGTACCGTTATTCGTCTTCAGGATATACCCCAAACTATGCGGGAAGCAACGATTGCCGCCGAGGACGATAGATTCTACACGCATATCGGCCTGGACGGCTTTGGTATACTGCGCGCGCTTATAAAAAATGTATCGAGAGGCGGAGTTTACCAGGGGGGATCCACTATTACCCAGCAACTTATAAAAAGTTCGCTGCTCACTACCGATCGTACTTTCTCGCGAAAAATTAAGGAGGCGATTCTGGCCGTCCTGGTCGAGCGAAAATACTCCAAAGACGAGATCCTTGAACTTTATTTAAACCAGATTCCTTACGGGGCAAACGCCTACGGGGTGGAGTCGGCCGCCCAAACTTACTTTGCGAAATCGGCCAAAGACCTGACTCTTGCCCAATCGGCGCTTCTCGCCTCCTTGCCTAAGGCTCCTACTTATTACTTCAACCGCCAAAACGAACTTTTGAAAAGAAAGGACTGGGTGCTGGACCGCATGGCCGAGCTTAGACTTGTACAAAAAAGCGAGGCGGAAACAGCCAAAAAAGAGCGCCTGGTCTTCTCCGCGCTTAAGCAGAATGTCCGTGCTCCTCACTTTGTATTTTTCGTACGCGAATACTTAAACGAAAAATACGGAGAAGCTTTTGTGGAAAATGGCGGCCTCAAGGTGATCACTACTCTTGACTGGAAATTGCAAGAGGAAGCGGAAAAGATCATCAAAGAGGGGGCCGCTGAAAACGAAAAACTGGTGCAAGCGTATAACGCCTCGCTAGTGTCCATTGATCCAAAAACCGGAGAAATTTTAGCAATGGTAGGATCGCGCGATTACTGGGCGCAACCCCTTCCAGAAGGATGCCACCCCGGAGTAAACTGCAAATTCGACCCGATGGTCAACGTTGCCGTGCGGTCTCGCCAACCGGGCTCATCTTTTAAGCCGTTTGTTTACGCCACCGCGTTTAGAAAAGGATATCTTCCGGAAACAGTGCTTTTCGACGTTCCCACCGAATTTAACGTAAACTGCGCTCCGGATGGCACTCCGGGAAAGGGTATCAAACCGGAGGACTGCTATCATCCCAAGAATTATGATGAGAAATTTAGAGGACCAGTAACCATTCGCCAAGCTCTGGCTCAATCCCTTAACCTTCCTTCGGTAAAACTTTTGTATCTTGCGGGAATTTCGGACTCCATCCGGACCGCGCAAGATTTGGGAATTACCACCCTTGACAACCCTGACAGATTCGGATTAACACTGGTGCTGGGAGGAGCCGAGGTCAAGCTTTTAGAAATGACTTCTGCTTTTGGCGTATTTGCCCAGGAAGGAATTCTCCACCCGCGCACCTCCGTACTTCGCATAGAGAACCCAAAAGGAACAGTGCTTGAGGAAAGAAAAGACACATCCATCCCCGTGCTTGATACCGGAGTTGCCCGTACTGTCAATGATGTACTTTCTGACAATGAGTCACGGATCCCGGTATTTAGCCCGCGCAGTTCGCTTTATTTTGCCAACAGGCAGGTGGCTGCCAAAACCGGTACTACCCAAGACTTTCGTGACGCCTGGGTGATAGGATATAC
>CAYJWH010000012.1:0-18189 GCA_964373875.1 uncultured Candidatus Saccharibacteria bacterium | reverse complement strand
ACCAGCTTTTGGAGTCTTTGGGTTATCCTAAAAATTTGCGGCTTTTTTTGGGGGATATACGGGACCGAGATCGTCTGCGTCTGGCCTTTGAAGATGTTGACATTGTATTTCACGCGGCGGCGCTAAAGCACGTCTCTATCGCGGAATATAATCCATTTGAAGCGGTCAAAACAAACGTGATCGGTTCTCAAAATGTGATTGATGTAGCGCTTGAAAGAGGAGTCAAAAAAGTAATTGGAATTTCAACTGATAAAGCGGTAAACCCCACGGGTATCCTCGGCACGACCAAACTTTTGATGGAGAAACTTTTTATCAATGCTAACTATTATAAAGGAAAATCGCCTACGGTGTTCTCCTGCGTCAGATTTGGAAATGTCGCCTGGTCCAGGGGTTCGGTATTTCCGGTCTGGAAAGAACAACTTTCTCAAAAGAAAGAAATCAGGGTTACTAACCGCGAAATGACCCGCTTTTTTATGTCACAGGATCAGGCCATTAACCTGGTGCTCAAGGCGGCAATACTCACCAAGGGTGGCGAGATTTTTGTCCTGAAAATGCCCGCGGCATCTTTAGCCGATTTGTCCAAGATTTTTACCAGGAAATATGCCAACGGGAGAGCGTCAGTTAAAATAGTCGGAGGCAGAGGAGGGGAAAAAATTCACGAAGATCTTCTAGATACGGGGGACTTATACAAGAAAGTATTTGAAGATGACGGGATGTTTATAATTCTGCCTCATATCGATTCGCTCGCCGCTGTTCGTTTCACCGGCAATTATCCCGGATTTAAGGATGTAAAAAACAAAAACCAATATTCTTCTGCCGACAATATTAATATTGAGGCGGTTGCCAACCTTCTTTAATGGATATTTGCTTAATTCCGGCGCGCGGGGGCTCGAAGCGAATCCCCAAGAAAAATATCATAGATTTTTTCGGCAAACCTCTTATCGCCTATACTATTGAGGCGGCCCTAAAATCCGGCCTTTTTGGTGAGCATATTTATATCAGCTCGGATTCGGAAGAAATTTTACGCGTTGCGGCCTCTTACTCCGGCGTAAAGACTATTCGTAGGCCTCCGGAAATATCGGGGGATGAAGCTACTCTTGAGAGCGCTACGCTCCACCTCCTTGGTGAGGTTTCTGCTCCTTTTGAAAATCTCTGTCTTCTCATGCCGAATTGCCCTTTGCGGACAGAGGAAGACGTGGCCGCTTCATACCAGCAGTTTATAGATTCGGGCTCGAATTGTCTTATGAGTGTCACGCCGTACCTTTGGCTGTATCCCTTCTGGGTGTTGCAGGAGCGGGACGGAAAGTTATTGCCCTTTTTTAAAGAGTTTTTTGTTGATTCAAAATCCCTGCCTCAAAATATTTTTTGTCCGAGCGGGGCTGTCAGGTGGATAAAAATAGAAAACTTCCTTAAAGAAAAAAGCTATTATGGCAAAGACCTGGCAAAATATGTTTTACCTTTTGAGCGAAGCGCTGACATAGACACCTATGAAGACCTGGAACTCGCGAAGAAGCTTTATCCATTAGTTTATCCCTCCGAAAAATGATTCAGACCTGGAAAATTGTTTATCAGGCATACGGAAAATATAAGTGGCGCATAGCGCTTCTTGTGGTTTTAGGGTTCGTAAGCGGGCTTGCCGAAAGTACCGGAATTGCGGCGCTGATCCCACTGTTTTCCTTTTTGGTAAATAATTCAGCGCAGGAGGGTGATTTTGTCTCCCGGTTTATGCTTACTTTTTTCAATTATTTCTCCTTGCCGTTCAATCTGGAAACGGTTCTTGGCATCATTGTTTTTCTCTTCTTGATTCGCGGAGTGTCTACGCTCGCTTTTCACTATACGCGCACTAGATTCATTGTTGATTATCGCAGTTCCGTAATGAAAGAGATCCTCGGGGCAATGCTTGGCGCATCGTGGCCGTTTCTCTTGCAGCAGAAATTGGGGCATCTGCAAAACACCTTTTTGCGAAGCGTGCAACAGGGAATTCTTCTTCTCACCGCCTTAACGCAGGCAATATCGGCAACTACTGCGTTTGCCGTATATCTTGCGGTAGCACTTGCCATCGATTACAAAGTTACGCTTCTTACCGTGGGTATCGGTATCATTCTCGTGCTTTTCCTCCGGCCTTTGGTGGGCCGCTCGCGCGCTGCCGCCCATATCATGCGGGATTTTGAAAAAGAAACAGCCCAGCATGTAAGCGAGCATGTCATCGGCATGAAGATGGTTAAGGCACTCGGAGTAAAGGAGGAGGTATTCAAAGGAGGGGAAAGGCTTATCAATGAATTTGGGCGTTATAATCTCAAAGCGGGGATCCTGCGTTCTCTCGGAATCGATTTTATTCAGCCGTTGAGTCTGGTGTTTATCGCGATACTCTTTGCTTTTTTGTATCGCGACCCCGGTTTTAATTTAGGAGTATTCATTGCCACCATCTATTTGGTGCAAAAGATTTTTGTGAAGATTGAAACGACACAGCGGATCTCGCACTCGCTTGCCGAATTCATTCCGTATACCGCCGATATCGTGGAGTTGCAAAAAAACCTTCTCGCGCATAAAGAAGAAGATGCCGGTAATAAGCCATTTGTTTTTAAGGAAAAACTGGAGTTTCTCGATGTTGCTTTCCAATATAACTACAGCAAAGAGGTACTGCGTGCGGTGTCATTCGTGCTTCCCAGAGGAGGTTCCGTTGGCCTTATTGGCCCTTCCGGGTCAGGAAAAACTTCTATCGCAGACCTTATCCTCCGACTTTTTAATCCGAGCTGGGGAAGTATCACGCTCGATGGAACCAATATAAAAGAAATTGACATGAATGAGTGGCGGAAGCGCGTTGGGTACGTATCGCAGGAACCCTTTTTGCTCAACGGCACGATTATGGAAAATATCCGGTTCTATGACGACGGCATTTCCGATATGGACGCCGTAGAAGCTGCTCGTCTTGCGAATGCTTACAACTTTATCGATGCGCTGCCGAGAAAATTTGAAACTTTGGTAGGAGAGCGTGGCGTGCTTCTCTCGGCTGGACAAAGGCAGCGCATCGCGTTAGCACGCGTTCTTGCGCGCCGTCCAGAAATCTTGATATTGGATGAGGCAACAAGCGCCCTTGATAATGAATCCGAATTATTTATCCAACAGGCAATCAACGCGTTGAAAGGAAAAGTAACGGTCTTTACCATTGCGCATCGCCTCTCCACCATTCTGGATACTGATCACTTATTGGTGCTGGACGGCGGTTTCATTCGAGAGCGGGGAAGTCCGGAGGAATTGCTGGAAAAGAAAGAATCTTACCTCAGCAAAATGTATCATTTGAAAGAATTATGACCTCGGTGCGACATAAAACTATTTGCATCACTGCGGGAGGCGGGCGGCCGATCTGCCGCTACTTTTTGCGTAGTGGGCTTTTATCTTTGCTTACCGCAAAAGAGGACGTGCGGATAGTACTCCTTGTGATAGAAGCCGAAGTAGAAGGATATCGTAAGGAGTTTGGCAGTGACAAAGTAACCATTGTAGGAATGTCATACGTTCCTTCCTCGAAGTTATACGAACTACTTCTGGGGGTCAGCCGAAATGCTTTTAACGGGCGTTTAAACCGCATTGAGCACCGTCGCGAGCCCTATCATGAGCGTTTTCGTACCTCATTCATAAAGATGTATCTGAAGCGATTCGTGGCGTATGTTTTCGGGACGCTTCCCCCGATCGCTTGGATCGTGCAGGCAACATCCCGCTTTATGGGGCATTTTGTAAAGACGCCGATTTTTCTGCAAGAGTTTTTTGATAAATTCCGGCCGGATTTAGTTTTTACCACATCCATAACCTATAATTTTTTTGACGTGCCGGTGATGCTTGAAGCGCGTCGTCGTGGTATCCCAGTGGCTGGGTCAACACGCGGCTCGGACCAGTTAAGCGGCCAGCAATTTATGGTCATTCATCCGGACTGTTTGCTCGCCCAATCTGAATTTGTAAAGAAAACCGCGCTCTTTCACTTTTTCCCCAAAGAGAAAATTAGAGTCATAGGGTTTCCGCATTATGATTGGTTTACAAAAAAAAATCTTATAATGCCCCGAGAGGAATTTTTAGTCACTCTAGGCATTGACCCCGATAAGCGGTTTATTCTTTTGGGCGCTGCGGGTGAGCTTTACCATAAAAGAGAAGTGGAGTTTGCCAAACTTTTTTCTAGACTAATGAAGGAGGGGAAATTACCAAAAGATCTTGTTCTTTTATTCCGTACCCATCCGTATAACGAGATCTCTACCAAGGAAGACTTAGACAACGTCCAGGGGGTTATTCCAGATCGGGTTCGGGCGCGCGGTCTGCCCAAGCCCGGCTTTCCTGATCTGGATCGAAAAGATATAATTCATCAGATGAATTCCCTCTACCATTGCGAGATGGTTCTGACCATTGGGGGAACGATAGTTTTTGACGCTGCTGTTTTTGATAAGCCGGTGGTTGTGCTCGGCTATGATGGGCCGGTTTCCGTGCCGCACTGGCTTTCTCTGAAAAGACTTCATGACGGAACCAGTTTTGACTGGGAGGAGATTGATAAATGTAAGGGCTACGCCATAGCCGCTTCCGACGAGGAGTTGATCCGGGCAGTCAATAATTATTTGGACGATTCGAAATTGCACCAACAAGGAAGACAGTGTATTATGCGAGACTTCGTGAATCCTTTTGATGGCAAGGCGACCGAGCGTCTTGCGGGAGAATTACTTTCATTGCTAAAGTAGAAAAATAATCGCCATGTTTGGAAGCGTAAAAAAAGCGTTTAAAAAATTTACTCGCAAGCTTGGATATGATATCGCGCCAAGCCACATAGTTCCCATGAATTTCCGTCAGATGGGAAATTTTTATTATCTCGCGCGGATGGTTGAAAGAATTAAAGGAGTTGAGGGATCAATCGTTGAATGTGGCGTTGGAAGAGGAAGAACATTCTTGGCTTTCGCTTATCTTATTTCTGCCGAAAAAAAAGGAAGGATGCTTTGGGGGTTTGATTCTTTTGCCGGTTTTCCCGAGCCGGCGGCCGAAGATCGAAGCTTGAGGAATCCTAAAAAAGGAGAGTGGTCGGGTACTGGTCCCGACGATATATTGCGAATCTTGAAGAGAGCGGGCATGAACCCATCCGATATTGCCAAACAAATTAAAATCGTACCGGGATTTTTGGAGGAAAGCTTACGAAAATACAATGGAGGTAAAATCGCTATCCTGCATCTAGACGCGGATCTTTATGAAGCGTACCGCACAGCGCTTAATGAGTTATTTCCGCAAGTTACGGATAAGGGGTTAGTGCTTTTTGACGAATATGGGCATCCAAACTGGCCGGGAGCAAAAAAAGCGGTTGATGAATATTTTAATGGCAAGCCTTATAAGGTTGAGTATGATGAGCCTTCGGGAAAATATTATGTCGTGAAATAAGTTCAAAATCCAAAGCACAAAATCCAAAACAATAACTAAATAATAAATTTAAAAGCGTTTAAAACTTTATATTATAATTTTGAATTTGTTTTGGATTTTGGGCTCTGTGCTTTGGATTTATTCAAATATGGACAATAAATCGGAAAAAATAGGAGATCGCGCGATTCCTTACTTAGACCAAAATTCCAGACGCGAGAGAAGAGAAGAGCTGAAAGAACTTATGGCCGAGCCGGATTCGAATCTTGATCGAACCTACACGGACAAGAGCTTTGTTTCGCTTCTCGGGAAATATTTTGATCCAAAGAAAAAAACCCTTGATGCGGGATCCGGTAAGGGGACGCTTCTTCAAATGCTGCAAGAAAGAGGATTTACCGATACTTATGCTGCGGACATAGATGACTATCTTGCCACTGTCCGACCTACAAAAGAGTTTAGGGTGGTGGATTTCAACTTCGATAAATTTCCGTGGGCTGATGGTTTTTTTGATCAGATTGCTTCTGTGGAGGTGGTAGAACATCTGGAAAATCCGTATCATTTTTTGCGTGAAGCGGCGCGACTCCTCAAAAAAGGTGGGATGTTACTTGTAACCACTCCTAATCCGGACCATTTTTGGAATAAACTTTCTTTTTTGCGCAAGGGAGAATTTTATCGATTTCTCCCGGGCAATGATCATCTTACTCTCTTTGCCGATCCGATTATCAGGAAAGGGGCGTTAACCTATTTCAAACTTGTCGAGACTAAATATAGCTGGGGGACATTTCCGTATCGCTGGTTTAACCGTTCGCCTATGCCCGCCAGTAAATATTTCGGGCACTCGGTTATGCATGTCTTTAAGAAAAAATGACTACAGTCTTCGTAACAATAAGCGAATCCTTTACGGCGAGAAATATTTTCCAGACCCCCTTCTGGAGCGCTTTTAGAAAAAACAATCCTAATTTAAGGGTCGTGCTTTTGGTTCCTCCCGAGAAAAAAGAGCACTATGAAAAGTCTTTTGGCGGAGACGGGGTTATAACCGAAAGCCTGGACCCGCGTTTCCGCTCGGGAGCCAGTCGTGTCGTAACTTCGCTTATGCGCAGCGCCATTAATTCCGACACCAATCTCTGGTCCAAAATGCGTTCTTACGAGCGGGGAGACAGCGGTTTTTTTGTAACCTTTTTCAAAAGAGCGCATACGGCTCTGCTCGGAGGCAGTAGTTTTTATAAAAATCTTCTCCGGTCGTTCCTGCTGCGGGTAGAACCTGAAAAACGGCTTGCCGAGCTCTTTGATACCTACAAGCCCGGGCTTTTGTTCGCAAGCTCGCTTACGCAGTTTGATTTCGATGTGCCGGCAGCGCTTGAAGCCCGCAGGCGGGGAATCCGGATAATCGGCATGGTGCGATCGTGGGACAATTTATCTTCGCATGGACTTTTGCGGGTGGTTCCTGACCGCTTTATTTTTCAAAATGCTTTCTTGAAGAAGATGGCTATCGGGTATCAGGCAATTGATCCTTTAAAAGTTCTGATGGATGTCGTCGGACTTCCTCACTACGACCGTTACCAAAATCCTGCCTCTTTGCTTGAGTCCCGCCAATCTTTTTTTGAGCGTCTCGGGCTTGATCCGGCAAAAAAGTTAATTCTCTACGGAGCCATGGGCGATTTTCTCTTTCCTCATGAGGGCGAGATTGCGGATATTTTAGAGAATCTCATCGAGTCGGGAAAAATCAAGGAAGATGTTCAAGTTATTTTCCGCGCGCATCCGAAATTCACAAGCCCCTTTGAGCGTATGAAGGGTATGAAGCATGTGAGACCCGATCGCAAAGCGACCTATCTTACCGGGGAGCTTAAAAGCGTTGAATTTGAAGAAGAAGACAGTAAGCATTTGATAAATTCTCTCTATCACAGCGACCTCGTTGTTGCCGGCGCCTCCACCATCGCTCTTGATTCCTGCCTATTTGGGAAACCGGTTATATGTGTTGGCTTTGACCCCACACATAACTTGCACTGCGTAAAGCGCGAGTGTTCATCTGTGCAAGTTATGTGTGGGGTTGATGGGAAAGCTTTAAAAGTGCCATATTGGCTTTCGGTCAAACGCTTCTACGATACCTACACGCACTTTGAGGCCTTTATGGCAACCGGTGCCGCACGTCTTGCGGGAGATCCAGACGAACTTGCCCGATTCGCAAACGAATACCTGGCGAATCCATCTCTTGATTCAGAAAAAAGGGGAAAAGCGATTGAACTTCTGGCGGCTCCTTTTGACGGCAAAGCGGCTGAACGGCTAGAGAAAATTATTTCAGCGGAAGCAAAGAAACTTACATAAAACAAGAATGAAAGAAAATTTAGAAAAAGTAGAGCAAGTTCCTGAGCCAGAAAGTGCCAAATTAAGTCTGAAAACCAACCGTAGCTTGTCTGAATACAAAAGTCTCTTGCGAATAACAGATGAAGACTTGCGAGGCAAGACTATACTTGATCTTGGTTCTGGTCAACAACAAAAATTTGCCATAGAAGTGAAAGAAAAAATACCAGGCGCAAAAGTTTTTTCTCTAGACGCGGACTTAGCAGACAGCCAGGATAAAAAATCAGCGGGGGTTGTAGGCCTATTTTCTAAACTTCCATTTGCAGACCAGTCTTTTGATATAATAGTTTCGGTAGCTGCAATGCCACTTTATCTGCATAACCAGTTGGAAATAGAAGAAGCTTTCCGAGAGGTAGTCCGAGTACTTCGAAAGGGCGGCAAGGCTATTTTAGAACCAGTAGCCTATACTGAACTGATGAGTAGAGACAAGAGTAAAGGGATAGCGGAAACTCACAGGCAATATTCTTATGCAGAAACTAAAAAAATACTAGAACAAGTTTTAAAAAATATTCAAGGAATTAGTTTTGAATTTTTGCCGGAGGTATATCATGAACCGCGACATCCAATACCCGGAAGATCAAGACGTGAGCCTCCAGTACTTATTATAAATAAGTACTAACTTTTAAAATTGTTGAACATAAGATGAGAGAGCAAGATATTAGGCCAAGTCATCTAATGGAGGAGCACGAAAAAATGCGCGATCGGGATATCGCGAAACTTCTTGCGTGTCAAAGTGAGTTTGTAAAAGTTCCTTGTCCGGCGTGCGAATCGGAGAATTACGAATTCACTTTTGAGAAAAAGGGATTTAACTTCGTGCGCTGCAAAGATTGCGAAACTCTTTTTATAAACCCTCGACCAAGTTTCCAGATGCTTGAGGATTTTTATGAAAAGTCGGAAAGTATCAAGTTTTGGAGCGATAAAATTTATGCCGATTCCGAAGACGTGCGCCGGAGCCAGATTTTTGTCCCGAGAGCAGAACGGGTCGCGGACTTGTGCAAAAAATTTGGCGCGACAGGAACGCTCATGGACGTTGGCGCGGGCTTTGGAACATTCCCGGAAGAAGTCCGCAGGCTCGGTACTTTTAGGAAAGTGATCGCGGTTGAACCGTCCCCGGACCTTGCCGCGGTATGCCGAAAAAAAGGCTTTGAAGTCATCGAGCAGGTGATTGAGAAGATAGGGGTAAACGAAAAAATCGATGTTATTACCAATTTTGAATTAATTGAGCATTTATTCCGGCCAAAAGATTTTGTTCGTGCCTGTGCAGAGATACTTACAAAAGGAGACCTGTTTATAATCACCACTCCCAACATCAAAGGATTTGATCTGCTTACGCTTGGCAAATTATCAAATAACATAATCGGACCGAATCACATAAACTATTTTCATCCTAAGTCTTTGGGTACTTTACTGGAGAGCTGCGGTTTTGAAGTGGTTGAAACCCTGACTCCGGGAAAACTTGACGCGGAGCTTGTGAGAAAGAAAATACTGGGTGGTGAATTCGATGTCTCGGATCATCCTTTTTTGTCGCAAGTTTTGATTGATAAATGGGAAACCCTCGGCGAACCATTTCAACGCTTCCTTGCCGAAAACAAACTTTCCTCGCACATGTGGATTGTGGCCAGGAGACTTTAGACTGGGGAAACGCCTTTACGACAAACGTAGTTTTACTTATATATGTTCAATAACTTCAAAGTTCTCGCTCTTATTCCTGCCCGGGGCGGCTCTAAGCGAGTTCCGCAAAAAAATATCAAAGAGCTTGCCGGCAAGCCGCTTCTTTTTTATACGATTGAGCAGGCCAAGAAATCTAAATATATTGATCGACTCATCGTCTCTACTGACGATCAAGGGGTGGCCCGCATAGCAAAAGAATGCGGAGCGGAAGTTCCATTCATGCGTCCGGCTGAACTTGCCGGAGACGAGGTTACGGACTTTCCGGTTTTTTTGCATTGCCTTGAGTGGCTTCGCGATAACGAAAAATATCAGCCGGATATTGTCGTTCAGCTCCGGCCCACGCATCCCTTGAGGGACCCGGCAGATGTCGACCGAGCTATCGAACTTTTGGCAAGCCATCCGGAAGCTGATTCGGTGAGAACCGTAAAAGAACCCGACCAGACGCCATTTAAAATGTACAAGATTGGAGAAAGAGGCCTACTCGAAGCTTTGCTTCCGATTCATGGAGTGCCGGAATCTTTTAATCTGCCACGCCAAAAACTACCCCAGGCATATGAGCATGTGGGAGTAGCCGACGTTATATGGGCAAAAACTATTACAGAAAAAAAAGAAATGTCCGGCAAAAAAATAATTCCCTTGATTCTGGACCACTATCCTTACAGCGGTATCAATACTTTGGAGGACTGGGAAAAATATGAGTATTGGATAAAATTAAAAACGTAAAATCTCTAAATCCTAATTTCTCCCTAGGTCGCCAGAGGCGACCGGGATCCCGGCCAAAGGCCTAGGGATAATCTCTAAACAAATCCCCAAATTCAAATCTTAAAAAACGTTTTAATTATTTTGATATTTGAGATTATTTAGAGATTAGGGTTTCGAGATTAGAGATTAATCTAGATGATTATCTATTTTGTACGACACGGAGAGTATCATCGGCCTGCCGGGACTAGTCATGCCGGGGCGAAGAGAATCGGATTATCCGACTTTGGGAAAAGGCGGGTGAAATCTTTGGCAAAAAAATTATGCAAGCTGGAGATAGAGGGGGTAGTCTCAAGTACTTTGTTTCGAGCCGTCGAGACAGCTACTCCACTAAGTTCATATTGCAAAGTGCCACTTACCTACGACAATAGACTCAATGAGCATACTGTTTCAAGGAATCAGACCGACAGAGGGCAAATCAGAGAACTGCGGCAAAAAGTTCGCATGGATCATAAATTCGTTCCTCCGGATGGCGAGTCATTTGCGCAGACGGTCTCCCGGTTTCGCGCCGCACTCAAGGAAATCGCTTCCGTCCATGGCGGCAAGATAGTCGTGGTAACTCACCGGGAGATCCTTCAAAATTTTCTACTGGATGAATTCTTTCTTTCAGAGGCTCCTCCTATCTCTGAGGCGTCATACAGCATGGTCGAATATCAAGATGGCGCATTTCGCCTGATTTCTTTAAATAATAGGCCGTTTTCTTTGGGACTTTTGCTTGAAAAAGTCCAGCGGCGGCTGAAAACTTTAATCAGGCCTAATAGTTATACAAGCGTAGCTTAAAATATGAGTCTAAAAGAAAAGTTTAAGCGCGCCTTAGGTGGCTTGCCGCCAAAGGTAAAAATAGGCAAGCAATATGTAGGCCCTCGGGAGCCGGTGTTTGTTATTGCTGAAATAGGGATAAATCACAACGGCGATGTGGAGGTTGCCAAGCGTCTTATCGATGCTGCCAAAGAGGCGGGAGCTGACGCGGTAAAATTTCAGAAGCGAACCACCGAAGATATTTTGACCAAAGCGGGGCTTGAGAAGCCGTATACCTCTCCGCACGCATTCGCTTCTACTTATGGCGAACACCGACTGAAGTTAGAATTTTCGGAGGAGCAGTACAAAGAGGTAAAATCTTATGCGGCAAGTAAGGGAATTTTATTTTTTGCGAGCGTCTGGGATCCCAAAAGTGCCGACTTCATGGAAGGTTTTGATATCGACGCGTACAAAATTCCTTCCGCGGATGTTACCAATATTCCTCTGCTTGACTATGTTTCGCAAAAAAATAAGCCCGTGCTTCTGTCTACGGGCATGTCGACCGAGGAAGAAATTGACGATGCGGTACAGACAATTCTTAAGCACAACGATCGTCTGGTCCTTTTCCACTGCGTTTCTCTTTATCCTTGTCCAGATGACAAAATAAATCTCGCCTACATGGACGTATTGCGGGACACTTACCATCCGTTGCCTGTGGGATATTCCGGACATGAGGTGGGGCTTCTGCCTACGCTTGCCGCGGTCGCGCGCGGCGCTCATATTGTGGAGCGGCATCTCACGCTGGATAAAACCATGAAAGGGTCTGATCATGCGGCATCACTGGAGCCGCATCAATTCAAAGAACTGGTTGATGGAATTCGCGCGATCGAAGCCATAAAAGGAGTTCCGCAAAAAATAATGTATCCGGAGTTGGCCCCGCTGCGCGAGAAACTTGCCAAAAGCGTGGTTGCCAAGGTTGCGATTAGCACTGGTACAGTAATTACCGTCGATATGCTTACCGTAAAAGGGCCGGGACATGGCATTAAGCCGGGACAGATCTCAAATCTGGTAGGGCGGGTAGCGCAGGAGAATTTGTCCGAGGACTCACATCTGCCGCTTGGCGCTCTAGAATGGCCTCGCTAAAGATGTCTAAGGAAACCAAAACAATATTTGTAGCAATATCCACAGGTATGGAGGTAAAAAATCTCCTTCTCGGAGATTTTTATAAACTCTTCAAAGAGAGGGAAGATTTGCGTCTCGTCGCTTTTGTTCCTCCAGAGAAGTTAGAAAAGTATAAAAAAGAGTTTGAGCATGAGCGCTGTATCGTGGAACCAATGATCGACTTAAAATCGAGCGCGCATCCTACAAAAAAGTTTTTCAATATCGTTAAGCTTGCGAGTATTCCGACACGCACTATTCGTTCAAGACAAGAGTTTGTATATTTGAACGGGGGTTCATTTGGGGGTTTTTGGGGGAGGGGTATTGTCTGGCTTTTGGGACATACACGCGTTTTTCGCGGTTTGCTGCGCGCCGTCGAATATAATGTCTTTCGTGATGATAAGGTCTGGTATCCTTATTTTGACCGTTACCGGCCTGACGCGGTCTTTGGGGCCGCTCTTAAGTATGAGGAGCCAATGGTGCTTTTAAAGGCGGCTAAGCGCCGCGGAATAGCATCGGTCGGCATGGCGGCAAGCTGGGATAATTTTTCCTCCAAGGTTTTTTTAAGCGTTCATCCGGATATTTTGCTTGTACAAAATCAATCAATGGTCGGCGAGGTGAAGAAATGGTGTGATTATCCGACCGAGAAAGTTAAAGTTGTGGGATTTCCACAATTCGATCGTTATCGTGATCCGTCCTGGATTATGACGAAAGCTGAAGTAGCGAAAAACATTGGTGCGGATCCTTCCAAGCGCTGGATAACTTACTTTACGGGAGGCCTTTTAATGGGAGGACTAAGAATGGAAGATCTTCGGGATCAATCGGATGTACTCACGGAAGCTATCGAAAAAGGAGAATTGGCAAATGCCGAGCTCCTTATCCGTATTCACCCGGTTGATCCTGTGAAATTTGAAATCAAAAGTCCAAAAGTAAAGCTCGTTAACTTTGGCAGGGGATTTGATTTTAGTACTGACGATGTAAAACTTCTCCTGAACCTAGTTCGCTTGAGCGATGTTACTATAAACTTCGGCTCAACCATGTCTTTGGAGGCCGGGATTTTAGATCGTCCGGTAATCTCTATAGGTTTTAATGGTAACAACGACGACCAAATTCCAAACTACCGAAAACTTTCTTGGGCGCTAGCCAACACTACCCACTATGCTCCGATAAATAACAGCGGAGGAGTATGGCTAGCAAAAAGTCCCGAGGATCTTGTTTCCGCGGTGAAGGCATATCTTGAAAATCCATCCCTGCATAGCGAAGGAAGAAAAGTTTTTGTCAAAGAATTAGTGGGCGAAGTTGACGGCATGTCGGGACAAAGAATATTTGATGCTGTTATTTCGTTAACCGAAAAATAATGGTAAATGATACGCCACAATCAAAAGTACTTGGCATAATCGGAGCTCGTGCCGGTTCAAAAACCATTGTCCACAAAAACATCAAACCACTTTTGGGCAAACCACTCCTTTCTTGGATTACGGAAGCTGCCAAGGCGTCAAAATATGTGACGCGTCTTATTATTTCAACTGATTCTCCGGAATACGCGGAGGTAGCCAAAAAATACGGGGCGGAAGCGCCATTCTTGAGGCCCAAAGAGCTTGCCGAAGATCATGTGCCGGATTTCGATTATCTGTACCACGCGGCCTCTTGGCTTAAAGAGAACGAAGGATGGCAAGCGGATATTATCCTGCGTCTGCCCCCGACAACTCCTTTGTGCAAAACAGAGCATATTGACGCATGCGTAAAACTGCTTATCGACGATCCGGAAGCAGATTCTTCCCGCACGGTTACAGCCGCGTCAAAGCATCCGTACAAACTGTGGCGCGAGAATGGCAATTACATAGAGCCATTTCTTTCGGAGGAATTTACCGGCTTGAAAGACGCGCACAATATGCCGCGCCAGGCTTTCCCCCAGGCATTCCAGCATGTCGATGTGATAGCACTCCGCTGGAAAACGCTGGTTGAGCAGAAATCCATGGCTGGGAAAAAAGTCAGGTATCATTTGATCCCCAAACACGATGCCGTCGACATTGATTCGGATATTGATTTTATAGTCGCGGAAGAACTTCTTAGACGAAGAATTTCTAATCTCTAAACCCTAATCTCTAAATAATCTCAAATGGGCGAATATCAAAAAGATAAACCTTATGATCTAGAGGAGAGAACCTTTTATTTTGCACAAAATGCATTTCAGTATTTCAAAAATCTACCAAAGACTGCAATAAACAACGAAGTCGGCAAACAGGGTATACGAGCGACCGGATCTGTCGGAGCAAATTTTATTGAAGCAAATGAAGCATTCAGCAGAAAAGATTTTGCAATGCGTGTTAAAATTTGCAGGAAAGAAGTTAAGGAGTCGATATACTTGCTTAAACTGTCTGAAGCGAATGAGTCACAGGAGAAAATGAGAGCTGAACTCATTAAAGAAGCAACCGAACTTATGAAAATTTTCGGCGCGATTATTGAAAAATCTAAGAAGTAGTTTTTAAATTTCTATTTTATGATTTGTTTAGAAATTAGAGATTAGGGCTTAGAGATTAGCTTTTATGTGCGGAATAGCCGGTATTGTCGAAAAAAAGAACCACAAACCTTCGCCGCGGAAACTGAAAGCCATGATTGATGCCGTCTCCCATCGAGGTCCGGACGATGAGGGTACTTACTTCAAGGAAAATGTGGCATTGGGGCACAGGCGTCTCTCAATTTTGGATGTAAGCCCTCTGGGGCACCAACCAATGGCGGACGAGGCCGGAAAAATTTGGATAACTTTTAATGGCGAGATCTATAACTATGTCGAACTAAAAAAAGAGCTTGGCGGTAAATATAAAAGCGGAAGCGACACAGAAGTTATTCTTAAGGCCTACAAAAAATGGGGTAACAAATGTGTTGAGCGGTTCAACGGAATCTTTGCTTTTGCGATTTGGGATGAGAATAAAAAAACTCTTTTTTGCGCGAGAGATCATCTTGGAGTAAAGCCGTTTTACTACTGCCTCAAAAACGGAGTTTTTTATTTTGGTTCGGAAATCAAAGCGCTCCTTGCTGCCGATGTAAAGACCGTACCCAACGATGCGGCAATTTACGACTACCTAGTATATGGCTATTATCATCATTTGCCGGAAGACACTTTTTTTGAAAATATAAAACAGCTACCGGCAGGATCTACCCTTTCGTTGCGAGACGGCAGGCTGACCATCAGTAAGTTTTGGGATTTAAAGGAACGAGTAAAGACAAAGGGAAATCTATCTGATTCTGAAGCGTCAGGGGAGTTTTTGAAGACTTTCGAGAATGCCGTCAAATTACAACTAAGAAGCGATGTCCCAGTTGGCATCCAACTTAGCGGAGGTTTTGACTCCTCTTCGGTTACGGCCATGGTAAATAAAATCCAAGGAGGGCAATCAAACTTTCGCCTCTTTTCGCACATATATTCTGGTTCTGCGGAAAAGGAGAAGCCCTATATGCAGGCCCTAGCTAAAAGCGTCGGTTGGAAATGGGAATATATAACTGTATCTCCCGACGATTTCTCGGGGCTTGCAGAGGAAGTGCTGTGGCATCAGGATGAGCCATTTCCGGGTCTGCCGACTTTGGGGCTTCATATGCTGGCCAAACTCTGCCGCAAAGAGAAGGTTCCCGTCGTATTGGGTGGACAGGGCGGAGACGAAGTCGGAGCAGGATACGAGTATTACATGGGAGCATTTCTTTTGGATGTCATCGGAAGGGAGGGAACGGGACAGGCCCTGAAAGAGCTTGAGGGATATGGAAAATTGCATGGATTCTCCAAAGGGGAAGATCATCTTAAATTCTTTGTGAACGCGCTCTCCGCGTATCTTTTGGGCGGCACATCCGCCGATGGAAGTTCTTTTGCCGATACTGTGGTCTTGAAAGATTCTTTTTTGAAAAAATCAGCCAAACCCCGCCCGGAATTTGAAAAGCCGTTTTCTTCGCATTTGCAAAATATGCAGTATCGGGATATTCTTTACACTAAACTTCCGAGGATTTTGACGAGCGCTGATCGCTCGGCCATGGCTTACGGAATAGAGCATCGGGTTCCTTACGTGGATTATCGGCTCATAGAACTGGGACTTTCTTTGCCGGGTACGCAGAAGATCAGGAATGGCGAGCAAAGGTATTTTATGAGGGAGGCGACGAAGAAACTGGTTTTGGAGCTTGTGGGTCGCGCGCCCAAGCGCGCCGTGCCGAGTCCCCAGCGCGAATGGTTTCAAAAAGAATTGCGGCCCTGGATTACCTCCATACTTTCTTCCAAATCATTCGGACGGAGGCCCTATTTTGATCAGAAAAAAGTTCTTGAAGAATATCGCCGCTATTGCCGCGAAGAAAAACCCCAAAATTCTTTCCATATCTGGCAGTGGGTGCACCTTGAACTATGGCTAAGGAAATATTTTGACTAAAGGGTCAATAAACAGGTATTATAATTTTGTTTAAAATAACAGACTATCAAATTATGATCAAAGACTATCCGGAAGTATTTGCTTATAAGGGCATCGAAAAAGATTTCTCTAAAGAGGCCGATAACTTGTCCAAGAGTCTTGACGCACTGACAGAGATTTCCAAAAAAGTCGAAAGCCCCTTCGTAAGAGAAATTAAACCGTACGTTGCCCTAACGCTTAAATGGAAGTTTGACTACTTGATAAAAACTCAGGAGTCTCTGTTTTTATTGCAGCGCGATGTTGACTACTGGATTGACTTTCTAAAGGCGTCAAAGGATCTCTTAAGTCAAAACTGGTTTTTTAAAGAAAAGATGGCGTATAAAAAAGATCCCTGGGAGAGAACGCGAGGAGCCTTTAATTTTATGTGGCCCCGGAATACAAAAAAAGAGCAATACGATATCTCCTTAAAGATGGTAGAGTTGCGAATAGATCAAATCATATCAATGATTCCAGGGGGAGGATTATGGGTCAAAGATAAAGATGTTTTAGATTCAGGGTGCGGACCGGGGCGATATATATCGGCGTTACTCAAGCATGAACCGATGAAAGCTGTCGGTATTGATACCGGAGCAGAAATAATAAAGGAGAATAAAAAAAGATTCAAAAAATTTCCCAATGTTCAGTTCAAGACAGGAACTGCGGTTCACATGCCTTTTAAAGACGGCAGTTTTGATTTTGTAGTATCGGCCGGTGTTCTTCACCATATTCCGCATCCGATCGAGAAATCCATAGCTGAACATGCCAGGGTATTGAAAAAGGGCGGATATTTTTTCATGTTTATTGCCGGAAAGGGCGGCTTGGAGTTGAAGATGTGGGAATTCGTTAGAAATTTTCTTTACGATGTGCCCATAGAAGATGTTTTTCAGAGGTTTAATGGAAAAATTTCTCCGTTGCGGCTGCAGGGACTTCTTGACCACGGTTACGGAGAATATCAACAGACCTCTAGAGTTGATTGTGAAAAATGGTTGTTAAAATATTTTACGGAGATAAAACGCGTTCCGGGCATTAAGGGGCTAGATGTAACACCGGAAATATACAAAAACGATTTATATTTCCCGTATAGATTTGGCACAGGAAATCTAAGGTATCTTTGTAAAAAGTAAATGTTTAATGAGCACGAAACAAAACTTAAAAATTGTTTTTGTAATTCGGTCTCCCGACCAGTTTCATTATTTTTCAAGCATTATTAAGACGTTATGCGCCAGGAGAAATTCGGTTTCGGTGTTCTTTGACGAGAGATACGCCAAAAGGGCAGGGATCGATCGTGTGGAAGAACTAAGAAGCGAATTTGATAATTTTTCGTACGAATTCGTGGAGGCGAGGACCGATTGCTGGCAAAGACTACTCTTCCCTCTACGAGAGCTTTGGAGTTATTTCAGATTTTTGGTTATTCCCGATCAATCGGACGCCTGGCGCAAGCTTCAGCTTACCTATATTTCGCTACGGATTCGTCCTTACGTCGCCGACAAAAGTTCTTTTCTGAATCGTTTATTCGGCAGGCCGGTTTTTCTTAAGTTTTTTAGATTTATAGAAAACACCATTCCTCCTGATAAAAAAATTGTTGCGCGACTGCAGGACGAGCAACCTGACGTAGTGATAACTTCTCCTGCAAACTACAGATTCTCTACGGCAGATATAGAATATCTAAAAGCCGCCAAAGCACTGAAAATACCCACGGTAGTGCCGG
>CAYJWH010000011.1:0-19323 GCA_964373875.1 uncultured Candidatus Saccharibacteria bacterium | reverse complement strand
GATGTGGGAGCTCCAACCCAGGCATTGGCGCTGATGGAGTATTGAAAGAACTCTGCTGAATTATTTCCCCTAAACGCATACACAAAATCGCCCGCGCCGGGATAGGAAAGAGAGCCGCCGGCATCTACAATGGCAGGTGTGGCTGCAAGCGACTGCCAGGTGTTGGAAGAGATAGTGTATTTGGCAAAGCCGGTTACGAGGCCTCCTTGCAGGGCATAAATGTAGTTGGTGGATGTGCCCATGGTCATGGAGGCGCCGTAGCCGGCAGTCCACGGAAGAGCAGCCAAGCTAGTCCAGGTATTGGTGGCAGGATCGTATTTGCGAAAGCCAGTAGTGCCGCCATCAATCACATAAAGAACGCCAGCCACTTCGGTGATGGAGTTGCCGACGCTCCAGGTGGCGCCGCCAGAGGATGCAGAACTCCATGCCGATGAGGTGGCGTTTGCAGCAGTGAGCAGAAGTTTTGCCGCGTCTCCTGTTCCCGACACTGTGGTTGTTGCAAAGATCCCGGCATTAAAATCCGTATTACTCGTCTGTGTTGAAGTCGCGTCTTGAATTCCAAGAGTAACCCCGCCCGCGCCCGCGCTGATCCCCGCGTCTTTTGCATCATACTTTGTCCAGCTGGTCTGGTTCGTGGGATGTATGGGTCTGGTGCCGCCGTCAAGTCCCCCGGACCAATTGATTTGATTAAACGTAAACGTTCCGGCGTATGTTGTATTGAGCACCCACCATACGCTCAACACCAGCAGAAATACAATAAAAAAAGTTCGCGTTAGAATTCTGGAACTAGACGCGCGATCAAGCGCTTTTATATATAATGATACCGATGAGATGTTTTTTTCCTTTGGTATTGAAAACTTTTTTTTGTTCATACCTGTTCAATTTCTACACTTCTAAATTAAGTTATAAGAAATCGGAGTGTTGTTTACATATTTCACCGACAACCGACCGTCATTCTGAACGCAGTGAAGAATCTCTATATGACGATTAAATAAAAAGTGTAAACAACGCGACTAATTCCTGCAAGTAAGTATACATCATAACAAAGCGGTTGATAATCTCATCAAAAAAATATTTGTGGATAACTTTAGGACTTGCGCGTTTGACCCCTTTCCGCCATTTATGCCGGCATTGAAGCCAAAAGACCCTTTACTGCGTTCAGGATAACGGGAATTGCGTAACTCCTTATAGTATTTATAATAAAAATAGGGAAAATGTCTGTTGCCGCGTATATAACTCTAAAAAATATTTACTATAATTCAGCGTCCGCAGACAATTTGACTAAATATTCCATTGACACTACCATAGAAAATATGGAAAAACCTCTTACAAAAGCCACGAGAAAAGTTCTGCTCAATCTTGCGAGAACCGGAATATTAAAATTTACTCGTTCTACGCATGGATATTTCAAGATTACAGAACCCCTGGACCGTACCTGGAAGCCATTCAACAAAAAAAGTTTGTACACAGCGCTCGGCGTACTCTACCGGGCAAACCTGATTTCCATTATTGAGACAGCGGAGAGAGTTACAGTATCAATCTTAGATCAAGGGCGCAACATCGCGGAAGAAAACACGGTGTACGAAAAAATACCGCGACCCGCGCAGTGGGACGGCAAATGGCGGCTCGTATTTTTTGATATTCCGGAGAAGAAAAAAAACGCGCGTGAGGCGTTCCGGTATCATCTTAAAAAAATCGGGTTTACCGAATTCCACACAAGCACCTTTATATTCCCCTTTCCATGCGCCAAAGAAATTGAAATGCTTGCAGCGCGTTTTGAAATCACATCCCATATCCGTACGGCAACCGCCGAATCGATTGATAACGAGTTCGCCTACAAAAAACATTTCAACCTTTTGGAGACAACGCTTGACCGCTTTTCCTCGCCCGCGCGCCATGACGATGCGCCATAAGAACATCGCGTTGTAAAAGTAGTGTGGCGCGACGGACAACGAATAAACCCCGCCCTTTTGATTGCCCGCAATTAAAAGGGCGGGGTAAACAATGTTTTCGTAAAAAAATCTCCTACGCACGCGGGAGATTTTTTGTTCAGCATAATTTCATCGTATGTGGACCTAGGGAGAATTGAACTCCCGACTAGTCGATGCCATCGACTTATTTTGCCACTAAACTATAGGCCCTTAATTTCAAGTTACGCCGACATCAGTTCTTTCATTTTTGCCAAGAGCTCTTGTTTACTATCTTCAGGCGTAAGTTTCTGCCATTTGGATTCTTTCTCTAGTTTCAGAAGATCATTAACTTCATTTCGTAGAGCAACGACATTGTCGCGAATTTCTCCGCAGCGCGTCTTTCCTGCTCCATTTTCAAATCGGGGATCAAACATCTTTGTTTCGATAGAGAAAAGTACGGCCGAAAACGCCTCTAGCCAACTGCCCCCTTTCTCAAGCAGTCGTCCGATTTCCATCGGCGCATCTGCGATTTCTTCCTTAATCTTTTTAAACCACTCCTTGCTCTCTTTGGAATTTCCGGCAAAATCTTCCGGTACCGGACGGAAGATATCCACCACCCCCTTGTCGTCCAAGTCTAAACTACGATAAAGCTTGCTCGGTTTAAATTCTTTTTCTCCTTCTTTCATACTCATTATGATTTTACTTTATATTTATATTCTAATTGCCCTCGCGAGGAGTCGAACCTCGATCCGCACGTTAGGAGTGTGCAGTTCTGTCCGTTGAACTACGAGGGCCTGAACCGGTTAACTTTATCATAAAATTGCTTATTTTTCCAGTACTTATATAATGAGGTAGAAACTCAAAACTCTATGCAATACGAGGACCAAATTGTATCAGTCGTTAAAAAGGTCATGCCATCGGTGGTAAGCATTGTCGTCGGTAAGGACTACGAAGAAATTTTGCGCGAGCGGCCGCACGAACTCATGGTTCCTCATGGGGACCATATTGATCCTCCCGTACCGGAGGAGGAGCTTCCCCATACAAAGGGAGGTAAAGTAAAAATTGGAGGAGGAACCGGATTTATAGTTGAATCCTCGGGACTTATTTTGACTAATAAACACGTAGTGCGAGAATCGCGCGCCGAATATTTGGTTACTACTGGATCCGAAGACTCCTATCCCGCTAAAATCCTTGCCCGCGACCCCTTGAACGATGTTGCTATCTTAAAAATAGAGGCGGACAATTTGCCTTGCGCTGAACTTGGCAATTCTGACGCTATAGAGCTTGGACAAACCGTTCTTGCCATGGGAACCGCATTGGGAGAATTTCAAAATACGGTATCGTCGGGGATCATTTCCGGACTTTCCCGTTTCATTACCGCAATGACTGACAGCGAAGGACATTCGGAAAGACTGCGCGGACTTATTCAGACCGATGCGGCCATCAATCCCGGAAACTCCGGAGGACCGCTCGTCAACCTCGATGGAGAAGTCATCGGGATCAATGCCGCCGTAGTCTTTGGCGCGCAAAATATAGGATTTGCCATACCCGTAAACAAAGCAAAACTCGACCTTGAAGAACTTGAAAAATACGGACGCATACGCCGGCCGTTTCTTGGAGTAAGATACGTTCTGCTAAATCCCGTGATCAAAAAAAGGTTTAGAGTTGCCTGCGATCAGGGAGCTTTGGTACTTCGCGAGGGAGTCCCGGGAAGACCGGCTGTGCTTCCTGGTTCAGCCGCTGCCAAAGCCGGAATTCATGAATCGGATGTTATTGTGGAAATAAATAATACCGCCATTGACGAAAAACATGGAGTAGAAGATATTCTTGAAAAAATCTCAATTGGGGAAAAAGTACCCGTAAAAATACTGCGAAGGGGTGAAGAGCATATGCTCATTCTGACGGCCGAGGAGAGATCGATGCATGAAGTGTAAAATACAGGATCACCTTTATTTTGTGAGAGCCTCTTTAATTTTTTTTACGATCTCCTGCATAGTAAAATTTGCTTTTATCAAATACTCAACTACTCCGAGCCGCTTGGCCTCTTCCATGTCCGGGCCTTCGGCGATATTGGAGAGGATCATGACCTTGGTGGCGGGCCCGCCCGGGTGGCGACGAATTTGGCGCAGAGTTTCAAAACCGTTCTGATCCGGAAGGAGAAGATCGAGAAGTACGATATCGGGCGCGCTTTCCTCAAACTTCTTCACGCCTTCGTTCCCGTTCTTGGCAACGACTACTTCAAACCCCGCCGTTTCCAAATCCTTGGCAAGCAGTTCAACCATAAAAACATCGTCCTCGACCAGCAGGATCTTTTTCTTTTTTGTTTCTTCGGGCATATTCTTTATATTACTTCACAAATAGTATCCGCAAAAGAAGATTTATCCACAAAGCAGAGAGCCACTTAGCGAAGGAGGTTAGAATTATTTTTACCTTTGGCTCGGGGTAGACAACTTTTTCCATATTTTGAGGCGGCTTACGGGGATCGAACCCGTGCTAAAGGCTCCACAAGCCTCTGTGACTACCACTACACCAAAGCCGCCAGATTTTTCAACCATACCTCAAAAACTTCAAAAGATCAATGGTTTTTGTTAGTATTTGGACATGACAAGGACGAGGAAAGAGTTGACGGCAAGAGTAAATCCCGAACTTCCGGGCGGATTTCGCGACTACGGGCCGAGTGAGGCGATTGCCAGAGCCAAAATACTCGAAAAGATCCGCAAGACCTTTGAGGATTTTGGATTTGACCCGATGGAAACTCCGGCCGTGGAGAGAACCGAAGTTTTGACCGGAGGAGAAAAAGAATCGCAAAAAATAATTTTTAACGTGAAGGGATCGCGCGAATCCTTCGACAAAACTCAGGACAAGAAAACGGGCGCGTCTCTTAGATTTGATTTAACCGTTCCGCTCGCCCGTTTCCTGGCGGCCAATCCGGAAATACCCAAACCCTTCAAGCGATACCAGGTTGGGAACGTATGGCGGGGAGAATCTCCGCAGGCCGGAAGATATCGGGAATTTACTCAAGCGGATATAGATACGGTAGGCGCCACTTCAACGGAAGCGGATAGTGAAATTATTGCCGTAATTTCCCAAACCCTTAAAAACCTGGGTGTCAACCGATTTACCATAAACATCAGTAATCGCAAGGTTTTAGACGGCCTGCCTGAAAAAGCCGGGTTTCCGGCAAGCAAGCTTTTCGGGGTGCTCCGCGCCGTAGATAAAACTGACAAGGTAGGTTTGGATGAAGTGGAAAAAGAGCTCGAAAAACTTGTCGGCAAAAAGGCGCAATCCAAAATCAGCCAATTTCTCTCCATCGGGGGAGACACAAAAAATAAACTAAAAGGAATTCGTGAATTTTTTAAAGGATCAGTGTTGGCAGAGGAAGGAATCAACGAACTTGAAGAAATTTCTGAAAATTTGGAAGCTCTCGGAGTTGAACAAATAAATTGGCAGTTTAATTTTTATACAGTCCGCGGCCTGGGATATTATACGGGTCCCGTATTTGAGGCCTACCTCAACGACCTGCCGGAAATAGGAAGTGTTGCCGGAGGCGGAAGGTACGACGGACTTTTAATACCCTTCACCGGTCAAAAAGTTCCAGCGGTAGGTACCTCTATTGGGATTGATCGTCTTTTCGCGGCTTTGGAGAAACTCGGTACTTTGAAGAAAAAAGCAACAACCACCCGTGTTCTTATATTCAACCTCTCTCCGAAACTGAAGGCAGAATACTTGGATTTTGCGAAACTTCTGCGCGGGTCTAACATAAATACCGCTTTGTATCTTGGAGACGATCGGGCATTCAAAGCCCAGCTTGCTTATGCCGCCAAAAAAGAAATTCCATACTTAGTAATTTATGGGGAGGAAGAAAAAAGAAAAGGAGTGGTGACGGTGCGGAATATGGTAAGTAGGGAGCAAAAAGAAATTTCAAAAAAAGAGTTATCACAATACTTAAAATGAAAAAACGTCCCGATTTAAATCGGGACGTTTTTTCATTTTCGTATCGCCTCCACCAGGAATCGAACCCGGATCAACGCCTTAGAAGAGCGCTGCTCTGTCCGTTGAGCTATGGAGGCAAGAGAATTGTATCCTATTTTTTGACTCCTGTCACGGCCGCTAATCCCGATAATCGTTCAAACTCGCTTGATCTTTCATTTAAAATTTTTATAACTTCATCAAGGTCTTTTTCCGCAAACATATAAGTCCCGAAGGGTACTATATTTATTTGCGGACGATCGAGGACCAATAAACGATAAAAAATATACGCATCCCAAGAAATCATAAATAGCAAAATTATAACATTTAGGATAACTCCCCAGAGAATTGCATCCTTCCCGGTGAAACGGGTTTGGGACATTAAATTTGAAAAAGAAAATTTCATTTTGTTAAGGATTAGCGAGTTTTAACGACAACAAGCATGGTAAGGCGAGAATCAGATTCACGGCTCCCTTCAACTTTTTGCAGAATTAGCTCTTGAACCTTTATCTCATAAGGCAGAAGTTCAAAAAGTCTCACATATTTGGCAACGTTTGATTCAAATCCATCAAGAGTAATTCTGAAGTTAAGATCGCGCCCCCCCGCCGTAGGGCTTTCAACATTTAGGGCAATGAGACTGCCGGTAACTTTGGCAAGACCTTCCAGCCGCTCAATAAGTTCAAGGGGGCGCTCATGATCTATGAAGAAATTTTCTATTCGAGCTAAATCCTTCTCGCGCTCTTCAGCGGTTCGCTCGAAAATTCTCGCCTGCCTGCGCTCTCTTTCAAGACCGGCAATACTTGCCTCTACTTTTAGAAGACCGGAATCGGCTCTCCGCACGGCGGACACCATAGAGACATATAGCCACCCAAATACGCCTACCAAAAGAGAGGCGACTATTACCGTGGCTAAAAATTTTTGCCGGAGATTAAATTTCATCCCGCCAGAAGCCTAGAGTTAAAAAATGTTTGCAAACATTTTTTAACCGCGGCTGAAATTAGTTTTTGAGATTTAGTCATGGATTATTAAATTAGCTTGATTTTTACCCGGAACACGGCTTCTAACGGGACAGGTATTAAAAACTTAAAAACGAAACATGGATTTTAACTTTCCCTGCAGAGAAAAGCTTATATTCGTTTCCCGAACGATATTGGAGAGAGGCGAGGAAAGGTCTTCAATTTTTTTCCCTTCTCTTAGGCGTCCTTCAAAACCCAAAAGATCTCGCCTGGTTGCCGCGCGCCCGATAAGCGTAAACTCCCCATTTTTATTAATGCTTAGAAACGAAATAGAAATGCCTTGTCCGGAATTCTCCAAAAAACTTTGAAGCAGTGTTGAAGGACGAGAGGATTCAGCCGCGTAACTTCTTACGGCATTCACTACGGATACTACTCTTTGCATAGACGCGATTTTTTCTTTTACGCCGAGATTCAAAGCGGCTGTTTCTTCCAGGCGCAGAGAATCCTCGAGACCTCTTCGCTCTATTACCAAAGGGAGATAAGACGGGAAAAGCAATAAGGATGCCGCAATAAAGTTGGCGACAAGAAAACCAGAAAGTAAAATTATAACCCGGCGGCTTTCCTCAAGTCGTATTTCTTTTTTTTCCCGTGCGGGAAGAAGATTGGTCGTTAGCATAGATAGTTACCGACAACCAGTTATTAGTTATTTCGCAACGCAAGCCCGATAACGGTGGCAAATCCCAAGGATTTATTTTTGGGTATATCCGGGACCGAACCCGGAGATTTCAAAGGAAACATGAGCCGAGTATCTGCCAATCGCGTAGGTACTTTCAAGTTTGCCGAGAGATAAGTTTCAAGACCCAAGAGATTCGCGTCTCCACCCACCAAAAGTATTTCTTTGATAAAGCTACTTACCCCGTGGGTATGCTCGGTGTGCGTCTGATAAAAAGTAACGGCTTTTTTAATCTCATCCGCAAGAGATAACAGAGCAGGTAAGAGAGCTTGCGCGAGCCGACCTTGACGAGCTTTGCGATCAATACCCATATCCTTTTTGACGGCAAGCGCCTCCTCCGGCCCTATTCCAAGAACTCTTGCCAAGTTATTTTCAAGAATTTTCCCCCCAAAATTTATAGTGGTCGTATGCACAATCGTGCTTCCCGCGGCAATAATCAGACTTGATCTGGTGCGTCCGATGTCAGCAACGATTTTCGCCTCCCCTTGGCGCATCATGGGCAGAAGTGAGCGAATAATTGCCTGCGATTCAAGCTCCAGTACATAAGGGTGCAATCCAGCCCTTTTTAAAACTTCTATGTACGGGGTGAGCAGGCGCTTTGGGAAAGCGACAATCATTACATCCAGATGATTGTATGGCCCTATTGGTTCAATAACTTCATAATCATAAGCCAACTCCTCAAGAGGCATGGGGATATTTGCTTCAATCTCCCAGCGAACGGCGCTGGCCAATTCGTTTCGCTGTACTTTGGGAAGCTGTATCAGGCGTACAAAACTTTTTTCCTCCGGAAGACTGACGGCGACAAAACTTGAGCGAAAACGCCTGCCCTCTCCGGCAAGCCACGCGGAAAATACTTTCTCAAGATCATTTTCCTTTTTTATTTCTCCTCCCTCAATGATCCCCTCCGGAACGGAAAATTCTCCGTAAATTTCAATATCTCCGGATTTTGCGAATTTAAGGTATTTGACACTCAAGTCCGAGATGTCAATGCCTAAGGCCCGAATTTCCGTAAACTTTTTGACAATATTTACCCCGCTCTTGAGCATATTTAGATATGGCATAAGTTTTGCGTAAATTCCTTATCTATTCTTATAGCTATATTTCAAAACTTCGTAATTCAAGGGCGGGGTTTACTATTTTTTCCGAAAGTAACGCTCCCCTTTCATTTTTATCATACCACAAAGAAATTACTTGTTCTTCCACAGCTACAACTACTCTTTACATTTGCAAAAATTGTACTTTATATTCATACAAAGTTGATGTATAAATAAAGAGCGGACATATCGCACTAGTGCGGCTAGACCCCGCACAGAAGGAGGGCTCTATGAAGCCCAAGGTTCTTTCGATCATCGCGGCCGCCCTGCTTCTCGCGGGGTGCGCCACGGCGATGGATTGGCACGGTCCTCTGACGCCGGAGGTCGCCGCCAAAGTCGCCATCAACCACTTCGGCCTGCCCGAGGCCAAGGACATCCTTCCTGGTCTACACCACATCGTCAAGCAGGGGAAGTTCAACACGCCGTCAACAGTGGTTGTCTTCTACAAGCACGAGCGGCCCAAGGACTACGACTCCAACCCCGAGAAGTACAAGAACTGGATGGAACTCACCGTGCTGTACGCCGGTGGAGAGCCAAACGTCTGGTCTCGGGTGGTGGAGATCGCCACAGGCGGCCTGCTGAATGTGGCCTCGAGTGGTCTCCATGGGATCTCGTTCTCAGCAGCGCGTACGATCGTCAGCCAGGCGATCGGCGACGTCAAGGGCAGTACGGCCACCGGCGGAGATGCCGCCGCCACTGCTGCCGGAGGCGCGGCCACGGCCAGCCCGACGGCCACCACGGGCGCGGTCACGGCCAGCCCGACGGCCACCACGGGCGCGATCACGAACGCCCCGAAGGCGTGCGGCGCCAGTGGAACCGGATCGTCGGTCACCGGCTGCTAGCAGGGTTGCTCCCCGCTCCGGTGCAACGCCGGAGCGGGGAGCACCACCAAGCCCCGCGCCAAAGCTCGCGTCACTCGCGTTGGCACGGGGCAAGCAACAAAGACCACGACCGCAAGGCCGTGGATCGTTTTTTTTCTTATAAAGATTAAAGTTCAAAACTCTAAATTCTAATCAAGTTTTAAACTCCGATGACTAAGATTTAAAACTATTTTTCTTACTAATAATTGCGCCGAATACTCTCATAAGTTCAATCGCTTCACCAATAAGTGAAGCTCGTTCTTGCTCAAGATTGACGACACGGCTAATATCTGCCAACCGCAGCCATGAACGGCTCTCTTTTGATTCTTTTCTGCAAATTTTAATCCTATGCAAAGAATCTTTTTTGCTGATTGCCTCTACTGACTCTATAAAGTTGGCATGAACCGAACCGGAGGAACGAACCAACTGCTTGCCATCCTCAATATTTCCTATAGTCCTCGGCAGTTAATTTACGAATATACGACATCTTTGGGCGAATAAAAACGTCCTTTCTTCAAGATCATAGGGCTTCCTTGTTTGAACTTCAGTCATTTGAGTTTGCTTAGAGTTTAGAACTTAGAGTTTAGAGTTTATCACTCTGCCTCCTTCCAATATTTTATATCGCTCGTTCCTCCTCCGCCCCCTCCGCCGCCTCCGAAATTTATATTTTGCAAAAGCGTGTCGTAAATTATCTTGGCGCCGTTTTCCAGATGAATTTTGTTAGCCGCCAAATTAGTCACCGTAACATTATTGTGCAGCCAAACCATGCCGTTGCCGGCATAAAATATGGCACCGGAAGCATTGTTGTGCAGATCTATGGCCGAGTCATGATGGCCTCCGCCGGAAACCATGGAAAGCAGCATTAAATAACTCCCGGAAGTCCCGGATCCGCTAAGCTGGCCGTTATTTGATAGGTGAATTTTGCCATCGGCTAAAATAACGCAAGAATTTGTTCCATAGGAAGCATCGCATTTTATTTTAGCGCCATTCTCGATTTCTATATCACCCTGCACGTAAATAACCCCCGTGACCGTCAGGGTTTTGTTATTGGCGGTAAATTTCAAATCTCCGGTAATTTTTTTAGGACCCAAACTCACGTCGTTTGCTATATTATAGTCTCCGCTTATAGTCCCTCCGGCGGCCGCGTCTGTTTTCCACTGGTTAATTTGAGAGTCGGAAATGGGCATGGCCAGCGCCGGTAAGTTTGGCGATGGGGTAAATGGCGTGTTAGGGAATTCTCCCCCCACGCAAATACTCCCGTCTTGAGTTTGATAGTAGCATTTTCCGTTAACCACCGAATCTAATAAAATATTACTGAAAGAGTTTTGATTGATCACCGTATTAATTATTTGGTTGGCAAATCCCCTTCCGGCCACCACGCCGTTTATATCTGCGGTTGAAGTCGCCGCTCCGCCTATAACGGAATCAATTATTTTATTGGCCTGCGCGTTTCCATTGACTATAAGGTCTACTATTTGAGAAGTTCCGGCAGCTAAAGCGTTTCCGGTTATGGTGGCGTTACTGCTGGAGGTCGGTCCTATCATCGACCCGTTGGAATAAACACTTCCCTGAATTTGGCTGTTTTGGGACATCTCCACTCCTCCGGAGCCAACTTGCGCTCCGTAATTAAAACTGGTGCTCGGCGGGCCTGAAGGGATGTCAATTTTCGTCTCAAGATTTTGCTGGATATTTTCTCTCTTTCCTTCCGAACGCACCGTTTTTTGGTTTCCCGTGGTAGTTACAATGATTGTCGTAGAGCCACTGCCCACATTAAGTATTTCTTGAGTACCAATTTGTTTCCCGCTAACGATTCGATATGTCGCATCCTCAATGCCTGCTTCGGAAATATAGCGCGATTCAATTGATTTGGTAAAAGTTCTATTTACAGAAACTTCTTTGAGTGAAAAAAAAGTAAGCGCGCCTATAATCGTAAGGGAGACAACGACGGTTATCAAAGTAGTCATGAGGGCGGCATAACCACCTTCTGCAAATCCAAAATCCAAAATCCAAAATCCAAAAAGTTTGGGCTCTTTTTTATTAGAATTTATGACTTGTTTTGGATTTTGAACTTTGGACTTTGAACCTTTCATTTCAATAATTTCCTCTTAAAGCCGTAGTCATATTTAGCGTACTTACTACGGGAAACTTAGAAGTAGCACTTATTTCCAAAGTTACTTTTACCGCTTCTCGGCCAAGACCTTGAACGATGCGCTCTATTCTGAATTTATTTACGCGCACGGTCGCGGCGGAAAGCGCCGTATTTACACCCCCTTCTTGCCGAGTCCACAGCCGTCCATTGTCAACCCAAAAATCAACATAGGCCGTAGTATGCTCTAATTGCGCCCCGATAGCCGTACTTAAAGAAAGTTGTCCGAGATCCGCATTAAAACGACTAGTGGGCACATATACTTCACGCGCTTGAGAAACGGTTTTGTTTATTGTTTCCAAGAGCAGCCGCGCATTGGATAAAACTTCACGCTCGGCTCGCGCACGATGATAAACACCGGTTACTTGCAGAAGAAAATTCACGATCAAAACCGAAAGGCCGCCAAGAATGGCAATGTAGATGATAACCTCAATCAAGAAAATTCCTTGCTTATAATTTGTTTGTGATTTCATTGTACGGCGTATATCCTAAACCCAAAATCGTATTGATCCAATAATTGGCCCGAATCGCCAGGATTGGAAAGACGGCCGACATAGCGGCGGGCTACTCCGCCGGAATACGGACTTGAGGCCGTCTGACGATATCCCCAATGAATTGTCCCCGCTGATCCGCTCCCGACATCGGTCGAGGTCGGAGTGCTCCGTAAACGTATGTAATATTGCGTGGCGGCCGAAAGAGGCACAGAGTTAGAAAATCTAAATTCTACCCAATTCAGGCCGGTATTGGAAATGGTTGAGGAAATAATGGTATTGGAGGTTCCGAGAATAGTCCCGGTGGGGCCAGATCTCAACTCCGCGTATATATTAGAAGGAGAGGCAGTGGCTCTCTTTAAATAAATTTCAATTTTACTCGCTTGTATGGCGGCAATGGTTGTAAAAGATTGTATAGGATCTCCGTTTCCGGCGTTGTTCGACGGAAAATTTGCTAAATCTCCATCAGTCGGAGCATCTTCAAAATAAATTGTTTTTGTTTCTGTCTGCCCTCCTAAAGAAGCTTGAAAATTGGTTATGTAAGTTACGAGTTCGATGGTTTTGGCAGTGGTTGTGGCGCGCGCCGTAACTTTTCGCGTATTGATATCAAGTGACCCTGACGAAGAAATTTTATCCTGAGCATCGCGAAACACTTGGCCCAAAAATACATATCTATTGTATTTGCCGTTGATCAGGCCGGGTGAGACAGCGGTAAGTTTCCATTTGCTGTTTTCCACTACCGGGTAGTAATAAACTCCATTAGTAAGGGGGGCAATATTCGTAGTCCACGATTCGTCCCGCACCGAGCGCACGGCTTCCATTGATTCTTGAGCAAAGAGCGTTGCTTCCAAACTTTCTCTTTCATTCCGAAGAAGCTTGACTGACGTTATTCCCGCCTGCAGAAAACCAAAGAAAACAATCGTCACAATAGCCGTTACAATAACGATTTCCACCAATCCAAAACCACGTTCTGGACCGGAAATTCGAAATCCAAATATCGAAATTCGAAACAAATTCGAAATTCTAATTTTCAAATTATTAAACGCGTATTTTGAATTTTGGATTTTAGTCATTTGGGGGTTATTTTGGATTTCGTGCTTCGTGCTTCGGATTTACGGCTCCGAAACGGAGCCGCCGAACGGCCAAACGGTAATATTTTGGCAATCAGCATTGTAAGTAGCAACATCGTTTGTATCAAAGGCGATTTTAACCTGCTTGGTGTTTTTGCCGCAGTCGCGATCAACAGAAAGAAGCGTATCCGTGTCAATAATAGACAAAGCGTGTATCCGCAGGGTTTGGTTTTGTCCTCCTACCGCGACCGTTCCGGTCCAATCAAAGGTGGTGCGGGGCGCTACGGGAGTCATCGTGATGTTTTGAACCGTATCTGAATTGGGGGGATCGCTGAAACGAAGAGTCATGGTTATAGAATTTTTAATAGTCCCGTTTAGATCAAAAGTTCTATGCCGTGTATCTTGAACTCTTGTTCCCGTCAGTACCGGAGTAGTACCTGTTTGGTACACTTTCCCTGATCCATTGATAGTGATAGAAAATACGGTTCCGGTAGAACTTTTAACGCGCACATCAAGAGTTCCCGATTGATTGGTTTTTCCGTCAAGGCGATTGAACAAAACGTCGGCCCCTCCTCCCACAAGAGCAATATTGGCGATTTCAATACTTGAAGGAAGAGTGAACGGCTCGGTTGAACCCGACCCGGCGTAAGTAGGGCCGCGATAAAGAATATATTGAGACGATGTGAAATGTACTCCCCAAGAAGAATTGTCCGACCCCGCCAAGGCCCGCGATTGCGCGAGCCGGAGGATAGACAAAACATTTTGGCCGGAAGTTGTAAGTTCACGAACGTTTCTAGAACTGGTAAACGAAGCCAGACCGGCGGCGGCCACAAAGGTGACGATGGCTATAGAGATGAGCAACTCGATGAGAGTGAATCCTTTTTGCATCTTTTGGTTAAATCTCTAATCTCGAAACCCTAATCTCTAAACCGACCACAGGTCGTCCTGAACGAAGTGAAGGAACTCCAGAGATCCTTCACTACGTCAAGTCTAACTTGACTACGCTCAGGATGACGCCCCATGTCATTTTTGATATTCGAGATTATTTAGAGATTAGAAATTAGGATTTAGAGATTAACGTTTTAAATGTTTCCTAAACTTCCATAAATCGGCTGGAGCATAGAGACCGCGAAAAAACCAACGGCCACCCCAATAACAATCATAAGCAGGGGCTCGATGACGGTCGAAAGATTTTTGGTGGTCTCGTTCACGTCTTCTTCAAAAAAGAGAGCCACCCGAAGCAGGAGGTCCGAAACGTTTCCGGTTTCTTCTCCGACTTTGATCATCTGGATTACCACCGGCTGAAAAATTTCCGGGTGAGCGCCGAGAATCTCATTTATTTGTTTACCCTTCTGGACATCCCGCGACGCATCCTCCGCCGCGCGCTGGTATAAAGTGTTTCCTAAGACTTTGGAGGTAATCTCCAATGAACGGACTACCGGCACTCCGGAAGTGATGAGATAGGAGAGAGTTCTTGTGAATCTTGCTACATTAAACTTTTTGACAAGAGACCCAAAAAGCGGAACTTTCAGAATAAAGCGGTCAAAAAGTTCTTTTCCTTTTTGGGTTTTGAGAAGCCGCCAGGCCATCGCCGCAAAGGCAGCAAAACCAACAACCACAAATAGAATATAATTGGCCAGAAGATCGCTTACAAAAATAATTATTTTGGTGGAGAGCGGCAAATCTACCCCGAGATCCTTGATAGTCTGCGTCAAAGTCGGGACAACATAAACCATCATTAGCCCTCCTACAATCAGAAGCGCGGAAATAATAATGGCCGGGTACATCATGGCGCCTTTCACGCGCTTGCGCAGGTCGTAATCTTTTTTCATCTGGCGCGCGAGAAGCTTCAAAACCAAAGTAAGTTTGCCGGTGGTTTCTCCGACCTCCACCATATTTACAAAAAGAGTTCCAAAAACTTTTTCATGTATTTTAAGAGAATCGGCAAGTGTTTTACCTTTTATTACGGATCCATTTATCTCGCCAAGTATTTTCTTAAATTTGGGATTGGCGCTCTCCTCGGCCAAAGCATCCATCGCCTTGGTCAGGGGGAGCCCGGCGGCGATCATAACCGCGAGATTCCTGGTAAAAAACATTTTCTCCACCATGCTGATCGGCCGAAGGCGCGACATGATTTCCGACAAATCTATTTTTAGGTTCAATCTCGCCAGCCCTCTTCCGGCGCTCATCTGCGTGCGCAGAAGTAAAAGGCCCTCGTTTTTCAGGGATTGCGCTAGAATTTTTTCGCTTTCCGCCTCCCGCTCCCCTTTTACGACTTCCCCGTTTTGTTTTGCCGCCGAATATGAGAATAATGACATGCACTTATTGTAGCACAGCTTACGCTGAATCGTTTCCACAGGGATTGTGGAAAGAGGAAAATGATGGTAAAATTTTAAAATTAGAGGTGAGGTCGCATAGTGGCCTAGTGCGGCGGTTTGCTAAACCGCTATACGGCTTTAAAACCGTATCGAGGGTTCGAATCCCTCCCTCACCGTTTGTGAGGATAAATTAAAACATATGCAAAATTCATGGGACATAATTTACAAACAGTCCAAAACCTTTTAAGTCAACATATGGAAGAGTTAGGCCGCACCTACAAGGTGCGCAGGATTGGCGTCTTTGGTTCCATGGCACGCGGCGAAGAGAGCGGAAAGAGCGATGTTGATATTCTGGTTGAGTTTACGGAGCCGATCGGTCTTTTCCACTTCTTAGAACTGGAGACATTTTTACGTTCCTTGTTAAGACGTGATGTGGACCTGGTGACGGTTCGCGCTCTCAAACCAGCCATAAGGGAACGAGTGCTTAAAGAAACTGTATATGTCACATCGTGAGACGCGGCTATATATTGACGGCATTGAGCAATCCATTGCCCATATTGAGGAGTATGTGCGAGGTCTTTCTTTTGAAGATTTTGCCTGCGACCCAAAAACCATGGACGCAGTTATACGAAATTTTGAAGTTATGGGCGAAGCAGCAACAAACCTCCCGGACGACTTCAAAGCACGGCATCCTAAGATGCCTTGGGGCAAAATGATTGGTATGAGAAACAAGGTGGCGCACGAGTATTTTGGCGTTGACCCAGAAATTATTTGGAAAACGATTCTAGAAGACATCCCGGAGTTGAAGACGGGATTTGCGCAATTGGGAAAATAATCCTGTCCCTACCGATGACAACATTTTTTATCGAGGGATCGCCTTGGCCGAGGCGGCCGTGAGACCGAGAGGCATGGTTTCTCTGTTGATATCTAGCTTTGACATACACATCCCAAGTGTGTATAGTGGCATTATTATGTCTAAAGTAGTTACTCGAAAAAGAGTTAATATAACACTCCCCAAAGATACCATCAATCTCATTGACCAAGTGGCGGAAAAAGGCAACCGCAGCCGTTTTCTTGACGAAGCAGTGCGCTTTTACGTGAAGGAAACTGGCAGGGCTAATCTGCGAAAACTCCTCCAAGAGGGCGCGACGCAAAGAGCCGAGAGAGATCTTAACCTCACCCGTGAATGGTTTCATCTTGAGCGCGAAGCATGGCAAAAAGGAAAGAGAAAATAACACCGAAACGAGGCAATCTCTATCTCGTGAATTTTGATCCTACCATGGGGGCCGAGATCAGAAAAACTCGCCCCGCTTTAGTGTTGCAAAACGATGTCGCCAATACATACAGTCCGATCACCATTGTCGCCGCCATAACTTCTCATGTTGATGAGCCGCTCTACCCCACCGAAGTTATAGTCAACGGCAAAGAAACTGGTCTCACGCAAGATTCGGTAGTATTGCTTAATCAAATACGTTCTATTGATAAGGGGCGCCTGGTAAAACACCTTGGATCAGTTTCAAAAGAAACTATGGGCAAAGTTGATCACGCACTCGAGATTAGTCTTGGTTTAGTGAAGATTTAATTCGTAAGCGACATAACAATTTATTAAGACCACGCACCTTCCGCCCGCCGACCTGCCTGCCGAAGTTTCAACGCAGGCGGGGCCCAGTCAGTTCAGTTCGGATCCATTCGACAGGCTCAGGACAAGTATTTTCAAACAGACACCGCTTCTCTTGCGGAGCTAATGCGTTAAGGACGAAAGATATTTGAAGGTTCGAATCTTTTGGCCGTCCGAAGCTCTAGAAGCGAAGTGGGTCTAGACACACCGCCAATTATGAATCAAGGAATAAAACATGTCGAAATCGCTGTCTCAGATTTGCAAAAATCCCTAAATTTTTACGATACACTTTTTGAAATTATCGGCTGGCAAAAGGTTAAGAAAGACGGATTTGTTGTTGGCAATTCAAAAGTTTATTTGAAGCAATGGGATTTTCCAAGTGGTAATACTTTGGGCGCGCGCCATATCTGTTTCTGGGCTGATAACCGAGCAGTGGTTGATAAGGTCGGAAAATACGTAAAGAGTGCTAGGGTTAAAATGATTCGCGGCCCGCTCATTGTTACCGAGTACTCGCCGGATTATTATACTGTCGATTTTTACGACCCAGATGGATACATGTTGGAAGTAGCTCATACCCCAAGCTAAAAGGCTAGCGAATAAATTTATGAAAATTTTAGTTTTTCTACATGGCACACTAATAATGCACAAAAGTGGAGAGGGTAAAACTCGCGAAGAAAGAGTAAGACAGGTTTTAGATAAAGATTTATCCGTGCTTGATTACAGTTCCTATGTTCCTGTTGGAAATGCCGTAGAAAAACTAAGATCTTGGCAAGCACAAGGCGCGGAGATTTTATACTTGAGTTCTCACGAGATTGCCGAAGATGTTGAAAAAGACAAATTCGTTTTAGAAAAATATAAATTCCCAAATGGACAAATTTTTTATCGTCAAAATGGGGAAACTTACAAAGATATAGCCGAAAAAGTCATTCCCGATGTTTTGATTGAGGACGATTGTGAAAGTATCGGTGGAGCGAAAGAAATGACGATTACTTTTGTAAAACCTGAAATAAAATGGAAAATAAAATCGATCGTCGTAAAAGAGTTTGGGGGCATTGATTATTTATCAGATAACTTGAAGAACTTATGATTTCTCAAAAACTTAAAACTATATTTTATGTCTCTATTCCGGTTTTTATCGCCCATGGCTTAGAGGAATACTTCAATGGATTTTATAACATAGATTCTAGTTTTAAGTTTTTCTTTCACTATTTTGAGACGATGACTATTCCGCAGGCCACCTTTCTGCTTTTCCAAATTATGTTGTGGCTAGCATTTATAGTTTTTGCTTTTCTTATCGCAAGTGAAAAATGGCGATTGCGGTTAATGATACTTCCTGGACTAATTTATGTTTTTGAGTTACATCATATCTGGAAAACCTTAGACTCATGGAATTATTATCCTGGCGCAATAACCGCAATCGCCTTTACATTCATTGCCTTTTTCTTTTGGAGAGAATTATTTAAAGAATTTAGGACTAAATAATCTATGCGCTACAAGGGCGTAATAATTGAAGAAAGTTTAGAGAACAAAGACATTCTCAAAGATGTCAAAATTTCAGAGACGAAAGTTGAGGAAGTTACAGAGGAGTACAAAACTCCTTGGATAAAGCAGTGGACTTTACACACTGTAGAAATTCCGGAAAATCAAGTAAAGGATGTTGCGGAAAAAATAAGTAAGGCGTTAGATTCGGAACACAATTGGTATGCTGATTTTAAAAATGATACCCACCATTACATTATTTTCCGCGACAAGGTTTTTTACATAGACCAAAAAAGTAAAGAACAATATGACGAAGCGAAACGCTACGGCATTTCGCTTGGCATACCCGAGTATCAGGTTGATTTTGCTCCTGACGATAAAATTTGGGAAAGATAAGAATTTGCCACCAAAGAAAAACTTGAAATCGTCCTTTCCGCTCCGGTTCAAGGCGAGGCGGGCCCCGCACAAATCCCTTCGGGATTATGCGGGGTAAACTCCAGGGGCGGCTAGGGGGAATTTTTACCCTGTACTCCGAGCGAAGCGAGATAGTTGCGGGGCCGCCCGCCGAGCCCAGTCAGTTCAGTTCGGATCCATTCGACAGGCTCAGGACAAGTATTTTCAAACAGACACCTGAGCGAAGTCAAAGGATAATATCGTTCAACATCTCCCGATTATGTTC
>CAYJWH010000010.1:5033-19605 GCA_964373875.1 uncultured Candidatus Saccharibacteria bacterium | reverse complement strand
ACTCTCGCGCTTTGCGCGGTCAAAGTTATGTGTGGGGTTTTATCCAACAGCAAAGTGATTATAAAGATTTGATTCAAAGTTGAGTGCATATCTTGCCCAAGATTATGTGTGGGATTCATCGTTACGTTTTATAAATATTACTTGTTATTGTTGTTATTATAGTTGAACAATCTGGGGAAAAAAGTAAATTTGTCGTAAGGTTTGCTATTTTTCATGAAAAATTTCTTGTGGAAAGCGTTGTGGAAAACTCGCTATTTTTCCGCAAAAAGGCATCAGTCAATGTAGACCCGGTCTTTAACCGCTCGTATTTCTTCTTGCAGTTCCGTGTTTGTTAGCAGCGCACTCTCAATTTTTTCACAGGAATGTATGGCCGTAGTATGGTCTCTTCCCCCAAACTTATCCCCAATGGAGGGATAGGAGCTTTCCAGTTCTGTTCTCATTAAGTACATGGCAATCTGCCTTGGTTTTACATAGTCCTTTTTACGGGAGCGAGCCAAAAGATCGCGTTCCTCTATGTCGTAAAACTCCGAAACGGCTTTTATAATTTTTTTGGCCGATATGAATTTTTTGGGAGCGGACAAGTGATCGGCAATCACTTTCTTGGCGGAATCTACGTCCAAAGGCTTATTGGAAAGTTTGGTGGCCATAACCATGCGGTTTAGCGCTCCTTCGAGTTCCCGTATGTTGTTTTTGATGTTTTCGGCAATAAAAGCTAAGACGTCTTCCGGGATGGCGATTTTTTTCTGTTCGGCCTTGGTTTTCAGTATAATAAGTCTTGTTTCGTAGTCAGGAAGACCTATATCAGCGGTCATTCCTCCCTCAAAACGAGAGCGCAGGCGCGGTTCTAGGGTAGATATTGCCTGTTGAGGACGATCGGAAGAGATCACTATTTGTTTATTGCGCTCATAAAGAGTATTAAAAGTATGGAAAAATTCTTCCTGCATCTTTTCGGTCCTGGCGATAAATTGGATATCGTCCATGATTAAAAGATCTACTGTACGGTATTTTTCTTTCAGTTTGTTCATTTCTTGATTTTTTAATGCGTCCACGATTTCCCCCATATATTTTTCCGAAGGAACATAGCGGACTTTCAAAGAGGGGTTATGTGCTAAAACTTCATTACCAATGGCTTGAATCAAATGGGTTTTGCCAAGCCCCACCCCCCCGTATATAAACAAAGGATTGTAGCTTGTTCCAAGACTTCGTATCACCGAAAGCGCTGCCGCGTGAGCAAGCTCGTTAAAAGAGCCCACAACAAAGCTTTCCAGAGTATATCTGGGGTTAAGGTTAGTTTCAGGGTGTACGGCAAAGTCCTTTAGCGACTGAGTTTCTTCTCCCGCAATAATGTCTGACATTTTTCGGCGCCGATTATCCTGTTTGGTAAGATTTTGGGGTTTGGTTCCCTCGGGTCTACCTATTACGTATTGGACATCCCGAATGTCCGAAGATATTTCCCGCACGGCGTGGAGAATGTTTTTATGATATTTATTCTGAAGCCACTCTCGAGCAAAGCCGTTCGGTACAAAAACGGTAATAGTCCCCCCGTTTATATTAGAAATACCTGTTTCTTGGAACCAAGTCAGAAAACTAGGGCGGGAAAGACTAAGTTCTATCTTGGCAAGTACCGACCGCCAAAGATTATTTTTTTCTATCTCCATGCTGTTTGATTAAGTTAGATCTAAAATACCTGCTATTATGAACGGCAGCGAAGGAGAAGTGAAAACTGATACTTTCACTTTAGCCGAGTGAGTCGCTTATACAAAGTATACTATGGGGACACAATAAGAAGATACTAGTCACTTCTGTGGAAATGTTGTGCAAGAGGTGTTAATATGTAAAAGTTATGTCTATCACTTACAAGCCATCTAAAAGGAAACGGAAAAAGAAACATGGGTTCTTGGGAAGAATGCGGTCAAATTCCGGCCGCAGAGTTCTTTCACGTCGCCGGAAGAAAGGAAGAAAGAAACTGGCCGTATGAATTCCGTTAGAGGTATCAACCAGTTCGGGATGAGAAGGCTAGACTCCGATTTTTTCCGGGTCACGTTAAGAAAAAGCGTTCTTCCCTCTTCTCGGGTTACATTAATAGCTCCTCGTTCCTCTGAAAAACGCGCCGTCAGGAGAAACCGCATCCGGCGCCGTACTCGCGAATGGCTGAGAAAAAACGCTAAACTTTTCCGCCATCCGGTGACGCTCGACATTCTTTTTAAAAAAGAAGCGTTTGCTTCTACAAGAAAATTATTTTATGTGGAACTTGAGCGTACAATCAATCGCGTATTTCCTGCGTAGTTCACTTGCGGGGCTTATTTTTTTGTATCAGCGAACTTTGTCACCTGATCACGGATTAGGCAGAGAAATTTTTGGCAACTTTCGCTGTCGTTTTTTTCCGTCCTGTTCACAATATACGCTTAGCGCCCTTAGTCAATATGGACTTTTAAGAGGAGTTGTGGTTAGTCTAAAAAGAATTGTCAGATGCGGGCCCTGGAATAAAGGGGGATACGACCCGATTAAATAACTTTACGAAATACGAATCGGTACTAATATACGAATAAGTTTCTTACCGATTAGTATATTCGTAAAATTCGTAATTAGTAAAGATATGGATTTTCTTTTTTCTATTTACAATGAAGTATTATTGCGTCCGCTGTTCAACGCATTGGTATGGCTCTACGTTACCCTGCCTTGGCAGGATTTGGGGTTTGCTATAATGGTCCTTACTATTGTTATACGCGCCATTCTCACCCCTTTTCTTTGGAAAGGGCAGCGAGCACAGAGAAAAATGGCCGAGCTCCAGCCAGAGATTAAAAGGATCCAAGAAGAGCTAAAACATGATAAAGAAAAGCAAGGCCGCGCCCTTATGGAGTTTTACGCTAAGCATAAAATTAACCCCTTTTCCGGATGTTTAATAATGCTTGCGCAGATTCCCATACTTATCGCCCTCTTTCATGTTTTTCAAAAAGGTTTTGATCCATCCGAACTTCGTCTGCTTTACGACTTTGTAGCTAACCCCGGCGCACTCAATCCGCTAACATTCGGCATTGTTGACTTATCCAAAGGAAATATTTTTTTAGGAGTTATTGCGGCGGTAACACAATATTTCCAAATTAAAATGTCGGCACCCCAAACCCAAGCTACGGTCAAATCCAACGACTTCGCGAGTATTATGCAAAAACAGTCGCTTTATATTTTTCCGGCGCTAATCCTGGTTTGGTCTTATACTCTTCCTTCGGCGCTGACTCTTTACTGGACAGTTTTGAACGTTTTTGCTATCCTTCAGGAAATCGTAACCAGAAAGATAAAAGTTTAAAGATAAAAAGTAATCGGAAACTTTTATCCTTTATCTTTTTACTTTTATCTTGTGTTGATGGACAACGAAGCCACAAAAAACGAAGTTTTAAATCTTCTGGAGAAAATGGGGTTTTCTAGAGAAGTCGAATCCATAGAAGTACACGAAGGAGTGACGGCGCGCGTTTCTCTGCGCTTATTTTCTCCGGTCAGAGGCGCGGAAAACAATGATGAGTATCAGGAAGAACGCGTCTCCCCTTCGAGCATGCTTATTGGCGAGCACGGAAACAATCTCGCCGCCCTTGAGTATCTCTTAAAAAAAATTTTGCAGAACAAATACAAGGATCTTCCGAAATTTACCTTGGACATCAACGAGTATCGAATAAAAAGACTGGAAGACCTTAAGCAGGATGTAAAGGCGGCGGCTAAAGAAGTCAGGTTATATAAAAAAGAAGTGCCTCTTCGTCCGATGTCCGCGTTTGAGAGGAGAATCGTGCATCTTTTGCTTGCCGAGTATCCGGATATAACCACCGAGTCAATCGGACAGGAACCGGATAGGAGAGTGATAATTAAACCCTATCCCTAACACAGTGCACGTAACGCGTAACACATAACATGATACGATAATCGTGTTACGTGATATGTGAATCGTTATTTAAGCTTGAGGCTCCAAAGAGCTCCGTCCTTTCTGTTTATAAAGAATAGATAGTCCTCGGCTTTGGTTAGCAGAAGGTCGGATATATCAAAATCTTCCTGATTAAATATTTCTTCTATTTTTTTGCTTTCCAAATCAAGGCGAATGATTCGATCAGAAGTATTTAATTCTCCCCGCAGGTACTCGTCAGGCAGGACAGAATTCGCAGGAGAAGTACGCGGAACCGCGCAATAAAGTTTTTGCGGAGAAAGCCATTTACATTTTTGAGGTAGAGTGGGAGGAGTAATATTAAAAAGCGCTTTGCCGGAGGAATCATTTACCGAAAGCCGCAGATTTTTTCCGTCAGTGCCGGTAGAAGAAACAAGTACTTTGGAGCCGTCCGGAGACCAGAGGGAAGTCAGGCCCAAAAGAGGTCCGAGGACTTTTGTAAATGCCCCCGAAGAGCGCGAGTAAGAAAAGATAAATCCTTCAGCGAGGCCGGAGGGTGCGGTCTGTACGGCAAAGCGGTCGTTGGTTACCCACTGTATTTGCGCGTCAAGAATCGGCGTTGAGAAAATGGTTTGGCTGGACCTTGCCGATGAATCGGCAACAACTAAATTAAGCTTGTCGTCTCGCTTTTGCAGGTAGGCAAGCGACTTCCCGTCAGGCGACCAGGAAAATCCGGATAAGTCTTGAGGTAGAGCCGCTGTGGAGGTCGTGCCTATGTGCAAGAAAGATTTAAGCTGTTCCCCGTCCAGATAAAAAACCGCGGCACGGTCGCCTTTGGGTGCCCAAAGCGCCTCAAGTAAACCAATAATGGTGAGATTTGAGATTTTTTCCTGACTTTCTCCGCTAAAGTCCGATTGCAAAAGATCTCCTCCGTCTTTTTTATAAAAACGGATTTTCTTTTGTGTAGCATCAAGTGCGGGAGAAACTACCGGGAAGCCGCTTAGACGAATAAGTTTTTGTTCCGGCCTTCCTGAAATTTCAATCTCTCGCGGTTCTTCTACAAGTACTGCTCCTTCACCAAACTGCGGTAGCCCCGTTCCCGGCGCTCGTCCGGTAATACGTCCAACGCTGTCTTTGACCACCGTTTCTTTTATAAAAAGAGAACGAAAAAGCAGATATCCAAGTACAATGAAAATCACTACCATGATACTTATATAAATGATTCGTTTGGTGCGGTTTAGGTCCATAAATTATTTGCAACTAAAGCCGACGAACTGAGAATTATTTAGTACCGAAGGAGATCCCGTGCTACCTCTTCCTGAAGCGCACTTTTTGCACTCAAAGGTTGCTTTGCCACCGGGAGACTGAACGGTAGCTGTGGTCATAAAATCTCCTCCTGCCGAAACACAGGACTTATTAAATTCTTCTAGTAAGGCCTGTTGAAATTGTTTAACGTTAGAATTATTTGCCCCGACTTCGATTACCGGAAGACCGTCGTCTGGCTTTTTACTAAGAATTTCTTTTTGATCTTTTTCAAATTGCGATTCGGATGGGCTATTCACAAATTCTTGTTTGCTCATTGTCTTAAATTTTATATCCGGTTTTAAAGTTATATCTTTTAAGTTTAAATTAAGTATCTGTACAATGTCCGGGTTTATAGTGAAAAGAATCAGCCAGGAAAGAAAAGCAAGCACCAAGCCGAAAATGGCATTGCTTATATATCCCCTGGCGCGTTTGGTTTGATCCGCGCTATCACTCGCAGTCAGATACATCATGCCTCCGAAAACAAGTACGATTAAGGCGGCCAGTCCGACCAGGCCGAGGCCAAAGAAAAATAATTTTTCAAATAATTCTCCGGGCGTGCTTTTGTCGGTAATGCCTAAAAACTCCAAACCGCGCTGGGCGTAAGCGGAACCGGTAAAGATAAAAGATAAAAGATAAACCCCCACACCAGAACGAGCACTAAATAGCCACAGCGCAAAACGCGGTGCTCGTTTGGTGTGGGGATAAAAGATAAACCCCCACACCAGAGCGAGCACTAAATAGCCGTAGCGCAAAACGCGGTGCTCGTTTGGCGTGGGGGTAAAAGGTAAAAAAAGGAATTTTTTCATTGCGAGAAGATGTTTAGGGTAGCCGACACAGACGTCAGAATGGAATTCGGAATAGGAATTGTTACTAGAATTTGAGTCAGCTGAGAAGGCAGAGAGCTGATGTCAAGAGAAAGGGAAGATTCTCTGCCGGTATTTCCTGTAAAATCGGCTCCGGCGACATTCCAGCCAAAAGACAGATTTTTCTTTGTCGCAACCGGAAAGTAAAACGGCTCTGCTACAAAATCTCGCGTATCTTCTCTGGAAACGAGCGCCAACGGCGGAGCAGACCGAACTTCAAGTCCGCCCAAGGGCGTTGATTGATATATGACTACTCGCGGCTCTGACGACTCGATAAAAATTTCTTTTTCTTGACGGATCTGCCTCTCGGAATCCTCAATGACCACTTTGATTTGATGCAGATTTTTAGGAAATAGCGACGTTTTTACGCGGAAAACCTGTTCTCCTACGCCAGTAAGGGCCCTTTCCTGATCGTCCAAGTCCCACCTGTATATCAAACTACCGGGTGCGAGGGCGCGCCTGCCAATCATAATTTCTGGGACAGCCACAATGCTTACTACCGACTCCGGAATCGGCAAGGGTTTACCCTTATACCACCTGGGCACATAAGTTTCGGCAAACCAGGTAAGGACCAGGTCGGATACCCGAATAACAATAGAAGCATCTCCTCCGAGTCCCTGCGGAGTGGAAACTTCCACGCCTACCCGGATGGTCGACCCGACTTTATCCGCTTTTAAGGAAATTGTATTTTTGCCCTGTCCCGACAAGTCGGAACGTGCTCTTCCGTCAACTATCCAGGAGAAAGTAGCCGTATTTTTATCAAAAGTCGGAGTGGATGCGGTTACCACAAAATCTTGACCCGGAGAGGGTGAGGCGGGAGAGGAGGTGAGAGCGACCGGGTCGGGAATAAATTGGGCATAAGACACCCCCGCACCCAGCAGTATCGCAGTCAAAAGTAAAATTTTAAGAATGTGCCCCATGAATATATTATAGCTTTCCAAATTCTTAATTCCTAATGTCTAATTCCCAATAAAATTTTCTAATGGAATTAGAATAATTAGAAATTAGACATTTTGTCTAGAAAACTCTTCTTTGGCCTTTTTTATCAAAAGAAGCTGGGCCGGGTCAGAAGTGATAATCTGGTCTTCGGTGTAAGATCCGATGACTTTGATGGCGATATGTTTCAGTCCGGCAAAGAAAATGCCTTCGCCTCGTTCCGCCTCGAGCAATAAAAATTTTTCTTCTTCGGTAAGATTGAAAGTCTGCATAACCACGTCGGTGGTAGCCGGAGATTGTTTTAGTAGAATCTGCATGGAGGAGTTGGTGATGATCGGTTTCCCGTACGGGGAATTCAAGAAATCGCCCACGTCCTGGGTGACGGTAGTTAAGCCCAGATAATATTTTCGGCATCTTTTGGCAATACCAAAAAGGAAAGACGCTCCATCTTCGTTTTTCATAAGCCACCAGGCCTCATCCACCACCAAGAGGCGCTTTTTTAAGTTTACGCGGATAGTATTCCAGATATAGCGAAGCACCAGAAAGATTCCCACCGGACGCAGTTCGTCCTCCATATCGCGGACGGAAAATACGATCAGACGGTTGTCCATCTCTAAGTTAGTGGGTTGGTTAATAAATCCTGCCCAGGTTCCGGTGGTATATTTTTTGAGGCGCATGGCCAGGTTTTCTCCACCGGCGGTTGAGGCCAAAACCAGCTCAAGATCCGAAAGAGTCGGCGGGGCTACTTTCAAAAAATCTGATTCGGCGTTAATATCGCGCGCGGCATATGTTTCGGTGATCGTAGCATCAAGAATCGCGTCTTCTTCCGGGGTTAGTCCTCCGAGCATAATACGGAATAGGCCGATAAGGTTTACAATATTGGAGCGAAGCACATCCGAAGGAGATTCATCTTCCCGCGCCACGGGAAGATCAAAGGGATTTATGTGGTTTTTGGAAGTTAAAGAGATGTTTATATATGATCCGCCTACGGCTTGGGCCAGATATTCGTACTCTCTTTCCGGGTCAATAACAATGACATCAATCCCCCACATCAGAGAACGCAGTATTTCAAGCTTGGTCAGATAACTTTTGCCTCCGCCGGCTGTTCCGAAAATTACCGAGTTGTAATTTGGCAAGGAAAAGCGGTCAAAAAGCACCAAGCTATTGTTGTGCCGGTTAATGCCGTAAAGTATCCCCTTATTGGAGGTCAGGTCAAAAGAGACGAAAGGAAAAGTAGAGGATACCGGAGAGGAATTAAGATAAGTATTGATGCCAAGTTTGTCGGTGCCCAGCGGCATAATAGTTTGGAATCCTTCGTTTTGCTGGAAAAGCGCGGGCTTGGTATAAACAAGTTTTGCTTCAAGCAAAGACTTAATTTCGTTCTCCGCTTTATTTAGCTCGTCTTCGCTGAATCCGTAGATCGTAAGATAAAGCCCGAAGTTGAAAATTCTTTCGGTGGCTTGTTGGAGTTTATCACGCAGTTCTTCAAGGTCTCGGTAAGCCGTGTCCAAAATCGGATCGCGCACTAATCCTTTTTCTTCTCTAGTTGAGATCTGCGATTGAACCTGCGCTACTTTCCTGCGGAGAGTCCGGAGCATGGCGGCCGTATCTACCGGGTGGATAAACATGGAGATATCAAAAATTTTATCTAAATTAATAATGGGGCTAAACCAGCCGGTGTGGAGGTACCGAGGATAGGAAAAAACAAAAACGGTACGGGCCAGCTTTGACCCCAGCCGCACAAAAGTGGGATTGATTTCAAGAGCCGAGGGAGAAAGCACGTCTTTTAACGCAAGTTCTCCGGTGCGATAAATTTCCTCAGGAAATACCGCGGCAATTCCTTCCTCTTCCTTTTTTTCTTTTTTAGCGAATAGAGCCATTTACTAAATTTCTAATTTCTAATCTCTAATTTCTAACACCCTACGACTGATTAATATCAACCGGGCCGGAAACCCTCTCAAATTCCGTTGGGTTGTAAAGCCCGTAAAAAAGTTCAATCAACTCCTCCGTGTTAAGAGGCATGGCTCGTACTCCGAAGCTCTGGAGCCCGGCCATGATGGTTTCTACCCTTTGCCAGAGCTGGTTCTTGTACTCTTCAAAAGAAGCGGCACTATCTTTTTTATCTTTGGCTAACCCGAAAGTGTTGAAAAGGCCAGCCATAATCCCCTTTTGGCCATATATCGGGGGGGTAAACGGGACTACGGTATAAAAAGTTTTGGACATGATGTTAGTCGCCTCGGTAAAGGTTTTTATAAATTCCGCGTATTCGGCTATTTGTATTTTAAGAAGATCATTTTCTTCTTCTCGGTGCCTCTCGAGAAGCGAGTCTAGGTATGGAGCAATATTGAGGCGGCGGGAATGAGTTGTGAATTGTACCGGAAAGTCCAGAGAATTGAGGAAGTTTTGATACTGATAAATAATAGCATCTTGCTCGTCGGCTGATTTCAAAGCAAAGTTTAACGAGGAGCACATGAGAACAACGCGAAGTCCGCCGTCTTTTAAGACAACGACATCCTCCCGAATAGTGTCGAGAGCCAGAAATTGTTGCGCGGATACGCTTGAGGGCATAATTTATTTTATCTTTAATCTTTTATCTTTTTGATTTGATATCAAGGCTCCAGGCAAGATCCGATAATTTTGAGGAAGTTATTTTGGGTATGCTGATTACCGATGGCCCCGAAACTTTTAATTCCTGTTTGTCAGTTTTTTGCAGTTGTTCCTGCTTCCATATATATAGGCGAGGGCGAAGCAGATAAAAAATCATATTTTTGAATACAAGCGGAAAGGGCTGCTCATTAATTTTGAGAAAAGCGAGACTTCCGGCAAGCCCTCCGACCAGAGCGGCCGTGGGCCAGAAGAGAAAGGGTGCCAGCAGAAACCGGGCTCCGAAGATAAGCACTCCTCCCGCGGCAAGGTAGACGAACTGCTTAATAGTAAAAGGTCCGAATACTTTATCCTCAACGGTGATAAATTGTGGAACTTGGTATTGGCGCATGTTATTCGGCTGTTTCTCGATAAGGGTCGAAAGACTTTATTATTGGTTTTTTTCCTGTGGTGAGTGGAGTAGAACCATCCTGTAGTTTGGGGGTTTCTGAAAACTCTTTTGTTATTTTTGGTTCCGGGGCCGGTATTATTTTTTCATCTGATCTCTTTAGGGGTGGCACGAAAATGGCGCCGCTTATGAATTGGGGCGGAATAGGACGAGGTTTCGCTCCTTGCCGCAGGTCAATGGGTTGAAGCTTGGATTTTGGAGGAGGCGGTATTAGCTCGTTGCTTGAAGGCCTTGCTTCTATCGGCGGTACGACCACTTTCTGCTCTATAACCGGTCTTACTTCTTGCTTTTTAACTATTAATTCTTGTTTCAGGTCTTCCAGTTCTTTTTTGTCCAGGAAGTGTCCGGGTTGTATTTCTGGAATTGGTGGTTTTGGCGCAAGCGGTTCAATGGGTTTTGTGGACGCGGTTTTCGGTTCGTTTGTCCTTGATCCTTCAGTTATAGCCCGCATTATTTCAGGAGTACTTGCTTCTTGTCCCGACTTTGTCGAGGATCCTCGATCGCCTTGCGATCGGGACTTCTCATCTCCTGCTTCTTCGTCCGGAATTTCTATCTGATGGGCACGTTTCAGCGCCTCGCGTATCGGAAGTAAAATTTGGCGATTCACTTCTTTGGCAATATCGTGGGCCTCGTCGTCTTCCACGCCAAGGCGACTTTTAATTGCTACTGTAAATTCTTCCGGCTTAAGAAGCCCGAGCACTACAAAAGCTGTTTCTTCCGCCAGGAAGCCATTTTTTTCAATGGTGATCGCGAACTTTCTTCCTATCTCAAATATTTTGTCGGCAATGTCCACGCTAAATATCGCGTCCTTTAGCTCTTGCGGAAGTTTCTTATACTGCTCGTCTATAAGTTGTTGAGAAAATTTTGCCATAAGTATTTTAAGTTGCCGGTCTTCTTAGCGTTTCCCCAAGTTGTACTTCTTCCCGCTTCATCCTCTGCAATTCCCCAAGGACCTCTTGCATACGTTCCGCGTCCAACCCTGTTTTTTGGAGAATAACTGCTCCAGCGCTTTCATGTCCTCTGCTCCCCGCCGTAAGACGGTTGCGGTCTCTGATGGCGATCTCAAGTTCGCGGATAGAATCCCGTAAGTTACGGAGCGCCAAGCGTTGCCGATCTTCTCTAACGATAGCATCAGGCTTTTCGTCCTCGGTAAGGGCCGGCATCTGCAACCCAAGGACTCTGGCCAAACTTGTATCATAAGCCCTAAATTGGGATGGATCCATGCGCTTGATGATAGCCCGCATTCGGTCATACGCCGTATCGTAACTTTGAGCAAGTCTTTCTTGTTTTTCCGCTAATCCGTTATCGCCCGTACTTCTAGCTCTTTGTGCCTCTTCCCGAGCTGTTCTTGCTTTTTGTTGGGCCTCTGCGGGCGTGATATTAAGTTCATCGTTTAGGGCTTTTAGGGCGCTGGGATCGTTTTGATTAATCCTGTTGAACATTTCCATGCGCCCGGTCGCATGCATGACCTGCCTGAAAAAGAGACCTTCTGTCGTGTCTGCTTTAAGAGCTCCCGAGTTAAAGTTTTCACCAAAATGCTCCGGCCTCATGCTCTTCACGGTTAGGAAAAGCGCGGTCTCCTTGCCAGAGTAGTCCTCTGCTCTTCCGCCCATTTTCGTGGCCATATCGTTTTTGGCAGTTTCAATTTCCCGATGTTCATAATAACTCTCTTCGGCTAGGGTGGGGTCAGAGCGAACATAAGGTTTCCAGTCACCACCCATTCTCTTTTCCATTACGATTGTTTCTTGCACAAGATCAGGTCGGGATTTCCCTATTAGCCCAAGCTCTCTTTCAGCAAGAAGACCCCTCATTAGCGCCAAGCGATCTGCTTGCGGAAGTCCTCCGGCTTCTAGCGCGCGGGCCTTCTCATCAGCGTTCCATCCCCCGTAACTTTTCTTTGCTTTTTCTTCAGCCCGGCGACCAGCTACGGCAACCTTAGTAAGACCTCTCAAGGGAAGAGCAAGCATTTTTCTCATCGCCGGACTTTCTATTCCGGAAATACCTTTGCCAACCGCGGTAGCCGCCGCGCCAACGGCTGGCATAGCCACTCTGCCCGCAAGCCCGACTCCAGCCACGCCGAGCTTCTTGCCCCAGTCAATGGCCGTCTCGGCCACCACCCCTCCGGTTTTTCGCGAGAGTTTGACCGCGAGAAAAATAAATCCAAAAGCAACCACAATTTGCAAAATGCGGTCAAAGTCACCTATAACATTAATACTGGTGAGAGAGCCTTGAGCGGAAGTTGCCGCTTTGTCGTAAGTCTGGAGCATGAAAAGTGCCATGTAGAACAGGAAATAAAACATGGGGGCAAAAAATGCCCAGCGGAGAAGTGTACTCAACCATTGATCCCAATATTTGGAAACGCCTTTATTTGGTATCGCGTGCAGAGCGAGCGCCACCGGTGCCAGAATAGAAAGCATGACCTCTACAAGAAGTCTGATCGTAAGAGCAATGGCGCCAAGGGCAAAGCCGGCCGCGCCAAAAAGCAATAAGAGACTGGACAGGGCGGTGGTAACCGCTAATTTAATTCCCCCACTAATAACTGATGAACTGATTCCCAAAAGAGAATCAACGATGGCTCCACTAATTCCTCCGGCCACGCAACCTACAGCGGTGCCGACAACAGGTATAAAGCTTCCGAACACAGCTCCAAAGCCGCAACCCGCGAGTCCTCCCAAAAGCTGGGCATTGGCTTGCTTGACTCCGAGAGCCGCAAGCAGAGTGTCTTTTGTCCCCCATTTCTGTGTGAAGGTAGCGGACTCTTTTGCGGTTTCTTCAAGTTTCTCTTGCGCCCTCTTGTTGTCCGCCAGTTGTTTTACATCGGCTTGGCTTAGTTGGTTTACCACCGTGTGGAACTTGGTGGCGCTGACAATGATTCCGGCCACATCGTTGTCTTTTATTTTGCTTGCAAATATACCGGCGATCATATTAGTAAATCCGAAAACAGTCGTCACCATTGCCAAACTGAAATTGATCAAGAGAGCGACCACTACGACTCTCACCAAAAGCTTCCTACCGCCAAGATTTTCAAAGTTAAAGATAATAGTAAAGGCAATCCAAAGGATTATAAGTATAAAAAAGGCATTGGCGAGGTCCCGCATGATGCGCCAGCCCTCTTGCACGACCAGCATATTGGCCGGGTTTAGAGAAATATTTGCCTGCCAAGCCATATCCAAGAGATATCCGGCAAAACTCATAACGGCAAACATAACCGCCTGCACAACTACAAGAACCGCTAAAATCGGGACCAAAGCCAAGGCCGTAACTCCCTGACCAATAGCGCTTCCCGCGGTTGAACTAACCGGGTCGGGTGCGGCCCAAGCCGCGGTAGCCGTAAGGGTCAAGGAAAATAAAATTACCGCGAGTATTAGAAATACTTTTGATAAAATTTTACCCCGCACCTTTTTCTGACAGAAAAATCCTCGCGCAGAATATAGCCAAGAAAAGGTGCGGGGCTTATTTTTCAGAAAGTTCACAAGCATCAGAGTTTGTAGATGGCTAATACTTTATCGCTGATTTTCAAAATTTGTCCCAAGAGATCCTGCGTTAGTTTCGGGTCTATTTGATTTCCGGAATTTATGGCAGTAGCAAATTTAAGGCGGGTAGCCGTAAGACCATCAAGCAGTTTTTCCGACTCCGATTTATGCGTGGATAAAACATTTAGTAAGGACTGATCCTGGATGGTTTGCGTAGTTGTGGCCGTCGTGGTGGCTAAAGAGGCGGCCAGCACCGAAATTTTTTGTTCAAGGAAGAGAATCGCGCTGGCGGCATAGGTTTTGGCGTTGTCGGCAAAGAGAAGAACGTTTTCGTTCGGATCAGTCTTTATGGTAGCGCTTCCCGTGCTACCGGTGGCGTCCTGAATGGCTTGCTCGGCGCCGACCAGGAAGTTGTTTAACTGGTTATTGATATTTTGAAGTTCGTTCGGATCTGTGGTCTCGGTAAGTTTAATTCGGAAGCCCAAAATAACCCCACCGGATATATTGAGCTTTTCAAGATGGCTCAAGGGCGTTGCTTTGTCCTCTGCCGAAAGATCACCTTTTAGCTTATTTGCAACTATAACTTGGGCTTCTTGAATTCTTACAAAGGCATCATCAATTTTATCCGTGAAAAACTTGGACGTGGATGGAGTGAAGGAATTTGGGTCCGATACGTCAGAGAAGCTTCCGCTTATAATTCCTCCTCCGCCGCCGGAACTCGCGGCAATCACCTTGTTCAAAAGCGCGGTTACAATGGCGGCAATGGCTTCGTTGATCTCGTCCGCCAGTTTCGCGGAATCAAGGCCCGAATAAACAGCGTCTTTCAAACCGGCGGCAATAAGAGAGCCGGGGGTTTTGGTTTCATATTCGGTTTCGCAAAGTGTTTTGCCTATTGTAGGATCTCCTAGGTTTCCAGGAGCTGTCACAACGGTAAGTTTCGTTGGTGTTTCGTCAAGCAAATCCAAATCTTGGATCACTTGCTCCTGCGTCAAACTAGCAGACACCGGAACGCAATTTTTTTGCACCGGCACCCTGAATCCCAAAAATCCCGCTCCGGCCGTAACTCCCTTTTCAATCC